>DATKEI010000090.1:0-5959 GCA_035544455.1 Binatia bacterium | reverse complement strand
AGGTCGGCGCCGGTGCGCGACGCGTAGCGGGCGGTGATCTCGGCGCGCGGCGGCAGCCCCATGGCGGCCAGGCCGGGATACGTCGACCGCGCGGACCACCCCGGGTCAGCGGGATCGGGCCAGTAGTTCAGGAGCGTGCCGAGGTCGATCAGCGGGTCGCCAAGGGTGGCCATGTCCCAGTCGAAGACGGCGCTCACCCGGTCCGGGTCGGCCGCCGCGAACTGGCAGTTGTCGAGCTTGAGGTCGTTGTGGACGACCGACACGCGCGACATCGGCGGCATGGCCCCGGCCAGACGCCGATGAAGGTCCTCCATCAGGGGCAGCGAGCGCTCGGGCCGCGCGAGTTCCCAGCGCCGGGCCCAGCCGGACACCTGGCGCTCGACGAACCCGGCCGGCCGGCCGAGCTCGGCCAGGCCGCACGCAGCCGGATCGAGGACGTGCAGGTCTGCCATGGCGTCGACGAGGGCGAGGCCAAGCCGCCGGCCCACGTCCCGGAGACCGCGCATGGACGCGGGCAGGACTCCGCGGACCACCTCGCCCTGCCGCCGCTCCATCACGAAGAACGGAGCGCCCACGACCGCGGGGTCGTCGCCGTAGAGGTAGGCGCGCGGCGCGCGGTCGAAGTGGCGCCACAGCCTGGAAAGCACGGCGTGCTCCCGGCGCATGTCATGCGCGCCCGGGGCCAGCTCGCCAAAAGGCGGGCGGCGCAGCACGAGCTCGCGACCGCCCAGCCGCAGGAGATAGGTGAGGTTCGCGGCGCCGTGCGGAAACTGCAGGACCTCGAGCGGTCCGGCCGCGTCGAGAGAGAGCTCGGCCAGGCGCGGGCGGAGCCACGCCGCGAGGGCATTCCAGTCGAGCTGCTCCCCGGGCCGGACCGCGCCGAGCTCGGGCGGGGTCCCGCCATCCGCCGCACCGGAGACCGCAGGGCGGTCGCTCATCGGCCCCTGCCATCGACCGTGAGGACCGCGCCCGCGACGGAACTCGACGCAGCAGGCTGCGCCGTCAGAGACACGACAGCCCCCCGGTGGACCGACCCGGGGGGCCGGGGTGGTCGCTGAATCGACCTTCCCTAGAACCGGTCGTCCTGCTCCCGATCGAGGTCGTCCTGATACGAGTTGATCTCGGCGTCCATTCTCACCTCGACGAACTCAGGGGCTTCCCAAGTCATGTCCTCACCTCCCTGGACGGACGGCTATGGCCTCGCGATCCATGGCGGAATCGTAGGGGAAACTGCAGGGGGTGTCAATTCCGCCACGGACCGTATACTCGGGCCCAGTCGGGGTGCGGCGGGTCGTGGCGACCCGGCGCGGAACGGCGCGGAGGCGGGACGGGCAGCAATCGATGCAGGGTCTGGACACGGCACCGGATGCCTCCGCACTCGTCACCGCGGGCCTCGTCGTCCTGCCCCTGCTGGTGGCGTTCGCGTTCGTGCTGGGGGTGGCCATCGGGGGCCGCCGCATGGGAAATCCGTCGAGCCGGCGCCGCTGGCTGGCGCGAACCGCCGCGGCCGCGGCCGTCTGGATGCTTCTCTGCTGGGCGGTGGCCGCCACGGGCGCCCTCCGCGCGTTCGACGCGGCCCCGCCTCCTCTCGCCGTCCTCCTTGCCGTCATCGCGGCCCTCGGCATCGCCATCGCCGCATCGCCCATCGGTGTGCGGCTCGCCCGCCTTCCCCTGGCCGCGCTCGTCGGCGTGCAGGTCTTCCGCTTGCCGCTCGAGCTCCTGATGCACCAGGCCCACCTCGATGGCGTGATGCCGATCCAGATGAGCTACTCGGGCCGGAACCTCGACATCCTGACAGGCATCAGCGCCGGCCTGCTCGCCATCGCCCTCGCGCGGTGGCGCGTGCCACGGTGGGTGGTCGGGCTGTGGAACGTGGCCGGCCTCGCGCTCCTCGCGAACGTCGTGGCCGTCGCCGTGGTCTCGAACCCACCCTTCCGCTGGTTCGGCGACGACTCTCTCGCCCTGTGGGTCACCTATCCGCCGTTCGTGTGGCTGCCCGCCGTGCTCGTGCTCGCCGCCTGGGCCGGCCATCTCGTCATCTTCCGGGCTCTCGTTCGCCGCCCCGTCTCGCCGTGACGACGGCTGCTCGCCCCGGGCGCGCTCGTCCGCGACAGGACGGCTGACGCTGATCGCGGCGGTGATGAACCCGGTTCCGGCCATGGCCGGCCGATCGACGAACCGCCCGGAGGGAGCCACGACATGATGCGCCGTAACGGAACGCCCGCCCCGGGGGAGAAGGGCGCGCCGCCGGCCGGCGACCCCGTTCGGCAGTTCGCGGGGCGGACCTGGACTGACGGCGGCCGATCCGCGACCCTCCCCACGCGGCCCGGCCCCGCGCTCGACCGGCGCGGCCGCCGCGGCTCCGGATCAGCCGGCTGAGCCCCGGCGCCGGGGCGCAGAGAGGCGCTCGTAGAGAGCCTCGAGACGCCGCACCTTGACCTCGGTCGAGAACTGCTCGCGGACGAGCCGGCGGCCGGCGCGGCCGAGGGCCGTCGCCCATGCGCGGTCGCCAAGCAGGCGGAGCATCGCGGATCCCAGGGCCTCCGGGTCACCGGGCGGGACGAGCAGACCGGTGCGTTCCGGGACGACCAGCTCCGGGTTTCCCATCGCCTCCACCGCCACGACCGGCGTCTCCATGGCCAGGGCCTCGCGCAGAGTGCCGGTGATCCCGAGCCCCACGGCCGACGCATCCACGCACACGTCGGAGGCGGCGAGGATGTCGGAGATGTCGTCGCGGTATCCCCAGAGAGTCAGCGCGCCCCCGAGCCCCAGGCCAGCACCGAGGGCTTGAAGGGGCGGGAGCTGCGCGGGCCGCGCCCCCACGAGCAGCAGCCGCGCATCCGGCCGCCAGGCGAGCACGCGCGCAAAGGCGCGCAGGACGTCGGGGTTGCCCTTGGAGCCGCGGACGCCGATCTGGGTGATCAGCCCCGCGCCGGCAGGCAGGTCGAGCTCGGCCCGGATCCGATCGCCGCGCGCCCGGGCGGGATCGAAGTGGTCCGTGTCGGTTCCCGAGTACACGACCTCGATCTTCCTCTCCGGGATCCCCTGCCTGACGAGGTCGGCCCGGATGGCCTCGCACACCGCGACCACGCGGTCGACCAGGGGCGTGCGATCGATGAGGCGCGCGGCGAGGTCGAGCGGAAAGCTCGATCCGCGATTGATCAGCAGCGGGGGATGCGGGCCCAGGAGGCGGGCCAGGATGGTCAGCGTGCGCCCGCGTCCCTTGTGCGCGTGCACGACCTGGATGCGCTCCCGGCGGAGAAGGCCGGCGAGGTGGAAGGCATCGCGCATGCGCACGCCGGGACGGAGGGATCCCTGGTGGACGAAGCCGCCGCGGGACGCCTCCGCCGCCCACCGATCGCTCGGCCGCGTGAGCACGATCACGCGGTGTCCACGGCCGGCGAGCGCTCCGGCGAGATCCCGGAGCTGGATGGCCGCCCCCGTGTGGAAGTCGCCCTTCGGATAGATCTGCAGGATCCGCAGGGGGCGCCCCTCGGCCCGCGCGCCGGAGGCGGGGTTCCCGTGCGAAGGGGCGGGCGGCGCCGGGGCGGCGCCGGCGGGCGGCGAGCCGGAGGCGTCCTGCGTCGTGCCCACGATGGGCTCGATGGTGCGGGGAGCCAGGCCACCCCGTCAAGGTCGCCGCGGACCTGGTGTCCCGGTCAGGGATGTGCCGACAAAGCGCCGGGCGGGGTGGGGGCCCTCCCCGCGGGACACGCTGTGTCGCGGAGCGCTCCCGGCACTCAATGGGGCCACGAGATGGGTGGTGGTGGCTTCGGCGATCCGCAGAAGATACGGTCCCGCGGGGAGGACCCCCACCCCACCCGGCGCCGCGAGTCCACGAACGTCTGACTCAGGACACTAGATGAAGAAGGTCAGGTTCTTGACCAGCAGTACGCTCTGGTCGAGGAGGATCATGCGTCGGGCGATGCGCCACTGCCCGGCGATCCGGCGCAGCGTGTCCTCGCGCTTGCCGACCAGCACGTCGGTCTCGGTCTCGACGCGATTGCGATACAGGAGAAAGCGGCTCTTGACCGCCGCCTCGTCGCCGTCCGTTCGGACGATCTGGACGTTCGTGACCATGTGGCAGGTGCGCGAGGGCGGCTCCTCGGCCCAGTGCACGCCGGTGCGGACCTGGGCCACCCGCCGCGACAGCGTGTCCTTGCCCTCGTCGAACCAGTTGACGTCCACGCCCTCGCGGGTGCGCTCGCGCTCGGGCGCGTCGGAGGGCGCGTTGCGGCGTATCGGCATCCAGTAGCGGGCGTCCTCGGTGAACAGGGCGAGCCACTCCTCGAAGCGCCGCTCGTCGAGCAGCTCAGCCTCCCGGTAGAGGAACGCCTCGATCTCCCGCTGGAGCAGCAGCTCGGCGAGATGCGCCTCGACGCTCACGCCAGCTCGGCCCAGCTGGCGGCGCCCATGAGCTGCCGCCAGCGCGTGTAGAAACCCCGCTGGTTGTTCTCGCTCGCCGTGCCCGGCACGATGTCGGCGATGCGGCCCGGCAACGCCAGGCCGTGGTCCTCGAAGCCTCGCGTGGCGCGGCCCAGCCCCATCTCGTAGTTGTAGGGATGGCGGCGGGCGACGGTGCCGCGGCTGGCGGCGTGGGCGTAGCCCCAGTTCTCCATGTCGTCCTGCTCGGTGAGCCCCGCCGGCCCGGAGTAGCGGATGTAGTAGTGGCGCAGGAAGTCCTTCACCGCCACCGGCGCGTCGGCGTCGACCAGGTACCAGCGCCAGACCTCGGTCTGATGCGGTCCGCGCGGATGCCAGACCGCGATGGTGCGTGGCTGGCGCGCGAGGGGCGAGGCGTTCGGGAACACGGTCCCCGGGCCGCCGAACAGGCGCCAGTGGGCTCCCCGCCGGCGCCGCCGCTCCTCCTCGCAGTACCGGAAGTACTCGCCGACGGCGGGCGAGTCCTGATAGGCGGGGGCGAGGGGCGCGTCGGGCGGCCGCAGGAAGGCGATCATCGAGTGGCCGAGGTCGGGGAAGGTCACGTCGAGCGAGCGCGCCTCGTTGCGCTCCTGCATGTCGCGACGGCCCTTACCGCTCGGCCCGATGCCGACCATGTCCACCGAGCGATGGCTCACCCCGTGGTAGCGGTCGCCGGAGAAGTTCTCCGCCGGGAACTTCCAGTTGCATGGGACGAGCCACTTGTGGACCCCGCCGATCGCCTCGGCGCCGCCCTCGCGGCCGTCCCACGCGTCGAGCAGCAGGTCGAGGTAGAGGGCGTAGCCGCCCAGGTAGTCGAGGAAGGGCGGCGCCGCCGGGTCCCAGCTGGCCCACACCGTGCCCTTGTAGCGGCACATCCGCGGCGCCTCGACCAGGCCCCAGCGGGACCGGTCGAGCTGCGCCCCGTAGGCGTCCTTCTGGTGGGGCACGCCGACCAGCGTGCCGTCGGTGGCGTAGCTCCAGCCGTGATAGGGGCAGAGGAACTCGCGGGTGTTGCCCTCGTCGTAGCGACACACCTTCATGCCGCGATGCCGGCACGAGTTGAGGAACACGTGGACGGCTCCCGCGCGGTCGCGGCAGAGGATGACGGACTCCTCGCCCATGGAGGACGCGACGAAGTCGCCCGGCTGCGGGATCTGGCTCTCGAAGCCCACCAGCAGCCACGCGCGGGCGAAGATGCGCTCCTGCTCCTGCCGGTAGATCTCCTCGTTGACGAAGATCTCGCGGCTGATGGTCCCCGCGTCGACGTCCACCAGCTCGTCCAGCTTCGGCGTCTCGGCCATGCTCGGCCTCCCGCGCCTAGGTCAGCGCGTAGAAGCCCATGGCGCCGCCGGCCAGGATCTGGCGCCTGGCCTCCGCGGACAGCCCCGGCCGCCGCGCGATCATCTCCGGCGCTCCCGGGAAGAAGCCGTCGGGATGCGGGTAGTCCGTCGCCCAGAGGATCTTGTGCGGGCCGATGTAGTCCGCCAGCACGCCCAGGCTGCCCTCCACCGGCTCGAACGAGATCCAGCCGTTGCGC
>DATKEI010000089.1:0-16024 GCA_035544455.1 Binatia bacterium | reverse complement strand
CAGACGGTGTTCCTCGATGGTGGCCACAGCGCGGCCTGACGGGCGGGGCGGGGGCATGCGCGCCGCGGTGCTGCACGGGCCCCGGGACCTGCGGGTCGAGTCCGTGGCGCCGCCGGACGTCGACGGCGACGAGGTGCTGGTGCGTGTCGCTGCCATCGGGCTCTGTGGCACCGACTACCGCATCTGGAGCGGAGATCGGCCCGTCCGCTACCCGCTCGTCATGGGCCACGAGCTGGTCGGTACCGTGGTGCGTCACGGCCCGGCAGCGCCGGTGCAGATCGGCGATCGGGTCGCCGTGGAGCCGAACTACTCTTGCGGCACCTGTCCCCTGTGCCGGGAGGGGAACCGCAACCTGTGCCTCGGCCGGGTCGCGGTCGGCATCGACGTCGACGGCGGCTTCGCGGAGCTGGTGAAGGTCCCCGGGCGCTGCTGCTGGCCGGCGCCGGCCGACGTCGACGATGCGCGCCTGATGCTCGTGGAGCCGCTCGCGGTGGTGGTCCGCGCCGTCGGGCGCGGACACCCCGCGCCCGGCGAGAGCGCCGCCGTGCTGGGCGTGGGATCCCTGGGTCTTCTCGCGGTCCAGGTCCTCAAGGGGCGCGGGCTCCGGGTGCTCGCGGTGGCCCGGAGCGGGCGGCGGCTCGACCTGGCCCGGGCCGTCGGAGCCGACCAGGTCGCCGCCATCGCCGCGGGCGATCCCGCGCTGGCCGCTCGCGAGTTCTCGGGCCGGGAGGGCGTGGACCTCGTGATCGAGACGGCGGGGACCCCGGAGGCGGTGGCGCAGGCGATCGACCTCGTGCGCCCGGGGGGACGGATCGTGCTGACCGGCCTGCCGCACGAGCCGTCGTCGCTGAGCTTCTTCCCGGTGGTGCGCCGGGAGATCAGCATCGCCGGCTCGATGATCTACCAGGACGAGTTCGCGGAGGCCGTTCGCCTTCTCGCCTCCGGATCCGTGCGGGCCGACCCGCTCGTCACCCACCGCTTTCCCCTCGCCGACATCGGGGCGGCCTTCGCCGCGCACCGCACCCCAGAGGCCATCAAGGTCGCGGTCTTCCCGCAGGCGTGACGATGCCCGACGCTCGGCTCGCCGGCCGGACCGCGATCGTCACGGGTTCGACGAAGGGCATCGGCCTGGCCATCGCGCGGGCGTTCGTCCGCGAGGGCGTGCGGGTCGTCGTGAACTCGCGGAGCGCCGAGGATTGCGCGGCCGTGGCCCGCGACCTCGGCCCGGCCGCGCTGCCCGTCGCGGCGGACCTGTCCGGCTCAGACGGAGTCCGGCGACTGGCCGCCGAAGGCACGGCCGCGCTCGGGGGCACGGTGGACATCCTCGTGAACAATGCCGGGCAGCCCCGGGTGGCGCCGACCGAGGACCTGCCCGAGGCCGACTACCGGTACACTCTCGACCTGAACCTGAATGCGTACTTCCTCCTGAGCCGGGAGGTGGTCCGGGGCATGCTGGCCCGGGCCAGTGGCACCATTGTTCACGTCGGGTCGATGAATGGCGCCGTCCCGTTCCCGCAGCGCCTCGCCTACTGCGTGTCGAAGGCGGGCGTCGACATGATGACGCGCGTGATGGCGATCGAGTGGGCCGCCCGCGGGGTGCGCGTGAACTGCATTGCGCCGGGCTACATCGAGACCCCATTCATCGCGGGCCTCGCCGCGCGCGGCGTCCTCGATGTCGCCAGGCTGGCCCGCCGCACTCCGATGGGGCGCCTGGGCACGCCGGAGGAGATCGGCGAGGTCGCGGTCTTCCTGGCCTCGCCAGCGGCCTCGTTCATCACCGGCGAAGTGTTGACGGCGGACGGCGGCTGGTCGAGCTACGGCTATCTGTAGCGGGCGGGGCGAGGCCCCGGCCGCCCGCCGCACCGCCAACGTGAAGCCGGAGAAGAGCGCGGCGCTGTCCCTGCGGCCTCGGCCGAGGGCCGGCTCGCGGCAGTCGGCCGGGGCCCACGCGCTCCCGGGCCGGCGCAAAGGGGCGGGGGGCGCGCGCGACCCGGGATAGAATCCGCCGCATGTGGTTCGCCCTGGCCGTCGCCGCCGCGCTCTGTCAGGTGCTGCGGAACACGGTGATGAAGCGGCTGGGGCACTCGCTCGACGAGTACATCAACGTCTGGGGCCGCTTCACCTTTCTCCTGCCCTTCGCCGCGCTGTTCGTGCTCTGGCGCGGGGTGCCCGTCATCAAGCCGGGATTCGCCGGGGCCTGTGTCCTGTTCGCGAGCTGCCAGATCGTCTCGACACTCGCCCTGTCCAAGGCCCTCAAGCTCGCGCCGATCTCGCTGGTGACGCCGCTCTGGAAGGTGAGCCTGCTCGTGCTCCTCGGCCTCGGCTACGTCACCCTGCACGAGCGGCCGACCGCCGTCGGGGTGGCCGGGGTGCTGCTCAGCATGAGCGGCGTCTACCTGCTGAACGTCCAGCGCGCGCGCGTGGCCTGGTACGCGCCGCTTGCCGTGCTCTTCACCGACGCCGGGCTGCGATGGACGCTGCTGTCCGCCCTGTTCTTTGCGCCCTCCGTCGTCACCATCAAGTGGGCCATGCAGCTGTCGGACCCGTACATGGGCACGCTCGGCGGCTACGTGGCGGCCAGCCTCATGATCACGCCGCTGGTGCTCTGGACCTCGCGCCGGCACTTCGCCCAGGTGCCGCGATACTGGAAGGAGTTCCTCGGCCTCGGGTTCTTCGCCGCCCTGACCACGGTGAGCCAGGGCATCGCGTACCTGCTCACCCTGTCCTCCTACGTGGAAGCGGTGAAGCAGGTCGAGATCCTCTTCGCGATGGTCATCGGCGCCCTCGTCTTCGGGGAGCGCCAGACGGTGCGTGAGATCGCCCCGGGCGCCCTCGTCATGCTCGCCGGCATGGTCCTGCTCTCCCTCGCCGGCTAACCGCTATCGACTTCCGGCCGGGGGAGTGCCGTGGGTGGCGCGAACGACGGTCTTGATCCCACCGCGTACGCCGAAGTCGCCGATCACCTCGATCCATCGCGGGGCCGCCGCCGCCACGAAGTCATCGAGGATCCGGTTCGTGACGTCTTCGTGAAACGCGCCCTGGTCCCGGTAGGACCAGATGTAGAGCTTGATGGATCTGAGCTCCACCAGGTGCCGATCTGGCACGTAGCGCACGCGAATGGTCGCGAAGTCCGGCTGGCCGGTGCGGGGGCACACACAGGTGAACTCGGGGATCTCGAGGTTCACCTCGTAGTCGCGGCCCGGATGCGGGTTGGGCACCACTTCCAGCTCGCGGGAGGGCCGCGGGGGCATGCGGTCAACCCGCCGTCCGGTCGCGCGGAGCCGTCACGGACGGGTGGCCGGCGCGAGGGCGTCGCGACTGCGCCAGATGGCGTCGCGGGCGCCCGCGGCCGCGGAGGACGGCAGGTTCTCGACCACCAGCACCTCGGCGCCGCGCTTCTCCACGGCGAAGCTCCGGCCGCTGTCCTCCCAGGTGGTGAGCGACACCGGCCCCGGGACGCCGCGGCGGAGGAGGGCCGGATGGCGCCGCTCGACCAGTCGCGTGAAGGTACCGGCCAGGCGGGTCGCGCCGGCGTCGGAGTCCATGATGACGAGGTAGACGAGGGCGAGGCGGCCGGCGTCGTCCTCCCAGATCCGGTAGCGATCGCCCCGCCATCCGACGGCGGCCTGGCGCCCCGCCCCGTCCCCGAGTTCCTGCGCGAGCACGGCGCCCAGGGCGAACTCCCCCATCTCGTCGTTGGCCGCCTCGCGCAGCCCCGGCGCCAGCTCGACGAGATCCGGCAGCGCCACCGCGATGGGATCGAGGCGGTTGCCCCCCAGGCGCTGCTCGGGGTGGAGGATCTGGGCGCTCGAGCGGGGTGGGTCGCGGTAGAGCTCGCCAATGGCCGCCCAGGGGCGGAGCTTGCGGAAGGCGTGCACGAAGCTCAGGCCCTCGACGTACGGGAACAGCAGGAGCTCGCGCAGGAACCGGGGAGCGCGGGCGATGACCGGCCCGCCGGCGCTCCCGGCGATGACACCCCCGAGCGAGTTGGTGTCGGGCAGGGCGGCGAAGTCGAGCCCCTGCGTCTGCAGCATGGTCTCGATCATCACGCCCATCGCCTCGCCCTCGATGAGGGCCTGGCGGGCGAGGACCTGGTCGCCCCGCCCGGGACTCGGGGTCAGGAACTGGTCGAGCGGCGTCATGGTGTCCTGCAGGGCGTGCACGAGCTCGTGGAGCAGCGCGGCGTGCTGCTCGACCGGGGTCAGCCAGTCGCCGAGGACCATGACCTTGGCGCGAGGGTCGTAGTACGCGACGGCCTGCTCCTGCACGAGATCGAGGAACAGGCCCCGGAGATCGTAGTCGGGAGGAATGAGAGCCCACGCCACCAGGCCCTTGCGATCCGCCTCGAGGCGGGCCGGGGAGTAGCGGCGGTCCAGTTCCTGCTCCATGAAGCGGCGATTCTGCTCCCGGGTGCGGATCTCGATCGGGGGCGGGCCGAGGCCCCGGGCGAGCCCCTTGAGGGCGGCGAGCTGCTCGTAGAGCGGCGCCGCCAGCGTCAGCGCACCGGCGGGGGCGGCTGGGGGCTGGGCGTCCGCGCCCCCCACGAGCCGGATGGCCACGAGCGTGGCCACGGCGAGGCCGGCGAGCGCGGCCGCCCCCGCCGGGCGGCGACCGCGGATGAGGCCGGGGGGCCTGGCCATGAGGGAAAGTCTACTTCATTTCCGCGTCTGCGCGCCGATGCCGGCGACCAGCAGGCGCATCGACGGCATCGACGGGCGGGCGGTGGGGGGTGCGGCGCGCTCGTGGTAGCATGAACGGCGCATGAAGATCGGGCTGGTTGGTCTCTCGGGCAGTGGCAAGACCTCGCTCTTCAACCTCCTGACCGGCGCCAGCGCGCCGACCTCCTCGTTCGGGGGGCCGCGAGGCGAGACACACCTCGGCATCGCGCGCGTGCCCGACGAGCGCGTGGGCCGCCTCTCCGCCCTGTTCACGCCGAAGAAGACCACGTACGCCTCGTTCGAGGTGGTGGACCTTGCCGGCATCAGCAAGGGCGACCGGCAGGGGCTCGAGGCCCGCGACTTCCGGAGCGCGGACGCGCTCCTCCACGTGGTGCGCGCCTTCCCCGATGCGGCGGGTGCGGCGCCGACCCCGGCCGCCGACATCGACGACCTCGAGGTGGAGCTGATCCTCGCCGATCTCGAGGTGGTGGAGCGCCGCCTCGAGCGGCTGGAGGCGTCCATCAAGAAGCGCCGGATGGATGCCGACGTGAAGGAGCAGGAGATCCTGCGGCGGCTCGCTCCTGCCCTCGGCGCCGAGACACCGCTCCGGGCGGTGGCGCTCTCCGACGAGGAGGAGAAGGCCATTCGCGGCTTCACCTTCCTGTCCCAGAAGCCGATCCTGCACGTCCTGAACGTCGCGGAGAAGGACATCGCGCTGGGCCCGTCCGGGGTGGAGCGCTTCGGCCTCGCGGCCGTGGCCGCCCGCCCGCACACGCGCGTGGGCTGGGTGTCGGCGGTCATCGAGGCCGAGGTGGCCCAGCTCGCCGGCGAGGAGCAGGCGGCCTTCCTGACCGACCTCGGGCTGGCGGAGCCGGCGATCAAGCGCGTACTGCGCGACTGCTACGACCTGCTCGGGCTGATCTCCTTCTTCACGGTGGGCGAGGACGAGGTGCGCGCCTGGCCCATCGCGCGCGGCACAAGGGCCCAGGATGCCGCCGGCACCATCCACTCCGACATCGGGCGGGGCTTCATCCGGGCCGAGGTGGTGTCCTACCCCGACCTCGTCGCGGCCGAGGGCGAGATGGCGGTCGCGCGCGAGCGGGGTCAGTTCCGCCTGGAGGGCAAGGAGTACGCCGTCCAGGACGGCGAGATCTGCCACTTCCGGTTCAACGTCGGCAAGTAGCGGTCCGGGGACGGCCGGCCCGCTCACCCCTGGGGCTTGAACAGCCCGAGTTTCACCTGGCCGCCGAGCGAGCGCGCCAGCTCCACGAGGTTGCCATCGGGCGTGTCCGCCTGGAGGACGTCGCCCGGTCCCACGACGAGGCCGAGGCCTCCCGCCTGCGCGATGGCATCCTGCGCCTCGGCGTTCACCTCGGCGGCCGTGCCGTGCCGGAGCGTGGTCCACGGGTCGAGCCCCCCGATCGCGGCGCCGGGCAGGTCGGCAAGGCCCTGGCGGATCGACGGTCCCGTCCGCCGGTCATTCCAGCTCCAGAGATCGGCGGGGAGGGTGGCGAGCCGGTCGAGCCGCGCGCTCGGGCCCGATGCGTGCACGATGGCGATGGCGCCTCGCCGCCGCACGGCCTCGAGCACGCGGCGGTCGAGCGGCTCGCCGAATCGCGCGTAGGCCTCGGCCGTGTCGAGGGCAGGCCCGACGTGCTGGACACAGTAGAAGATCCCCTCGGCGCCCTCGGCGAAGCAGGCCTCGGCGAGGCGGAGGTTCATCTCGGTGATCACCTCCAGGGCGTCCGCCACCGCGCCCGGGCTCGTCGCGAGGTCGTGGGCGAGGCGCTCCCCGGCGAGCATGTGGGCCACGGACACGGCGCTCCACAGCGTGGGGATCACGGAGCAGTCGGCCCGGCGATCGATGACCACGCGGATGGTGGCCTCGACGCATGCGCCCCAGCCGTTCGACCCGATCTCGAGGGGGCGGACCCTGTTCCAGTCACCGGACGCCGCGATGGCGCGCCGGGCGAAGGGCCGCGTGCCGTCGGCGCCGACCTCGTCCCCCTCCGTGGCGCCCCAGTCCTCGACGACGCTGGCGGGGGCGGGGGTGATCCGCAGAAGGTCCGGTCCGTAGCGCTCGTGAAAGCGGAGGGTCGACTGCCCCAGCGCCGCCGCCGACCGGTCGACGGCCGGGAAGTGGCGCCAGAGCGCATAGGGTGGTCGATCGGTCGGCTCGCGCCGGATCACGGCCTGGATGCGCTCGCGCTTGGTCATGCGCCGTCGCCCTGGCGGGTGAGCACAAGCCGGCCGTCGCGGAGGGCGGGCCGGGGCCCGGCGGCGAAGACCTCGAACGCGATGCTCCGGGCCGCCGGGGCCTCGCCGGTGGCGCGGGCGCGCACGGTGAGCGTGGCCGGCATCCGGACCATGGCGCCGAAGCGGCAGGAGACGCGCCGCACCCGCGGGGCCGCCGCCGGTCCCTCGCGCGCGAGGACGGCCGAGACCGCCAGGGCGAGGGTGGCCGTCCCGTGCAGGATGATGTCGGGCAGCCCGGCTCCGCGCGCCACCTCGCGGTCGGTGTGGATCGGGTTCCAGATGCGCGCGCCCTCGGTGTAGATGTGCGCGCGGCCGGCGTCCACCGGGATGTCGGCCGTCCAGGGTTCGCCGGCGTCGAGAGGACGATCCTCGGCGGGCCGAGGCGGGGCGCCGCCCGTGGCCGCCGGCGCCTCGCACGCCACGCCGCGGTAGAGGCTCCCGTACTCGGTGGTGGTGACAGGCGCGCCTGCGGCGTCCACCGTCTCCACGCGTACCAGGACGTACGCGCCGGGTGCGCGCGCCTGCACGTCCTGCACCCTCGCCGTGCTGCGGAGGCGGTCCCCCGGTCGCGGGGGCCGGTGGATGACGAGGTCGTGCGTGGCGTGCACGCTGCGGGTCGCCAGCGCCTCCGGAATGGCGCGCGCGCGCAGCGCGAGCACGAGCGGCCACTCGTAGCACACGGGGAACACCGGGTGGGCGAGGATGCCGCCGGGCCGCAGGGTGTCGAGATAGTCGGGCGCGATATCGCCGAGACCGGCGGCGTAGGCCATGAGCCAGCGCGCGTCGATGTCCTGGATCAGCGGGCCGGCGGTGGCCCCGGCGACGGCCGCCGGCAGCTTCACGCCGGGGCCTCGTTCGGCCGGCCGGCCGCGGCATTCGCCGGATCCGTCCGGGGGAAGTTCATCGCGTTGACGAAGACGTCCTGGAAGTCCGGGTGCGCGGCCAGCGACACGTGCTCGATGCGGCGGGCGATGTGCTCGGCGTGGGCTCGCTCGTGCTCGGACATGAGGGCGAGCTGGGCACCCAGGATGGCGGCGTTGCCCACGTAGCGGATGCGCGAGGCGGGCAGCGGCGGGATCAGGCCGATGCGCAGGGCGCTCCGGATGGACAGGTAGTTGCCGAAGCCTCCGGCGAGCATCAGCTCGGCCAGGTCGGCGTCCTCCAACCCCGCCACGGAGCGAAGCATGATCACCCCGGAGGCGATGGCCGCCTTGCAGAGCTGTACCTGGCGCACGTCCTCCTGGCTGATCGCGATCTCGTGGACGGCCCCGGCCTCGCCCGGTCGCGCGAGCACCACCACGCGGTCCTCGCCGCGCATCTGCACGCGGGCGCGGAGCGGCGCGGGCAGCCGATCCCGGGCGTCGACGTCGATGAGGCCCGTCCAGTCCACGGCGCCGGCGTCGAGGAGCGCGGCGACGGCGTCCACGATCCCCGATCCGCAGATGCCCTGGGCGGCCGCCTCCCCGAGGGCGTGCACGCGCAGGTCGCCGTCCTCGAGCCAGACCCGGTCGATGGCGCCCGCCGCCGCCCGCATCCCGTGCCGGACCTGCGCGCCCTCGAGGGCGGGTCCGGCGGGGGCCGAGCAGGCCCACAGCCGCTCCCGGGAGCCGAGGATGGTCTCGCCGTTGGTGCCGATGTCCACGGCGGCCCGGATCTCGGGGCTCCGGTCGATGCGCGTGGCGAGGGTGACCCCCACCGCGTCGGCGCCGACGAACCCCGCCACGATGGGCAAGAGGCACACCCGCGCCTCGGGATTGACGCGGAGGAACAGCTCGCGGGCGGATACGACCAGCGGGTGGCGCATGACGGCGGCATACGGGGACAGGCCCACGAACGAGGGGTCGATCCCGAGCAGGAGATGGTGCATGCCGGTGTTGCCGACCACCGCCACCTTGTAGATCCAGCGGGCGAGCACGCCCGACTCGCGGCACAGCTCCTCGATATGCTGGTTCAGCAGGCCGATGATCCGGGTCTGCAGCTTGCGGAGGTTGCCGGGGGTGCCCTGGGCGAAGGCGATCCGGGACATCAGGTCGGCGCCGAACACGGCCTGGGGGTTCAGGGAGGAGACGGCGGCGAGCTGCTCCCCGGACTCGAGCTCCATGAGGGCGCTCACCACGCTGGTGGTGCCGACGTCCACGGCCAGCCCGAACTTGAGGAGGGCGGTGTCGCCGGGCTCGACGGCGAGGAGGCGGGCGCCGAAGGTGGTCACCGTGACCTCGCCCTCGTGCTCCCGCAGGGCGGCCGGCAGCGTCTTGAGGATCTCCGGGCCGACGTCGTCGGTGGCTCCGCCGGTGGCGGCCAGGAGCTGCTCGAGATCGGAGGTCTGCTGATGCTCCTCGCGCGGCAGGCTCACCTTCACGACCTGCTTGCGCACCCCGGCGTCGATGATCACCGCCGACAGGGCCTCCCGGGACGCGCCAGTGCCCAGGATCTGGAAGGTGTGCTCGTCGAGGGGGGGCGCGACCTGGACGGTGATGGCCTCCGTCACCCGGGCCTGGCACGATAGCCGGTATCCCTCGCGCACGAGGGCGTCGCCGAGCTGGAGCTGGTCCATGATGGTCGGCGGCGGCGCCGGGCCGGCGATGAACTTCACCCGGCAGGAAGTACATCGGCCCCGGCCCCCGCACGTGGCCGTGATGTCCACGCCCTGCTCGTGGGCCGCTCTCAGGATGGTGGTGCCCGGCTCCACCTGGAGCGTGTGGGCACCGGGCAGCACGGTGACGGGTACGCGAGTCGCCATGCGACGGTCAGGGTAACACGGCGCCCCGGGGCGGGGGACGGGCCGGGGAGGCCGGAGGGGCGGGCGAGTGCCTTCCGGTCGCTGCACGGGAACCGGCGGCAAGTTGACTTCGCTCAACCTTTGCGGGATATTACGGCAACCTCGGCGCCGGGTCGTCGGGAGCGGAGAACCGGAGCGGGAGGACTGGTTGCTCGGATACACCGTCTATCGGCTTGTCTGGCTGGTACCCACCCTCCTCGCCATGGCGCTCGTCACGTTCCTGGTGATGCACGCCACCCCCGGGAGCCCGCTCGATCCCGTCGCCGAGGGCGCCAACGCGCTGTCTCCCGAGGCCCAGAAGAACCTCGCCGAGGCGTACGGGCTCGACAAGCCGCTCTGGGAGCAGTTCTTCATCTTCATCAGCCG
The DNA here is from genome assembly GCA_035544455.1 of Binatia bacterium. GTDB lineage: Bacteria > Methylomirabilota > Methylomirabilia > Rokubacteriales > CSP1-6 > DATKEI01. The sequence continues at coordinate 5,965 of DATKEI010000089.1, read as the reverse complement.
GGCCGTGCGCGGCGACTTCGGGAACTCGTTCATCTACAAGACCCGCTCGGTGAACGAGATCCTGGCCGACACGTTTCCGACCTCGCTGCTGCTCGGCAGCATGGCGCTTGCCCTTGCCGTGGCCGGTGGCGTCACCCTCGGCATCCTCGCCGCCGTGTACCAGAATCGCTCGTGGGACTACCTCTCGGTGGCCCTCGCCACCCTCGGCGTCAGCGTGCCGAACTTCGTCCTGGCCGTCTTTCTCATCGTGATCTTCTCGCTGATGCTCCCGCTCTTCCCGACGGGTGGCTGGGAATCGCCCCGCGCCTGGGTGCTGCCTACCGTGACCCTTGCCCTCGGGCCCCTCGGCATCATCGCGCGCTTCACGCGCTCGAGCATGATCGAGGTCATCCGGTCCGACTACGTGCGAACCGCGCGCGCCAAGGGCCTGGCCGAGCGGCCGGTGGTGCTGAAGCACGTGCTGAAGAACGCTCTCATCCCCGTGGTGACCCTGCTCGGGCCGATGTTCGCCGCTGTCGGCACGGGGTCGTTCTTCGTGGAGTCGATCTTCCGCGTGCCCGGGATGGGCCGCTTCTTCGTGCTGTCCATGACCGGGCGTGACTACCCGATGATCATGGCGGTGATCTTGCTATACGGCGGTTTCCTCACGGTCATGAACCTCGTGGTCGACCTCGTGTATGGCACTATCGACCCCCGCATCCGATACTAGCCTCGGCCGGCCGGGTGGCGCTTCGCCGGCGGCAGCGCTGCCCGGCGCGCGCGGCGACGTGCGCGGGTCGAGCCTGTGGCGGGATGCCTGGCGCCGGCTCCTCCGCAACCGGCTCGCGGTGGCAGGAGGGGTGACCGTCATCCTGATGTGCCTGGTCGCCATCTTCGCGGACTGGCTGGCCCCGTACCCGTACACCAAGGCCAACTTCGGCCGCATCTACGACTTCCCGTCGTGGGACTACCCGCTCGGCACCGATCAGCTCGGGCGGGACGTCCTGTCGCGCATGATCTACGGGGCGCGGGTGTCGATGCTGGTCGGCCTCGGCGCGCAGGTCATCGTCGTGGCCATCGGCGTGCCCATCGGCGTGCTGTCCGGGTACCTCGGCGGGCGGGTCGACCTCTTCCTCACGCGATTCGTCGACGTCATGTACGCATTCCCGCGGCTCCTCTTCGTGATCCTGGTCATGTCCATGCTCGGGGCCGGGCTCGTCAACATCTTCATCGCCCTTGGCCTCACCGGCTGGGTGGGTATCGCCCGGCAGATGCGGGCGCAGGTGCTGGCCATCAAGGAGCGGGAGTTCGTGGAGGGCGCCCGGGCCCTGGGGGCCGGCATGGCCCGGGTCCTCGGCCGCCACGTGCTGCCCAGCGCGCTGACTCCCCTCGTGGTGTCGGTGACGTTCGGGATCCCGGAGGCGATCTTCACCGAGGCCGCGCTGTCCTTCATCGGCGTCGGCATCAACCCGCCCACCCCCTCGTGGGGCCAGATGGTGGGCGAGAACCAGCAGTACCTCCGATCGTACTGGTACCTGTGCGTGTTCCCGTCGATCGCCATTGCCGTGACCATGCTGTCCTTCACCTTCCTCGGCGACGGCGTCCGCGACGCCCTCGACCCCCAGATGAAGTGAGCCGGCCGCGCTCGGCCCGGGCCCGGCGCTCGCGTCCATCGCGAACACACAACGGAGGAACGTCCATGCGAATCCCGGATGAGCAGATCGATCTCTTCGAGTCCCGGCTGGCCGCGATCGGCGTGGCCCGGCGCGATTTCCTGAAGGTGGTGGGGGCCATGGCCGCGATCGGCGGCTGGGGATTCGTCACCCAGGCCCAGGCCGCCCGGCCCTCCAGGCCCGGCCCGGGCGAGAAGCTCGCCAAGGAGCAGGTGCTGCGCTACGGCGGGGGCGGCTGGTTCCAGAACGATCCCGCGAGCCACGACTTCAACAAGGACCTGTACTGCGGGGGCGTGCCCTGCCTGTTCGCGGGACTGATGGTGTGCAACGCGGACTTCGTGTCCGTGCCGTGGATGGCGACGAAGGTCGACAGCAACCGCGACGGCTCGGTGTGGACGTTCACCCTGCGCCGGGACTCCCGGTGGTCCGACGGATCGCCGCTGACCGCCCGCGATTTCGAGTGGTCGTGGAAGCGCCAGCTCGATCCCGCCAGCGCGGCCCCCTACGCGTCCTTCCTCTACGACATCAAGAACGCCGAGAAGTTCAACAAGAAGGAGCTCGCCGACGCCAGGGAGGTCGGGGTCCGGGCCAAGGACGACTGGACCCTGGAGGTCACCCTCGAGGGTCCGCGCGGGTACTTCCCCGTCCTGGCCGCCTACCTGGCCGCGCTCCCCGCCCACCGGGCGTCGGTGGAGAAGTTCGGCGACAAGTGGACGGAGGCCGCCAACATCGTGACGAACGGCCCGTTCACCCTGGAGGCATGGGAGCACAACAAGCAGATCGTGCTCAAGAAGAACCCGCACTACTACGGGGCGAAGGACGTCCACCTGGCGCGGGTGGTCATCCCGATCATCCCGGTGGCGAGCGGAAGTCTCCCCTACGAGAACAACGAGGTCGACATGACGGCGCTCCAGGCCGGCGACCTCCGCAAGCTCCAGACCGACCCGCGGGCGGCGAAGGACGTGTTCCGCTACCCGTACCCGGGCACGTGGTACCTCTTGCCCCAGACGACCAAGCCCCCGTTCGACAACCTCAAGGTCCGCCGGGCGGTGGCCCAGGCGATCGACCGCGAGAACGTGGTCAAGGTGAGCCAGGGCCTGGCCATCCCCGCGTGGTCCATGATCCCGCCCGGCTTCCCCGGCGCCCTCGACGACCCGAAGATCAAGGCCCTGCAGCAGTACGACAAGAAGGCGGCGCTGGACCATCTCAAGGGCACGCCCTTCGAGGGCGGCAAGAACTGGCCCAAGATCACCCTGTCCATGCGCGACGAGGCCCTGGGCTCCAAGTCCCTGGCCGAGGCGGTCCAGGTCGTGCTGCTCGACAGCCTCAACATGAAGACGGACCTCGAGGTGCTCGAACCGCGCGTGTTCCGCGAGCGGCTGTGGAAGCAGGAACTGCAGTTCGTGTGGATCAGGTGGTTCATGGACTACCCGGATCCCCACAACGAGTACTTCGACACGTTCTACGGCAAGAAGACCACGGGGCGGCGACAGGCCTGGGTCAACGATGCCTTCGACCGGGAGCTCGAGGCCGGACGCGACACCCGCGACACCCAGAAGCGGCTGGAGCACTACAAGAAGGCGGAGGAGATCCTCCAGATGGAGGTCGGGTACGTTCCGGTGGCGTGGGTCATCCGCTACGCGGCCAAGAAGCCCTGGGTGGCGGGAATCGAGAAGAACAAGGCGGGTGAGTTCGTGGTGGACGGCAACATCTACGTCGACATGCTCGAGCACATCTACGTGCTCGAGCGCGGTTAGTCCGCGCATCCGGCTCGCGGGGCGCGGGTCGTCGGTCCGGGGGCTCGAGGGCCCTCCGGCACCGGCGGCCCGGCCCGCCGCCCACTGACATGCCCGCATCGCGGCGCCCACGCAGTGTTCTCCGGCGATGCTCCTGGGCGCGGACGCCCCTCGGCGTCGAGTATCATGACCGCGAGTGGGGCGTGCCCGTCCGGGACGATCGCCTCCTCTTCGAGTTCCTGATCCTCGAGGGCGCCCAGGCCGGTCTGTCGTGGGAGACGATCCTCGGCAAGCGCGACCGCTACCGGCAGGTGTTCGACGGCTTCGATCCGGCGGTGGTCGCTCGTTATGACGCCCGGAAGGTGCGGGCCCTCCTGGCCGACCCGGGAATCGTGCGCAACCGGGCCAAGGTCGCGGCCGCGATCGGCAATGCCCGGGCCTTCCTGCTCGTGCAGCAGGAGTTCGGAAGCTTTGCCGCCTACCTCTGGCCGTTCGTCGGCGGGCGGCCGCGCCGGAACACCTGGCGCCGCCCGGGCGACGTTCCGGCGGTCACCGCGGAGTCGGCCGCGCTGAGCCGCGACCTCAAGCGCCGCGGCTTCCGCTTCGTGGGCTCGACGATCTGCTACGCGTTCATGCAGGCGGTGGGGCTGGTGAACGACCACACGCTGGACTGCTTCCGGTACCGGCAGGTCGGGCGCGCCCGCTCCTGATGCCCGGGGCCTGGCCGTCCGGGGCGCCGCCCGGGAGCCTGGTCAGCCGGCCGCGCGGCCGTGGGCGGCCTCGGACTGGCTGGGCAGCAGCGAGAGATGGCTGTGCAGGCACACCCAGCGCCCTCCGCGGCGACCCAGCACGAACGTCGCGCGGCCGGTGCGCTCGAAGGCGCGGCCATCCGGGGCCGTCGCCTCCGAGGCCCAGGTGGCGGCGATCCAGGCGCTGTCTCCGGCGACGCGGGCGACCGGGTCGGCGTCGAACCGGAAGCCGCGGATGCGCGGCCAGACCTGGCGCCATTGCTCGCGCTCGATGTGTTCGAGGCCGGTGACGGCGCGGGCGAAGGTGCCGAACGCCACGGCGTCGTCGGCGAAGAAGCTGCGGCCCGCTGCGAAGTCGCGATCCCGGACCACGGCGGAGAAGTCCCGGAGCCACGCCTCGATGGACGGATTCTCGGTGGGCATGGCCGCATTATCGGCGAGGCCGCCCTGCTGTCAATGGTGGCGCCCGGGCCCCCGCCGGACCTTGACCGGCCGGCCCGTGCCTCGCTATTCTCCTCCGTCGTGGACAGGGTCAGGCACGCCCGGCCTGCGGCAGCGCATGGCCGAGCCGGGGGGGCTCGCGCTCACCGATGGCGAGCGTGCGGAACAGCTCTCCGCCGTCCGGGGCTCATCAACCTGACTGGCCATCTCGCCGCGTCGCTGCCCGCCGAAGTGATGGCCAGGGTCGTCTTCAACGGGTTCGAGCTCGCGGGGCGCCGGTTGGCGCCGCGCCCGGTCCAGTGGCGGCGGGCGGGCGGTGCCGCGGGTGGCGCGCCCGCCCGCCACCGCGACGATGCCACGGTGCCGAGGGCGGCCCACGCGTGCCAGCGCGCCAGCGGCGGGCGCCCGTGGCGTCGGCCGGTCTAGGGCTCCCGGCTGCCATGCCTGCGTGGGACGACACGGAGGGTGCGGGGGAAGGCGATCCCGTGCCGGTCCCCATCGAGGACGCCATTGACCTGCATGCTTTTGCTCCGCGCGATGTGGTCTCGGTGGTCGAGGAGTACCTGCGGGAGGCGGCGGGGCGAGGCTTCGCCGAGGTGCGGATCATTCACGGGCGGGGCCAGGGCGTCCAGCGCGCGGCGGTGCGCAAGCTCCTGACCTCGCATCCCCGGGTCGCCCGCTTCTTCGACGCGCCGCCGGAGCGAGGCGGCTGGGGCGCGACGGTGGTGGTGCTCCGGTGACGGGATCGCTCGCCGGCGGCATCGACGCGGTCATCTTCGACATGGACGGCGTGCTCGTCGACTCCGAGCCCTTGAACTTCGAGGCGGTGCGCCGTCTCCTCGCCCGGCACGGCATCGCGTACGCCGAGGACGACAACGCGGCGTTCATCGGCATGACCGACCGCGAGCACATGCGGGTCCTCAAGGTCCAGCACCGGCTAGCGCCCGCGGAGGACCGGCTGGTCGAGGACTACCTCGATCTGGTGCTCTCGCTGATCCCCGGCGGAACGCGACCCATGCCCGGAGTTCCCGAGGTGCTGCTCGGCATCGGCCGGGCCGGCTACCGGCTTGCCGTGGCCTCCTCGGCGGCGCCCCCGGTGATCGCGGCCCGCCTCGAGGCCCTCGGCGTGCGGCCCCTGTTCGAGGTGGTCGCCTCGGGCGTCGAGGTGCCCCGGGGCAAGCCGGAGCCGGACGTGTTTCTGGAAGCGGCGCGCCGCCTCGGCGTCTCGCCGCGCCGGTGCCTGGTTGTCGAGGACTCGCAGAACGGTCTCCGCGCCGCGAAGGCCGCGGGCATGACCTGTGTCGTGGTCCCCTGTCGGTCGACCGCGGGCCAGGATTTCTCGGGGGCCGACTTCCGGCTCGAGGCCCTGACCGGACTGCTGGAGATC
>DATKEI010000088.1:0-15842 GCA_035544455.1 Binatia bacterium | reverse complement strand
TCGGCCGCGTGGTGCGGAGAACAGTGGAGGTGCTGCGGGGCCGACCGACCCCCTCCGTCGCCGCGATCGGGGCGCGGATCCGGTGGCACCTCGAGTCGCTTCGCGCACTGAGGCGTCTGCAGCGGGAGGTGGCCCGCGCGGCTGTCCGCTCCGCCGACCGGGCGCCGCGGGACCGCACGGACTGAGCTGGCGACGGCAGCGGCCGGCGAGGGCGCGTGGGTGGCACCCGTGGGCGCCACACCCGCGCCTGGACCGCGAGGCGAGGAAGGGCCGTCACCTCCATCGCATCTCGCTATACTGTCGTCAGGCCGCTCGCGCAGCACGAACGAAAGGCCCTGACGCGCCCTCGATGTCGGGCGCGACGGGCGACGTCCCCGGTGTCCAGGGCGCGTGGACCTGAGGACGTCCGGGAGGAAGAAACCCGGCCGCCGCGGTGCCCCCGCGAGGTCCGACGTCAAGCCGTGAGCATCCCTTCCCGGGTCAGCGTCACCATCGTCACCTGGAACTCGGCCCGATTTATCGAGCGCTGCCTGGACACCCTGGCCAAGCAGCAGCATCCGGTCCTCGAGGTCGTGGTGGTCGACAACGGGTCCAGCGACGAGACGCCCGCGCTCCTCCGGCGCTCGTCAGTGGCGAGCCGGGTCCACTTCAACGCCGTCAACCTGGGCTTCTGCGCGGCCCAGAACCAGGCGGTGGCCCTGTCGTCGGGCGATGCCGTGCTCGTGCTCAACCCGGACACCCTGCTGACACCGTCGTTCGTGGATGAGTCCCTCCGGGGCTTCGGAGCGGCCCCGCGGGTCGGCATGGTGGCTCCGAAGCTCCGCCGCTCCACCGAGGACTTCGACGTGCCACCCCCGGGGCAGGCGCGCCTCGACTCCGCCGGCATGTTCCTGACCTCGTCCCTGCGGCACTTCGATCGCGGCGCGGCCGAGCCGGACGTGGGCCAGTACGATCAGATCGAGCGAGTCTTCGGCCCGTCGGGCGCGGCGGCCCTGTACAGCCGGGAGCTCATCGAGGACGTGAAGATCGAGGGCGAATTCTTCGACGAGCTGTTCTTCGCCTATCGCGAGGACGCCGACCTGGCCTGGCGGGCGCGCCTGCTCGGGTGGGACTGCGTGTACGTCCCACAGGCCGTCGCCTACCACATGCGCCGGGTGCGCCCGGAGCGCGGCCGCGACGTGCCCGCCGACATCAACCGCCATTCCGTCAAGAACCGGTTTCTCATGCGGATCAAGAACATCACGCCGGGCATCTATGCGCGCGTGCTGGTGCCGACCACCCTGCGCGACCTCATCATCCTGGCCGGCGTGCTCACCCTCGAGCGCGAGTCGCTCCCCGCCCTGGGCTCGGTCGTCCGGAACCTGCCCCGGGCCCTGCGGGCACGGCGCGAGATCCTCCGGCGGCGGCGCCCGTCGGCGATCCCGGTCCAGCGCTGGGTCGGGCGCCGTTCCTTCGCCCTCGACGACAAGTAGGGGCCGGCGCCTGGAGGCCGGCCGCCTCACTCAATGACGAGATCCGGCGCCACCGCGAGGGCGCGGGGCGGCCTGCCAACAACGGGCGAGCGAGCGTGGGCGAACAGCGGCTGGCCTCGATGGGCCTCGATGGCCGCCGAGGTGATCTCGATCTCGAAGCCGTGACCCACGTCCGAGGTCTGGCACGAGGCCGACTCCTCGCCATGCGTCCGCTCGCGCGCCACCCCTGTCGCGATGAGCTCCGCCTGAGGGGAGCCGGCCCGAGCCCCCGCGTAGATCTCGACCAGTAAGGGCGCGGAGTGCATCAGCGCGCAGGCCCATCCCGCGACAACGCGCTGCTCGTCTCGCTCGCTCCATCCCGTCACCTCTCCGCGGACCTGCCCGTAGTCTGCCTCCAGCTCGTCCCGGCGCATCCGCGCCTGGAGCGAGGCCGGCACCTCGGCCATGAACACGCGCCCCCCGTTGCTCCAGATGGCGCGACCGAGGTCGGCGGTCGCCCGGGCCTGGGGCTGCGTGTCCGCGTCGTGGGGATCGATCGGATCGGCGACCGGGGCCAGGCGGATCGCGCGGATCCATCGGAGATCGGGTGAAACGAACACGGCCTGGATGTACGGCTCGCCGATCCCGAACCCCGCGGGCCGTCCCGGCTGCCGGGGATCGCCATCGCCCACGAACCAGTGGATCGATCGGGTCGCGTTCAGATGCATGTTCCAGCCGGCGGGAGCGAGGCGCGCCACCTCCGCGCTCTCGAGCCAGGGTTGATAGGCGTTCACGTCGAGCGCCACCAGGAAACGGCTCACGTCGCAGCCGCGGCCCCGGCGGAACAGCGAGTCGACCCAGAGCCGTCCGTCCGCCGTGAAGACGGGGTGCGCGAGGGTCTGCTCGCAGGCCGTGAAAGCATCGATGGCCTGGAGTGGACCGCGCTCGAGGGTATCGATGTTGGCCATGCCGATCCGTCGGATCGAGGCACCCGCGGACTGATCGACGTAGGCCATCAGGTCAGGCCGGGTTGGATGCACTAGCCAGTGATTGTAGTGCCGGGCGCCGGCCACGAGGAGACGTGGCGGCTCGCGCCGGGCCAGATCCAGGATCTTGATGTCTACCGACGGGAGACGGCGAGGATCCGGCCGCCGCCCCTCGCTGAACAGCAGGGCTGACCCCGTGGCGTTAACGACCAGGTTCGTGAGCCCGGGGCCACCCGGATAGTCGTGCGTGTAGTAGAGGTCCTCGCGCTCGAGCGTATCCAGTCCGAGCCGGCTGATCACGGTGTACGTCGGATCGGCCAGCCGTCTCTTCCTCAGGACGTAGACGAACCGCCGGTTGACCGACGCGATGTTCGCAAAGCCGTTCCCGGTCAGCTGGATCGTCTCGCCGTCCGGCACGCGGACCGCGTAGTACGTGAGCGATCGCATCCGCTCGCCGTACTCGGCCGACGCCCTCATGTTCCGGATGACCAGCCATTCGCCCTCGCCGGTCAAGGTGGGGTAGTGATAGTAGCCACTGTAATTGCGCCCGGGCAGGCCCGCGGCGATCTCGGTCACCCTCACGCCAGTCGCCGTCTCGGTGCGCCACGTGAGCGGCTGTCGATCCACGCGAACCGGTGCGAACGCATACGTGTCGCCGGGCGCCGCGGCCGCCCCCCCGACCCGCCCTGCGCCATCTCCTCCGTGTGGCGCACAGCCTTGATTTCCGCCAAGGGCCATGGCCGCGAGCCCGAGCAGCCAGGCTAGCCGCCCCCCTGTCATCCGCAGTCGGTGGATCGGGCCGGCGCCCCGCGCTTCCCGAAGGTGCGCTAGCCGCCGGTGCCCGCGCCCCGGGACGCCGGCGTCCCCCTCGCCGCCAGCCAGCCGCCCGCCGACCCCGCGTGGCATGCCGGCACCACGGCTGCCCGCGGTCGGGCTGCCGGAGCGGGTCACCCCCGGTCGGACCATTGCGCCCGTCAGGGACGGTACAGCAGCCTGGCATGCGTGAAGGTCCGCACCCCCTCGAGGCCCCAGCGCAGCGCGGCGCGCTCGCCGAGCGAGCGCTCGTGGTGCGTCTCGAAGAGGCCGACGTCCGGTCCCGGCGCCCCATCGAGCCGGAGCCGGAGCACGAAGAGTTGGCCGGCACTGTGCTCGATCGGATCGAAAGCCAGCTCGACCCAGCGCCCGGCCGCGCCTCGCACCGCCAGCTCCACCTCGCCGCGCCGGACGACTCGACCGGACGGCAGCACGAGCTCGAAAACCAGATGCGCCTCGACCGGCGCCTCGATGGGGCTACCCATCAGCACGGCCACGCCCCCCAGCGCATCGAGGCGCGGCACCAGTCTGTACGCACGCGGCCGAACCAGCGAGACGTAGTCGAGCGGCGGGGATCCCACTACCTCCTGGCGCACGCGCGCCCGCGGCGCGGGGACCGGCAGAACCGCGGAAGGAGCGACAGCGCCGGCTTCCCGCCGGCCGTGCTCGAGCGCCATCACGTACATGGCCATCAGATCGTTGGCGGCGCGGTCGGGATGCAGCTCGGCGCGGGCGACGCGGCGGGCCGCCTCGACCACGCGGCGGGATGCGGACGCGTCGAGCCGCGCCGCCCGGCCGATCCCGTCGGCGACGGCGTCGACGCCCACGCCGCGGCAGAGGATTCCCGTCTCGCCATCGACGACAAGCTCCGAGATGCCGCCGATCGGGGTCGCCACCACCAGGAGGCCGGCCGCCATCGCCTCCTTCAGCGCGCTCGGGAAGCTCTCGGAGATCGAGACGCTCAAAAGGACATCGGCGGCGTCCAGGACGTCCCGCATGTCGGAGGCAAACCCGTGAAATGCCACGTGATCCTGGAGCGCCCAATGCGTGATCAGATCCCGGCACTCCTCCGCATAATCCGTGAAGAACCCCGTGTACCCGTAGAGGTCCAGCCGGCAGTCGAGGCCGTCCCTCCGGAGGCGTCCCACCGCCTCGATCGCCACTGCTTGCTGCTTCCGGGGCTGGAGCGTGCCCGTCATGACCAGGCGGAGGGGACCGGCGCGCCGGGGCGCGGGCGGGCGTGTCGACCGCTCGAAGCCCAGGCGGAAGATGTCCGCGGGGGCCACCTCGCGGGCGCAGAAGCCAGGCGTGCCGAGCAGCTCCGACCAGCGCTCCGTGTACTTCAGGCTGTCGGACTGGTTCACCGTGCAGTGCGTCCCGGCATACTCAGGCGGCCCAGCGGCGTCCTCGACCTCGACCTGGTACATGGAGGCGACGTGCGGGATACCCAGCTCCCGGCACACCTGGCCCACGCTGGGGATGAAGGTCACGCTGTGCACGAGCGCGGGCTGCGACGCGCGCAGGAGCGCGCGCACGTCGTCTCGCTCTCGATCCGACGCGAACCCGGCGGGCGTCCGGGGGACATCGAGGCACGTGTACTCGGCGAACTCCAGCGGCGTCCCCTCGACGGCCAGATCGGCGGCGATGCGCTCGGCATCCCGGGAGCCCCGGGTCGCGCTCGGGAGCACGACCACCGGCTCGATGCCGTACGCGCGGGCCAGGCGCAGCCGCCGCCACAGCTGCAGCTCGCCGCCACCGAAGATCGCGGAGTGGAGGAAGTAGGCGACACGGGGGCGGCCGTCCGGGTGGCGCTGCGCCCGGCTGAGGGCGTGAAACTCCGTGGCCCGCCACGCCGCCTCGTGGCGATCGACGAGCGCCGCGTTCGAGTACTCCTCGCGGACGTGGCGGACGCAGCGCCTGCGCAGCGCCTCGAAGGCGGTTGCCGGCATGTCGATCAGGGTCTCGAGCGCCTGCCGCCACGGCCCGGCCTCGTTGGCCACCTTGAGGCAGGTGAGGCCGGCGGGCAGCGCCCGGTACGGCGCGACGTCGGAGAACACCCCGACCGCTCCCGCCGCCGCCGCCTCGAAGTACTTGATGAGAGACTTGCCGAGACGCGGGGTCGGGTGATCGAGGAGCGGGCAGAGGAGGACGTCGATCTCCGCCTCGCGCAGCCGCGTCAGATACTCGAAGTAGCTGAAGGTAAATGGCACGTGGCGCACGGGCGAGTCCAGCGGGGGAAACGCCGCAACGTCGAGTCCCCAGAACTCGAACGACACCCGGTCGCCGTAGGCGCGGGAGATCTCGCGCAGCGCCTCCCAGATCACGGAGAACTCCTCCCGCCGGTATCCCGAACCCGCGTAGGCGATCCGGCGGGCGCGTCGCGGGTCCCGCGGGGCGGGGTCGGCGGCCACGGCCTCGAGCGGCACCGAGTTCGTGTGCGGGACGATCCGCGGATTGACGGGGGCCACCGAGCGGCCGATGGATTCGTTCGTGACCCAGACCGCGTCGCTCGCCCGGAGCATCTCGGCGAGGTTCTCGGCGTACGGCGTGCCTGGCGCGAGATACGCGAACTCCGGTCCGAACTCGTGAAAAGTCAGGAGGTCGTCGTCGAGGTACGCCCCGAGCGGGCGCCCGCCCACCCGGGCCTGCGCGGCCAGCTCCTTCCCGCGCTCCTCGACGACGCGCACGAGCAGGAGCGCGTCGGCCTCGGCCGGCCAGTCCGCCGTCACCTGCTCGAGCGGCTGGAAATGGCTCTTGTACGACCCGCGCCGGCTCGCCAGGGCGTCGAAGTTGTTCAGGGTGACGTCGTTCGACACGTCGTAGGCGTTCTTCGTGTAGAGCACCGTCTTGGCCTCGACCGGCACGGACGGGCGGAAGCCCTCGATCTGCGGGAACGCGGCGCGAAAGCGCAGGTAATAGGGCACGATGTGCCGCGTCCACGCGCGACGCCGGAAATCCCGGGCGAGCGCGACGTCGCCGATGGTCAGGGCGTCGACCTGATACGACCGCCACGTGGTCGGGCCGAGCAGCCGGTCGCGCGGGATGTCGTGCAGATACCTGAACAGCGAGAGGTCCCACGGTACGATGCTGCCGATGGAATCCGGGTTGCTCTCGTGGACGTCGGCAATGACCTCGTCGTCCACGACGAACGGCACGTGCTTGACGATGCGCAGCCAGAGGTCCCAGTCGCACAGCCGCCGCATCGCGATGTGCGGATCGTACCAGCCGAAGCGGTCGAGGACCTCGCGGGGGAGCAGCACGCAGTTGTTGGCCAGACGATTCTGCTCGTACAGCGCGACCAGGTTAAGCCCCCGCGGCGGGAGGACCCACTGGCCCGACGGCCCGACGAAGCGCGCGGTCCCGATGGCCAGACCCGGCCGGTCCAGGCGGGCCAGGGCGCCGGTCAGTCGCGCCAGCGCCGCGGGGCGCCAGGTGTCGTCGTCGAACTGGAATGCCACGCAGCAACCACGCGCGAGCTCGATGCCCTCGTTCACGCGGAGACCGGGCAGGCCGCAGTTCCGGTCATGGCGCACGTGCACGACGCGCCCGTCCTTCGCGCGCGCGCGGTCGATGAGGTCGGCGGAGCCGTCCGTGGACCCGTCGTCCACGACCAGGAGCTCCAGGTCGTCGAAGGTCTGGGCCAGCACGCTCTCGATCGCGCGCTGGAGCTGTCCGGAGGCGCAGCGCCGGTAGGTCGGGAGCACTACCGACACCGCCGGACGCGCCGGAGCGTCGGGGGACCGGAAGACCTGCTGATCCTCGAGGAAGTCGGCGACGCGGAGCACGGGCGGACGCGGCTCGGATGCTCAGGCCGCGGCGCGGCCCGCCCGCCTCATGAATCCGGCCCCCGGGCGCCCGCGGGCTCGAGCGAGGCCTGGGGGTCGGCGGCCACGCGGTCGTGAAAGGTCCGGAACCAGAGCTCGAGGGAGACCAGGGCGTGGAGGCGGCGATCGTAGTCGTTGGCTTCGGGCGCCTCGAAGGGGATGCCCAGGTCGCGATGCCGGAGCGACTCGACCAGACCGTCGGCCCATCCCGAGAGATCCCCGCGCAGCCACACGGCCAGCGGGCTGACCATGCCCATCTTGTCCGGGCGGTCCGCGACCTCGGCGGGCACGAACTCGCGGGCGACCTCGCGCAGGATCCACTTCGTGACTCGCCCGTCGCGGAGCTTCAGCTCGCCCGGCAAGCGGAACGCGAATTCCACGACGCGGTGATCGAGGAACGGGGACCGGCTCTCGAGTCCGACGTGGGCGCAGCCGCGGTCGTCCATGGTGATGAGATCGGGGAGCGTGAGGATCATATCGGTATAGCCCATCTGGGCGATCAAGTCGTGATGGCGGTCGAAGCACTCGCGGACCGCGTCGAGGGGGCGCCGGGTGCGGGGAGAGACGCGCTGGTTCATCTGCAGGTAGCGCAGGGCGGGGTCGCCGAACATCGACGGATGCCAGAGCCGGCGCGCCACCGCCGCATACTGCACGAAGAGCGGATCGCGACCGAGCGCGGCCTCGTGGGCGAGCAGCACGTACCGAGCATAGCCTCCGAAGAGCTCGTCGGCACCCTGACCGTTCAGCAGCACGGTAACCCGGGCACGGGCGGCGCGGGCCAGAGCAAAGCTCGAGATGGGCGACGGGCTCGAGATCGGCTGGTCCAGGTGATAAACCACGGCGGCGAAGAGCGACGGCACCTCCTCGGGCCGCACCGTCACGAAGACCTGCTCTGCCCCGATGTGCTCGGCCACGCGCCGGGCCGGCGCGCGCTCGTCGAACTTGCCGGGATGGTCGTAGTAGCTCGTGAACACGACGCTCGGCTTGGCGATGCACGCGATGAGTGAGCTGTCGAGCCCCCCCGAGAGGTACATGCCGACGGGCACCTCGGCCTGCAGGCGCATGCCGATGGCGTCGACGATGAGGTCGCGCAGCTCGCGGACCGCGGCCACCTCGCCGAGGCCCGCATCCACGCGGTCGGGCGGCGCCCAGTACCGGTGCACGGTCACCCCGCCGTCCTGTGCGAGGAGAAAGTGCCCGGGCAGGAGCCGCTTCACGCCGTCGAAGAGGGTCTCGTCCGACAGCGTGTTCTCAAAGACCAGGAAGTCGTCCGGGATCCGCGGCCCGGCCGGCACCTGGGTCAGGATGCTCTTGATCTCTGACGCGAAGTAAAGCGCCCCGCCGTGGCGCGCGTAGTAGAGCGGCTTCTCCCCCATGCGGTCGCGGGCGGCAAGCAGCTGGCGGCCGTCCCAGAGGGCGAACGCAAACATGCCGTTCAGGCGATCGAGCAGGCGGACGCCCCACTCCTCGTAGCCGTGGACGAGGACCTCGGTATCGCACGCGGTGCGAAAGCGATGGCCGCGGGCGGCCAGCTCCTGCTGGAGCTCCCGGTAGTTGTAGATCATGCCGTTGAAGACAACCTGCACCCGCCCGTCCTCGTTGGCCATGGGCTGTCGGCCGTGCGCGAGATCGATGATGGCGAGCCGGCGGTGGCCGAGTCCAACCGGGCCCTCCCGCCACAGGCCTCGATCGTCCGGGCCGCGGTGGGCGAGCCGGGCCATCATGGTCTCGAGGGCATCGACCTCGACCATGGCCCCGTCGAACCGGACGACGCCGCAGATGCCGCACATGTCAGACCTCCCTCACGACCGCCCCGCCCTCAGGAACTCTTCCATCCAGTCGGCCGCGCGCTCCTGCATCGCGGCCGTCATGCCGTGGGGCACGTCGTGGAACTCACAGGCGACCGGGGCTCCGGCGCCGCGCCGGCGGTACTCTTCGACCACGGCCGCGGCAGCTGCCTCCATGCCCGCCACGGAGAAGAGATGGTCCCGCCGGCACAGGAGCGCCAGAAACGCGGCGGGGTGAGCGCCGGCGACGATATCGGACAGGTCCAGGTCGGGCAGAACGCCGCCGGGCAGCACCGTCCAGGAATGGCGAATGATGTGTCCGGCGAGGAGGTCCGCCATCGTGGTGAGCCATCCCGCCGTCACCACCGCCCCGACTCGCCGGTCCTGGGCGGCCAGGAGAACGCTCCGGAACCCCCCGAGGGACAGGCCCAGCACGCCGATGCGCTCCGCGTCGACATCGGGCCGTCCGCAGAGATACTGGAGGGCCCGGCGATCCTCCCACGCGATGATCGCGGGCCAGGAGTGCCCGGCCACGTTGAGGATCTTGGCCACGAGTCCCTCGGATGCCTTGCGATGTGCCTCGACGGCGGCGCCATTGCCATCGGCGCCGCCGAGCGCCCGGCTGCCGAAGTAGAAGGCATCCGGCGCCACCACCACGAATCCGCGCGCCGCGAGATCATGGGCGAGCGATCGCCCTCCGTAGCGCTGCTCGCGAAAGCGCTGGAGCGACGGCCACTCACCGGGCGTCGCGCAGACCTTCTCCTTCCCCCACCTATAGATCCCGCTGTGGCAGTGAAGGGCGACGACCCCGGGGAGAGGCCGGGTGCCGGAAGCGGGTCCCACGACGAGCGCGGCCGTGCGCGTCAGCGGTCCGGTGGCATACGAGACGCGCTCCACCTCGAACTCGCGATCCGTCCATCTCGCCTCGGTCGTCTCCGCCAGCGGCACGTCGGGCGTCGCGTACGAGAACAGCCGCGCGACGGGATGGGACAGCGCGCGCCGGTCGGAGGGAGAGGAGCAAGGCGGCGCCGCCTGCGAGATGAACGGCTGGACGGCCCGCGTCACCATGCTACCCCACTCGAGCGACCCGTCCTCAACGGGACCTGCCATCCGGTGGCACGATAACACACCGCCCGCGTGGAGAGCGCCGCGAGAAATGGGCGATCGGCTCGCCTTTGCTCGATCGCGACAGGCGATGATACCCTCGCCGCGATGTCCCCGAACGCAGCGCGCGGAGCCGGCCGCTGGATCCGGCGCTGGTCCCACCCGCCGGGGCGGCCGGGCAAGATCCCGGTGGTGATGTGTATCGATGTCGAGCCGGACGATCGGATGATCGAGCCACCTGCCCCGCGAGCCTGGTCTGGCTTCGAGCGAATCGTCGTCCGTCCCTGCGGCGGATGCCCCCCATGCCAGTTACGAGGGCTGCCTGGATCGCGTCGACGGCGAGGTCATCTCGGGCTGGGTCTACGACACCGCCCGCCCCGACGCGCCGATCGACGTCGCCATCTACGATGGCGCTGCTCTCCTCACCACCGCCACCGCAGCTACGTTCCGGCCCGACCTGCTGGCTGCTGGCAAGGGCAACGGGAGACACAGCTTCAACGTCGGCGTTCCGACCTGCCTGCGGGATGGCCGGCCCCAATTCGATCCACGTCACGGCGGCCGACACCGACTTCTCGCTGGCGAGCTCACCGCGGCAGCTGAACTGCGCGGAAGGGAATGCTCCAGCCGAGGCCGTCGCCTTGAATCTCGACGCCGTTGAACCCCGTGGTGGCGCCGCGCGAGCCCCGCTGGCCGTTGCCCGAGATCACGTTGCGCGCAACCAGCCCCTGGGTGTTGTTCCCGTAGATCACTCCGTTCGTGCCATTGCCCTCGATCGCGGAGTCCGTCACCGTCACCGAGGCCGCCGCCGGGCTCGTGTTGTCGACGAGGATACCGCCGTCGTGGTTGTCGCTGACCGTGGAGCCGGACACGCTGAGCGTGCTCGGGCCGACCACCTGGATGCCCCGGCCGCCCACGGGCAGGATCTGCGACGGCGGCGCGGATCCGTTTCCGCTGACCGAGGAGTCCGTCAGGGTGGCCGTGACTCCCCCCTCGAGGGCCAGACCGATGCCGGTCTGGCTCCCGTCCAGCCAGCTGCGCGCGATCGCCAGGGAGGTGCTGACGCCGAGATACGCGGTGGCGAGGACGCCGTGGCTGTAGCCCCGGGGCGGAGCCCCAGCTCCGGCCCGGGGACATCGGCGACGGCGAGGCCCGCAAGGGCGAGCCATCCCGCGGCGGCGGCCAGGCCAATGGCGGCGCAATGCCGCCAGCGCGCCCCCCGTTTCAAGGACGTATCCACTCCCTACGCGGGGCCGGACTCGATATCGAGACGCCTGCGCGCAAGCAGGACGATCGAGTCCGCCGTCTCGTCGCGCCAGAGATGTTCCACGCGAAAGCCCGCGTCCTCGCACATGCGGCACAGCGAGGTGGCCGAGAAGTAGAACAGATGCTCCGAGGGCCCGAAGTACATGAAGGCCGCGCCCTCGCGAGTCAGGACGTCGCCGTCGTTCGCCATCGTCCAGATCAGGAGACCACCGCCCGGCCGCAAGGCACGCGCGCACTTCGCGATGACCTGGCGCGGCCACCGGAAGTGTTCCAGGACGGAATCCAGCACCACGGCGCCGAATCCGCCGCCCGGCAGCTCGAAGTCGGGGGCTTCCACGTCGCCCTCCTGGACGTCCGCCTGAAGCTCCCGCCGGGCGTGCTCGACCGCCCAGGGGTTGATCTCGATGCCCTTCGCGCTCCAGCCGCGCGCCGCCGCCTCCCGCAGCAGGTGGCCCGCCCCGGCACCCACCTCGAATAGGCTCGGGGTCACGTGCTTGAAGCGCTCGATCTGGTCGAGATAGTAGTTCCACCGCGCGCGGTTGGCCTCGAGCGCGCCCTCGATGGACGGCAGGTACTCGGCCTGGAAATACTCCTTCGAGTATCGCTGGGCGATCCGGGCCCATGTCGGTCGGGGATTGGTGTACACGAGGTGACATCGCGGGCAGCTCACGACGGCGAGGCCATCCTTGCGCGCCATCGGGCGCGCCTCGTCGGCTCCGCAGCCCTCGCAGACGACGGTGTCCGCGCCGATGCCCAGCTCGTCGTGGGACGCGACGACCTCCAGCGTGGCGACCGGCCACTCCCGGCCGCCCGCCGCGAACACGATCTCCGCGCGGCTCCGCGCCGGAAGCTCGGAGCGGTCGATCGACAGCTCGAAGCCCGCCGCGCCCGTGGGGGGGATCGCCGGCCACTGCGCGGCGAGGTCGGGGCGACAGAGGCGATGTGTCGTGCGGCGCTCCAGGACCGGAGTATCGCCGCGGGTGACGCGCACGAGTACGTCGCCGGGACCGAACGGTTCCGACCACGCCCAGCCCCGCACGCTGAGGACGCCCCGGGTCACGTCCACCTCGCGATGGGGAGGATGCTCGATGCGCACCAGCGGGGCCGCCAGGCCATCGCCGGCTCGATCCCGCTCGTCCCGGTCGCTGGCCGCGCTCGGAGTGGAGAATCCGAGGCCGCACAAGAGGACGGCGCCGAACCGACGCCTCCGCGGCACCGGCACGGGCCACGCGTACTCCATGACCTGGACGGCGGCGTCCGCCTGCCTGACGAAGACGCGGAGCTCGAACTGGCCCTGCGCCGAGGTGGCGAGTGCGGGAAATTCGAACACGGCGGGTTGCCCCGAGCGCTGGTGCGCGAGGTCGGTCACGGCCTGGGCGGCGATCCGGCCCTGGGGAGTGACGATCTCCACTCCCAGATGACCCTTTGTGGGTTGCCGGGCCCAGGTCGGCATCAGCGCCACCGCCACCAGATGCCCAGGCGGTAGCTGCACGTGATAGGGGCGGAATGGCACGCCCCGGAGGTCCGGTGTGGCGCGCAGAGAGCGCCATGCCCGGCCCATCTCGACGCGCCCGGCAGCACCCGAACGATCCATAGTCGCCGCCCGCAGCCGGGCCTCGAGCACTCGCCTCGAGAGCGGCGCCGTGGCATCGCTCGAGAGATTACTCACCCGCGCGCCCACATCCGACAATCGGGCCTCCGGCGACGCACGCTATGGAGGGATTGAAGCCCGCAGGGGAGAGGGGACATCCAGGTCTCCGGATGCACCGTACCACATTCCTAGCGACGCCTCGCCGGCGGCCGGTGAAAGCCACGACCGAGGCACGGGGACTCCGGGCCTGCTGGGGCCCCGATACCGGAACGCCCGCCGCGCAGCGCGAGGCGTACCGGCGTGTCGAGCAATGCGCAGGGGCTCACGCGAACACCAGGGCGCAGAATGGCCGAGCGGCGAGGCCCCCGAAGCCGAGGAGGCGGCGGCGCCGCCACTCGAAGAGGCGAACGCGGGCGGTCGTCGTGTCGAGGAGCGTGATCCGCAGCACCACCGACCCCGCGGGCGCCGGGATCGGCGCGAACGAAAAGCGCGTGGGGTACTCGGGATTGACCTCGGCCAGCGGGACCCGCGCACGGGCCACGGTCACACCGTCGGGCGAGGCCAGCTCGATCCCCAGCGAGCCACCCGTCTCCGGCACGTCGACGATGGGGGCAAGCTGAAGGCCCGACAGATTCGGGCGCGCCAGCCTCAGCGAGTAAGCAAGGGCCTCGCCCATGGCCCAGAGATCCTCGCTCGGTTGCAGGCGGTAGCCTCGCAGATCCTCCAGGAACAGAAAGCTGTCGTCGAGCAGATCCCGGAACGCCGGGGCGATCTGCGGCGAGAGGTCGGGCGCGGGGCGAAACCGATCGACGACGCGCAGGAGGCGGCGACCGCGCAGCGCGGCCAGCTCGCCGCCCAGGGCGGCGGCGTGCCTTTGCCACCGGGCCACGCGGTCCTCGGCGCGCTCCAGCTGCTGCTGGCGGCCCGCCGCCTCCGCCACGGCTGCAGCCAGGAGCCGCCGCGTCTCCACGAGCTCGGTGTTGGCCTCGTCGAGACGGGCCGCCGCCGCGGTCAGCTCGGCGCCGGCCACGTCGAGGCGGGCGGCCGCGGTGGCCAGCTCACCCCGCAGGGCGTCGGCCGCTCGCTCGGCCCGCTCCGCGCCCTGCTGCGCTTGCGCGAGAAGTTCCCGGTGGCGCTCGCGCTCGACCGTGGCTGCGCGGAGCCGCTGGGCGGTGCGGCGGTGGAAGCTGCGGAAGGGCGCGACGCGCGGGAGGGGATCAGGCTCGACGCCGGCGAGGTGCAGGGCATACGCCCAGCAATCGGCGCTCAGGACGTGCAGATCGGTGCGCCGCGGCGGTCCCGGGGACAGCCTGGCCAGCACGCGTCGGATGTAGTTGTCCGAGTAGGCGCGATGCGGGAAGAAGACGCCTTCCACCTCCTCGTGCCCCTCGAGCACGTCCGGGCCCTCGCTGGGCCAGATGGTGAAGAGCACGATCTGGCGGGTGACGCGCGCCAGCTCGGCCAGGAACGGCTCGACCTCCGGGAGATGCCCGAGGACCTCGAAGCAGAGCGTGACGTCAACGGCGCGCTCGCCGAACGGCAACCGGTACCCGTCGGCGGCGACGAAGCGCGCGCCAGGATAGCTTCGCCGGGCAATCGCGAGCATCTTGATCGAAGAGTCGACTCCGACGTAGCGCGCGGACAGGCGGGGAATGGCGCCCAGGCCGCCATAGATCAGGCCCGACCCGCACCCGACCTCCAGGATGGTGGCGCTCGCCGCGGGCAGGCAGTGGCAGACGAGGTCGGCCAGCCCCTCGCGATGCAGCTGCTCGTGGGCTTCGGCGCGCCAGTAGGATTCTATGCTCGCGGCGACGCCGCTCGAGTCCCAGGGCTGACGGTCGGGGGAGCTCATGAATCTGATCGCGAGCCAAGCATAGCAGGCTCGCTCCGGCCCCGCACCCCGGCATGAGGCGACCGTGCCCGGGCGCGGAGCGGCGAGCCTACGGCCTAGCCCAGCGTCCGCTCAGGGGGATGTCACCTGGAGCCCCGTACGGGACCTGGCGCTGGCCCAAGTCCGGGCCGTTGCTCACGAGGATGTGAAACGTCTGGTCGGTCCCGTACACGCCCACCGTGGCCAGGCCGTCTCCGTTCCAGTCGCCCGCGACGGGATGACCGGCCGGCTCCCCGACCCTGAGCTCCAAGTCCGGCGGGCCGGACGTGTTGCAGTTGCGCAGGAGGAAGGCCCCCGTGCCCGGCCGGTACACGCCGAGGGTCGTCGTCCCGTTCCCGTCCCAGTCTCCGACCACGGGCAGGTCTCCTGGCTGGCCGTATCTGATGACCGCGACGTTGTCGAAGGCCGGGTAGTTCAGCAGGAGGAACGCCTGCTCGCTCGGCCGGTACACCCCAATCGACGTGAAGCCCTCGCCGCTCCAGTCCCCGACGATGGGGATGTCGCCCGGAACGCCGAACGGAAGGCTCACGTCGGCCCCCCCGGAGGTGTTCTGGTTGCGCAAGTAGAAGGTCAAGTCGGCTGTCCGGTACACGCCGATGGTGGCAACGCCATCCCCGTCCCAGTCACCCACGACCGGGATGTCGCCCGGCGCGCCGAACGGGATGATCAGCTCGGCATCGCCCGCGGAGACGCTATTGCGCAGATAGAACGTCCCTTCGCCCGGCCGGTACACCCCGATGCCGGCGGCGTGCGCCCCCACCCAGGCTCCGATGACCGGGGCGTCCGCGGCGGCGCCATAGGCCACGACCACATCGGCCGGTCCGGGCGTGTGGCCGTTACGCAGGTAGAACGTCCTGTCGCTCGGCCGGTACACCCCGATGGTCGCGACGCCGTCGCCGTCCCAGTCCCCGACCAGCGGCACGTCTCCGGGGGCGCCGTAGGGGACGCTCACGTGCGCATTGCCCATCGTGTTCGCATTGCGCAGGTAGAACGTCCGGTCGCTCGGCCGGTAGACCCCGATGGTCGCCACGCCGTCGCCGTCCCAGTCCCCGATCAGCGGCACATCTCCGGGGGCGCCGTAGGGGACGCTCACGTGCGCAGTGCCCATCGTGTTCGCATTGCGCAGGTAGAA
>DATKEI010000087.1:0-22181 GCA_035544455.1 Binatia bacterium | reverse complement strand
TCAAAACAGGAAGTAGCGCTGGGCCATGGGCAGCACGCGCACCGCCTCGCAGGTCAGGATCTCGCCGTTCGCGCGCACCTCGTACGTCTCGGCGTCCACCTCGATGCGCGGGCAGTAGTCGTTGTTCACCATCGCCGCCTTGCCGAGGCCCCGGCACCCGCGGGCCGTCCCGATCAATCGCCGGAGGCCGAGGCGAATCGGGACGCCATCCGCGGCCGCCGCCGCGGACACGAAGGTCATGCTGGTGGCGGCGAGCGCTCCTCCGAACGATGCGAACATCGGGCGGTACCGCACCGGCTGCGGCGTCGGGATCGAGGCGTTCGGATCGCCCATGGCGGCGGTGGCAATCAACCCGCCCTTGAGCACGAGCTCGGGCTTGACGCCGAAGAAGGCGAACCGCCAGAGGACGAGATCCGCGAGCTTGCCGACCTCGACCGAGCCCACCTCGTGGGCGATGCCGTGAGACACGGCGGGGTTGATCGTGTACTTGGCGACGTAGCGCTTCACCCGGGCGTTGTCGGCGCGGCCGTCGCCGGGCAGGGCGCCCCGCTGGCGCTTCATCTTGTCCGCGGTCTGCCAGGTGCGGATGATGACTTCCCCGACGCGCCCCATCGCCTGCGAGTCCGACGCCATCATGCTGATCGCCCCGAGGTCGTGCAGGACGTCCTCGGCGGCAATGGTCTCCGCCCGGATCCGCGACTCCGCAAAGGCCAGATCCTCGGGGATCCGGGCGTCCAGATGGTGACACACCATGAGCATGTCGAGGTGCTCGTCCATGGTGTTGACGGTGAACGGCATCGTCGGGTTCGTGGAGGAGGGCAGGCAGTTCGGCTCTCCGCACACGCGGATGATGTCGGGAGCGTGGCCGCCCCCCGCGCCCTCGGTGTGGTAGGTGTGAATCGTCCGCCCCTTGAAGGCGCGGATCGTATCCTCGACAAAGCCCGCCTCGTTGAGCGTGTCGGTGTGGATCGCGACCTGGACGTCCATGTCCTCGGCCACGCCGAGGGCGGCGTCGATGGCGGCCGGCGTGGTCCCCCAGTCCTCGTGGAGCTTCAGCCCGATGACCCCGGCCTCCACCTGCTCGCGCAGGGGACCCGGGCGCGAGGAGTTGCCCTTGCCCAGGAAGCCGAGGTTGATCGGGAACCCCTCGGCGGCCTCGATCATCCGGTGGATGTTCCAGGCCCCCGCCGTGCACGTGGTGGCCGCGGTGCCCGTGGCTGGGCCCGTCCCGCCCCCGATGAGGGTGGTGAGGCCGGCGGCCAGCGCCTCGTCGACGAGCTGCGGGCAGACGAAGTGGACGTGGCTGTCGATCCCCCCGGCGGTGACGATGCGCCCCTCCCCGGCGATCACCTCGGTGGAGGCGCCGATCACCATGCCGGGCGTGACCCCCGCCATGATGTCGGGGTTTCCCGCCTTGCCGATGCCCGCGATGCGGCCGGCCCGCAGGCCGATGTCGGCCTTGACGATGCCCCAGTGGTCGACGATCACGGCGTTGGTGATCACGCAGTCCAGGACCCCCTCGCCTGCGGTGGCGCGGGCCGACTGGCCCATGCCGTCCCGGATCACCTTGCCGCCGCCGAACTTGACCTCGTCGCCGTAGGTCGTCAGGTCGCGCTCGACCTCGATCAGGAGCTCGGTGTCGGCGAGCCGCACGCGGTCGCCCACGGTGGGCCCGTACAGGTCGGCGTACTGCCGGCGCGGGATGCGCAGGCTCATGCCGCGCCGTCTCCGAACCCCGCCCGGGCCGCGCGGGCCACCCGATCGGCCCGCCGGTCCCCGCTGGTTGGCCCGTCGGTGAGGCCGTTCAACCCGTGGACCTCGCGGGCGCCCGCGAGAGGAACCAGCTCCACGTGCTTCTCGTCGCCCGGCTCGAAGCGCACGGCGGTGCCGGCGGGCACGTTCAGACGCATGCCGAAGGCGGCCCCGCGGTCGAACCGCAGGGCGCGGTTGGCCTCGAAGAAGTGGAAGTGGGAGCCCACCTGGATCGGGCGGTCACCGGCGTTCGCCACCACCACGCGCACGACGGGGCGTCCGGCGTTCGCCTCGATGTCGCCGTCCCCGAGCAGGATCTCTCCGGGAATCATCGGATGGGGTGGTGGATCGTCACGAGCTTCGTCCCGTCCGGAAAGGTCCCCTCCACCTGCACCTCGTCGAGCATGTCCGGCACGCCCTCCATGACGTCGTCGCGGGTCAGGATGGTGATGCCGGAGGCCATCAGGTCCGAGACGGACCGCCCGTCGCGGATCCCCTCCAGGACCTCGGCCGTGATGTAGGCCAGCGCCTCCGGATGGTTGAGCTTGAGCCCGCGGGCGCGCCGCCGGCGCGCAAGCTCCGCGGCCACGAAGATCATGAGCTTGTCCTGCTCTCGCGGTGTCAGGTGCATGCCGCCCTCGCCTCCCGCCGGTGACCCGGCGACGGCGCCTCGGGGCGCGGCGACCGCCAGCCGCCGGGCGTCAGACCGTCAGGTGCTCGCGCACGGCGTCGTGGCGCAGATCGGCCGTCGCTCCGCGCGAAACGATGGTGCCCTTGCGCATGATGGCGTAAGAATCGGCCAGGCGCCACGCGAATTCCAGGTACTGCTCGACGAGCAGGATGGCGATGCCGGAGCGCTTGATCCTGAGGATCGCGTCCTCGATCTGCAGGATGACCGACGGCTGGATCCCCTCCGTCGGCTCGTCCAGGAGCAGGAGCTTTGGCTCGGCGAGGAGCACCCGGGCGATGGCGAGTTGCTGCTGCTCGCCGCCCGACAGCACGCCGCCCTTGCGGCTGGACAGGCTCGCCAGCCTGGGGAAGAGCCCGTAGACATCGTCCAGCCGGCCCTCCCCCGCGGCCGCTCCGCGCCCCCGGCCGAGGAGGCCCATGCGCAGGTTCTCGCGCACGGTCAGGTTCGGGAAGATCTCCCGCCCCTGCGGCACGTAGCCGATGCCGCGGGTCGCGCGCTCCTCGGGGCGGCGGCGGGTGACGTCGCTGCCGTCGAGCACGACCCGCCCTTGGAGCACGGGCATGAGCCCCATCACCGTCTTGAGGAGCGTCGTCTTCCCGACGCCGTTCCGGCCCATGAGGCAGACGACCCCGCCCGCCGGCACGTCCAGAGACACGTCCCAGAGCACCTGGCTCTCTCCGTAGGCCGCGCCGACCCCCCGGATCTCAAGCATGGGCGGGGGCCGCCGCCGCGTCCCGGCTCCGGCCGAGATACACCTGCATCACGCGCTCGTCCTGCTGGACCTCGGCCACCGATCCCTCGCACAGCACCGCCCCCTCGTGGAGCACGGTGACCCGGCGCGCGAGGCTCCGGACGAACTCCATGTCGTGCTCGATGACGAGGACGGCCCGCTCCTCGGCCACGCCGCGCAGGAGCTGCGCGGTCCGCTCCGTCTCCTCGTCCGTCATGCCCGCCACCGGCTCGTCCACGAGCAGTAGCTCGGCCCGCTGGACGAGCACCATGCCGATCTCCAGCCATTGCTTCTCGCCGTGGGAGAGTCCTCCCGAGCGCTCCTGGCCCCGTCCGGACAGACCCACCGTATCGAGAACCGCCTCGATCCGCCGCCGCGCCGCCGCGTCCGCCCGGTGCCGGAGAGTGGCGAAGACGCCCTTGCTCCGCCGGTGGAGCGACAGCTCGAGGTTCTCGCGGACGGTGAGGTTCGCATAGACCGACGGCGTCTGGAACTTGCGGCCGATGCCGAGAGCGGCGATCTCGTTCTCGCGACGTCCGACCAGGTTCGTGCTCTGGCCGAAGATCACGCGGCCGGCCGAGGGCGTCACCTTGCCCGAGATGACGTCGAGCAGGGTGGTCTTGCCCGCGCCGTTGGGGCCGATGACGACCCGCAGCTCGCGATAGTCCATGAAGAAGTTGAGGGTGTTCAGCGCCTTGAACCCGTCGTAGTCGACGGTGACGCCCTCCAGGTAGATGATCGACCCCTGCCGGGCGGTGGCGCTCACCGGGCCACTTCCGTCCGCTCGTCGCGCCCGTCGCCCTTGGCCAGGGCCAGGGCCGGGACTCGCGCCGGCCGTCCGGCCGCCATCCCCCGCAGCCGGCGCGCGAGCATGCGCCCGCCACCCACCACGCCGTCCGGGAACAGCAGGACCACCCCGATGAACAGGCCGCCCAGGACGAGCAGCCAGAGGTCCGGGTAGTGCGTGGTCAGGATGCTCTGGAGCCAGTTCACCCCGATCGCTCCGAGCACGGCGCCGACCAGAGTCCCGCGGCCCCCCACCGCCACCCAGATGATCATCTCGATCGAGGGCTGCACGCCCATCCGGGCCGGCGTGATGATGCCCACCTGCGGCACGTAGAGCGCGCCGGCAAGCCCGGCCAGCGCCGCCGACACCACGAAGACGAAGACCTTGAACGCGGCCGGCGAGTAGCCGGAGAAGAGCACCCGGGTCTCGCTGTCGCGGATGGCGACCAGCACCTTGCCGACCGGCGACGCGGTGATCCAGCGGCACAGGAGATAGGCGCCGGCGAGGGCGATCGCGGTGGCCATGTAGAGCCCGCGCTGCGTGGCCGGGCTGTCGAGGGGAAAGCCAAAGATCGTCTTGAACCCGCTGAGGCCGTTGGTGCCCCCGAGGTTCATGGTGTTGCGGTTGAACATGAGCCAGGCGGTGAGGGCGAGGGCCTGGGTGATGATGGCGAAGTACACCCCGCGGATGCGGCTGCGGAAGGTCAGGAAGGCGAAGACGAAGGCGACCGCGCCCGGTACCGCGATCACCGCGAACAGCGTGAACGCCCCGCTGTAGAACGGCTTCCAGAACAGGGGCAGCTCGGTGACGCGGTTCCACACCATGAAGTCGGGCAGGACGTTCTGGTAGACGCTGAGGGTCCCGATCTCGAGCATGAGGTGCATGCCCATGGCGTAGGCGCCCAGCCCGAAGAACACGCCGTGCCCCAGCGAGAGCACGCCCGTGTAGCCCCAGATGAGGTCGATGCCGAGCGCCAGGATGGCGTATGCCAGGAACTTGCCGAACAGGTTCAGGGTGAAGTCGGACACGCGCATCGGCGAGTCGGGGGGCAAGAGGTTGAGGGCGGGCAGCCCGCCGAGGAGCACGGCCACCAGGACGCCGAAGGCCCAGCGCTCAGGCGTCCGCATGGCGCCCCTGTGCGGCGAAGAGCCCGGACGGCCGCCGCTGGATGAAGAGGATCACGAGGACGAGGATGAGCACCTTGCCGTACACGGCGCCGAGGGACGGCTCGATCACCTTGTTGAGTCCGCCGATGCCGCCGGCGGCGAGGATGCTCCCGGCGAGCTTGCCGACCCCGCCCGTGACCACGACCATGAACGAGTCCACGATGTAGTTCTGCCCGAGCTCGGGACCCACGTTGCCGATCTGGGTGAGGGCGCATCCGGCGAGCCCGGCCAGCCCCGCGCCGAAGGCGAACGTGCCCGCGTCGACCCAGCGCGCCCGCACGCCGAGGCACGCCGCCATCCCCCGATTCTGGGTGACCGCGCGGATCCGCAGCCCGGCGTCGGTGCGGAAGAGGATCCAGTACATCGCCGCCACCGCCACCGCCGCCAGGGCGATGATGAAGAGCCGGTTGTAGGGCAGCTGCACCCCCGCCACCACCGCGATCCCTCCCGAGAGCCAGCGGGGGGCCATCACGTCGACGTTGGCCGCGCCGAACCAGAGCCGCAGGCCCTGCTGGATGACCAGGCTGACACCCCAGGTGAGCAGGAGCGTCTCGAGCGGCCGCCCGTACAGGAAGCGGATCACCCCGCGCTCGAGCGCGAACCCGACGCTGCCCGCCACCACGAACGAGACGGGGAGGGCGACGGCGAAGTACCAGTCGACGCCTCCCGGCCAGTGGGCGGTGAAGATGTTCTGGACCACGAAGGTCGCATACGCTCCGAGGGCCATCAGCTCCCCGTGGGCCATGTTGATCACGCCCATCAGCCCGAACACGACGGCCAGCCCGAGCGCCATGATCAGGAGGATGGAGGCGAGGGACAGCCCCTGGAACGCGGTCTCCAGCGTGGATGCGACCAGGGTCCAGCGCTCGATGCGCTTGACTGCGACGGCGACCGCGTCCCCCAGCGCCGCCCCGGGCGGGCGCTCTCCGGCAATGCGCTGCAAGCGGTCGAGGGCATCCACGCTCCCGAGCTCGCCCAGCCGCCGCGCCGCCGCCGTCCGGGCCGCGTCGTCCCCCCGCTCGAGCGCGATCAGCGCCAGCGCCTCCTCGAGGGCGCGGCGGACCGAGCGATCCTGCTCGCGGCCGAGCGCCGCCTCGAGCGCGGGCACCGCGGCGACGTCCCCCGTGTTGCCCATCTTGATCGCGGCGCCACGTCGCGCGGCCGGATCGGGCGCGGCGAGCTGGCCCGTGGCCGTGAACGCATCGATCAGGGGCCGGAGGGCGACGCGCAGGCGGCGCGTCGACGGCACCTCGACGAGGGACGCCACGTCCGCCATCACGGGCGTGCCATCCGCTCGCGCGAGCGGCTCCCGCCCATAGGCGCGGAACAGCGGCACCACGGCCCGGCCCCCTGCCGTGACCCTGTCCCCCGCGATCACCGTCTCCCGCCGGCCATCCGGCAGGGTCCGCACGTACACGCTCCCCTCGCGCAGCGCCTCGAGGAGCGGCAGGATCCGCGGGTCGCCGCTCCGGGCGAGGGCGGCGGCCGCCTCCTCCTGCACGGCAGCGTCCGCGCTCGCCACCGCGGCCAGGTGCCGGTCGAGGTCGGCGGGCGCCGCCGCGGCCGGGGCCGCGAGCCACCCCGGCCACAGCGCCGCCGCCACGAGCGCGGCGAGAACGCGAGGGCGCCTGCTCACGCCTTCTTCTGGTACGTGCCCTTGTGCTTGATCCAGTCGCAGCCCTTGTCCGGGCTCGTGTACTGGCTCCACGGCTCGGCCTTGACCAGGCCCCTGGAGCGCGAGACCACCCTGAACTGTCCGTCCTTGAGGATCTCGCCGATCAGCACGGGCTTGTAGGTGTGCTGGTTGGCCTCGTCCATCTTGATCTTCCCGCCCGGGGCCAGGAATTCCTGGCCGTAGACGGCCTTGCGCACCGGCTCCACCTCGAACGACTTGGCCTTCTCCACCGCCTGCTTCCAGATGTGGACGCCGAAGTACGCCGCCTCCATCGGATCGTCGGTCACGCGCTTGTCGCCGCCGGGCAGATTGTTCTTCACCGCGTAGGCCTGGAAGGCCTGGACGAACTTCTTGTTCTGCGGCGTGTCCACGGACTGGTAGTAGTTCCAGGCGGCGAGATGGCCGACCAGGGCCGAGGTGTCCATGCCGCGCAGCTCATCCTCGGCCACGCTGAAGGCCATGATGGGGGCGTTCTCGCTGCGCAGACCCTGGTTCGAGAACTCCTTGTAGAAGGGGACGTTCGAGTCGCCGTTGATCGTCGAGAGCACGGCGGCGTTGCCCCCGCTGGAGAAGCGCTTGATCTTGCCGACGATCGTCTGGTAGTCCTGATGGTTGAACGGCGTGTACTCCTCCGCGATGGAATCGGCGGGAATGCCCTTGGCGAGGAGGAAGGCGCGCAGGATCTTGTTGGCCGTGCGCGGGAAGACGTAGTCGGTGCCGAGCAGGTAGAACTTCTTGTAGCCACCGCCCTCCTTGGACATCAGGTATTCCGCGGCGGGGATGAGCTGCTGGTTCGGCGTGGCCCCCGTGTAGAAGACGTTCTTCGAGCACTCCTCGCCCTCGTACTGCACCGGGTAGAAGAGCAGCCCGTTGTTGTTCTCGAAGACGGGCAGCACCGACTTGCGGCTCACCGACGTCCAGCACCCGAACACCACGGAGACCTTGTCCTGGAGAAGGAGCTGCTTGGCCTTCTCGGCAAACAGGTCCCAGTTCGAGGCGGGGTCCACGACCACCGGCTCGATCTTCTTGCCCACCACCCCGCCCGTCGCATTGATCTCGTCGACCGCCATCAGCACCACGTCCCGGAGCGAGACCTCGCTGATCGCCATCGTGCCCGACAGGGAGTGGAGCACGCCGATCTTCACCGCACCGCCCTGGGCGCGCAGCACCGCGGGAAAGCCGATCCCCGCCGCCGCTCCGACCCCGACCGCCGCCGTCGTCCTGAGGAAGTCCCTGCGCGAATACCCGTTCTTCATACGCTCTCCTTTCCGCTCCATGTGAGATGACCAGAGCTGCCTCGCGGCGGCGACGCCGGTTCCGGGCGCGACGTCCATGTCCCGTCCGGAACGCGAGCCGGTCCGAAGCAAGGAGGATGCCGCGCGCGTGAGATGAGCATTTCCCGTGGGTTTGATCAGGGGGATGACGCGGCGTTGCCCGCCTCCTGTGCACCGTGATGATGCCGGTGCCCACGGGCGAGGCAGGGCGGGTCGGGGCGTGGTGCCGGCCGCAGGCGGCGCGACCGGAGTGGTGCGAGCGGGACGCCGCCCCCGCGGGGCCGGTCGTGCTCGGAGGCCGGCCGCGCGGGGGAGCCGGCCTGGCCGGACGGAACGGTTTCGGGGAGTGAGGCGCGCGGCCGCGACCGGCCGTGGCTCAGGACGTCCGGCGAGCGGCCACGCGCAGCTGTCCGAGCTCTTCGGTGAGCAGGAGGGCCTGCGCCACCTCGGCCATGGGCTTGCGCGTATCCATGGCCGTCTTCTGGATCCGCCGGAACGCCTCGGGCTCGGACAGGCCGAGATGCGTCATGAGGATCCCCTTGGCGCGCTCGACGAGCTTGCGCGACTCGAGGCTCCGCTTGAGCGTCTCGTTCTCCTTGCGCACCGCCGAGAGCTCGCGGAAGCGCGATACGGCGAGGTCGAGCGCCGGGGCCAGCTCCTCCGTCCGGAGCGGCTTGGCCAGGAACGCGAGCACGCCCGCCTCCACCGCGCGCCCGATCACCTCCGTATCCGTGTGACTGGTGAGGAGCACGACCGGACACGCGCCACGACCCATCACCTGCCGTGCCGCCTCCACCCCGTCGCCGTCGGGAAGCCCGACCGCGAAGACGGCGACATCGGGGCGGTGCCGCTCGACGAGCGCGACGGCGTCCTCGGCGCGGCTGCCATTGCCCACCACCTGACCTCCCTGCGCGGTGATCGTCTCGGCGACCGCGGCGCGCGAGGAGGCGTGATCATCGACGATGACGACTTTCCATCTTGTGGTTTTCATGGCTCCGTGCCGCAGCAATGTCGATGCCATCAGGACTCCCCTTGTGAGTCAAGCGGTTGCGCGCGACCGCCGCACGCTCCCCTGCTCAGGCGCTGGGCGATTGCCGCAACGTGCCATGCGCCCGGGCAGGCGCGGGAGCGCTGCTCGCGCGGAAAGCACGCGGTCAGGGCTGCTCACCGGGCGGGCACGGAGCGGATGTGGGGCGGGGCACCGACGGTGCGGGCGAGGGCGCGCTGGAACGCCAGCCGCCCGGGATCATCGGGTCAAGCGCGCCCTCGGGCTGGCGCCCCCCGGATTGCCGGGGGGCGCCAGCCCGAGGGAAGCGGCCTCGCTAGTGTCCCGAGTCGGACGTTCGTGGGAATCGACTCAGCACACTAGTGTCCCGAGTCAGAAGCTCGTGGACTCGCGGCGCCGGGTGGGGGGGGGGTCCTCCCCGCGGGACCGTATCTTCTGCGGATGGCCGAAGCCACCCACCACCCATCTCGTGGCTCCATTGAGTGCCGGTAGCGCTCCGCGACACAGCGTGTCCCGCGGGGAGGGCCCCCACCCCGCCCGGCGCGTTGTCGGCACATTTCTGACTCAGCACACTAGAGTCCCGAGTCAGAAGTTCGTCGACTCGGGACACTCGGCTAGCGGGGCCGCGACAGGTAGTCGAAGGCGGAGAGGGTGTGGACCTTGACGACGTGGAGGAGCTCCTCGATCGCCACGGACTCGTCGGGGGCGCTCATGCCGGCCGGTGAGCAGCCGTACACGTAGGCCGGGACGCCGGCAGCTCGCCAGAAGCGGCAGTCGGTCCCACCCAGGGAGACGATCGCCGGCGGGCGCTCGCCCAGCAGAGCCTCGGCGTTGTCCTGGATCAGGCCGACCATCTCGTGCTCGGGGTCGGACCAGGTGGCGCCGCCGGTGGCGTTCTCCCCATCCTCCAGCGTCACCTCCGGATAGCGGGCGACGATCGCGGCCACTGCCGCCCGCACGTCGGCTCGATCCACCCCAACGGGAAGGCGGAGGTCGACCTCGATCTCGCATTCCGCGGGCAGCATGTTGACCTTGACCCCGCCTCGCATCACGCCGACGTTGACGCTCACACGGTTCATCCACTCGGCCGCGCCCGGACCGAGACCCCGCTCGACGCCGGCGCGGACGCCGGGGGCGGCGAGGGCCCGGGCGACCTCCGGGGGGGTCCGGGCCGGAAGGTCCTCGAGCGATTCGAGGTCCCGGACGAGCCGGGCCGCGATGCGGTTGGCGCTCGCGCTCACGTGCGGGTACGCGCCGTGCCCGCCCGGCGTGCGGACGATCAGCCGCATCCAGTGGACCGCCTTCTCGCCGAAGCGCACGGTGTACGGGCTGCTCGGCTCGGCGTTGAGCACGCAGTCACCGAGCACCTCGGCGGGATGCTGCGCGACCAGGTAGCCGCTGCCCCACCGGCCGCCCGTCTCCTCGTCGGAGACGAGCGTCAGCGACAGCGCGCCCCGGAGCTCGTCGGGCCGAGTCGCCAGGTAGCGATAGGCGAAGATCGACGCGGTGGTGCCGCACTTCATGTCCACGGTGCCGCGGCCGTGGACCCGGCCGGCCGCCACGTCGCCGGAGAGCGGGTCGCGCGACCAGCGCGCCCGTTCTCCGGCGGGAAACACGTCGATGTGCCCGTTCATGACGAGGTGCGGGCCGGGCCGGGCAAAGCGGGTGGTGGCCACGATGTTCGGCATCGTCGGCCGGGGAGCGATCAGGCGGTATGGGAGCCCCGCGGCGTCCAGGAACGCGGCGATGAAGGCGGCGCCCGCCCGCGTGTCGCCGGGCGGGTTGGCCGTGTCGATGCGCGTGAAGTCCTGGAGAAAGCCGACGAGCCGGTCCCGATCGGCCTCGATCGCGTCGAGCAGCGCGCGGCGCCCGCCGGTCACCGGTCGGCCCGCGGCAGCACGGGCAGGCTGAGCGGCGCGATGTCCTCGGAGCGGCGCTTCCGGCGATCGCGCGCCGGCACCGCCGCCTCCATGCGCCGCTGGGCCTCGGTCAGCCGCGCCAGCGCTCCCGCGCGGTCGAGGGTGAGGACGCGGCCGGCCGCCACCACCCGCGTGCCGCCGACGTAGACGTCGCGCACGGCGCGGTCGGCGGCGTGGAAGATGAGCGAGCGCAGGGGATCCCGCGCGGGCTGCATCCACGGCTCGTCGAGATCCACAACCACGAGATCGGCCCGCGCCCCGGCGGCCAGCCGCCCGATGTCGTCGCGCCCGAGCGCCTGCGCCCCGCCCGCGGTGGCGGCATGGAAGACGTCGGCCATCTCGGCGGTGCGGATGTCCTCGGCGGCGATGCGCGCGAGCACGGTGGCCCAGCGCATCTCCTCGATCATGTTCTGGGGCACCGTATCCGTGCCCATGCCCATGTTCACGCCGGCCCGCCGGTACGTGCCGAAGCCCTCGAGCATCTGGCCGTACCGGGCGAACGGGGTCGGGCAGTGGGCGACGGTGGTGCCGGAGTCGGCGAGGATCGCCAGGTCGCGCCGGGACCACCAGCGCAGCCAGGAGTGCTGGTCGGTGAAGATGGCGTGGCCCAGGATGGTCCGGGGGCCGGTCAAACCGAGCTGGTGCGCCCACTGCACCGGGGTCACGCCGTGCCGGCGCACCATCTCGTGGAACTCCGCCACCGCCTGGGCGCAGTGGACGGTGAAGGGCAGCCCACGCTCCCGGGCGGCGGCCACGCTGTCGCGGAGGAGGTCCTCGGTGCACGTGTCGATCTGGGCCGGGGAGATCAGCCCCGACAGGCGCCCGCTCGGGTGCTTCGCCACCTCGTCGCACAGGCGCAGCGCCTCCTCGAATCCCTGGCGGCCGGCCGCCTCGTTCCACTCGTATTCGAGGAGATGGCTGCGCCGCACGACCCAGCGCGCGGAGGCGTAGGTCGGGGCCAGCACGCCCCGGAGCCCGCTCCGCGCCATCAGATCGACCCAGCCCGGATAGATCCCGCTGATGTCGACGAGGGTCGTCACCCCCGAGAGCAGGAGCTCGCAGTAGGCGGCCTCCGCGCAGGCGCGGTTGCCCTCCTCGTCCGGCGCGTAGGCCCCCGACCGCTCGAACAGGCCGGTCATGAACATCTCGGGCACGCCGTGCTCCTCGCGGATGCCCCGGTAGGCCGCCTCGTGGTTCGGATGCGAGTGCAGGTCGACGAGGCCGGGCATGACCATCAGCCGGCGGCCGTCGATGGTCTCGTCGGCCGGGCCCCGGTAGCCGTGCCCCACGAAGGTGAGCGCGTCGCCGGCAAACACGACGTCACCGGCCCGGAGATACGCGTGCCGGCCGGCGGCGGCGTCCCACGCCACCACCCAGTCGGCGTTCCTGATCCACGTCGTCGTTGTCATCGCGGGCCCTCCCTCATCGGTCGCGGAGCATGGGGTTCAAGGCGTCGTTCAGGCCCTCCCCGATCAGGTTCAGCGCGAGCACGGTGAGCAGGATGGCAAGGCCGGGAATGGCGGTGAGGTACCACTCGGTGCGCAGCATGTCGCGCCCGTTTCCGATCATCGAGCCCCAGCTCATCACGTTCGGGTCGCCCAGGCCGAGGAAGGCGAGGGCCGACTCGGTGAGGATGGCCGTCGCCACCATGATCGAGGCGGTCACGATGATCGGGGCCAGCGCATTTGGCAGGATCTGGCGGAAGACGATGCGCAGGTCGCCCATCCCCACCGCGCGGCAGGCGTGCACGAAGTCGCGGCGACGCAGGGCCATGAACTCGGCGCGCACCAGACGGGCCACCGCCGGCCACGAGACGAGGGCGATGGCCAGCATGGTCGAGGCGACGGAGGGCCGCGCGATCACGACCACCACGATGACGAACACGAACGGGGGAATGGTCTGGAAGGCCTCGGTGCCGCGCATGAGCAGGTCGTCGAGCACCCCGCCGTAGTAGCCGGCGACCGCGCCCACCAGCACGCCGACGCCGAGGGCGGCCGCCGTCGCCCCCGCCCCGATGGCGAGGGAGACGCGCGCCCCGTGGAAGATGCCGGCGAGCACGTCCCGCCCCAGCACGTCCGACCCGAGGAGGTACGCGCGGTTCTCCCCGGGCCACAGGAGCGGTCTCGTCACCATGGCGAAGGGGTCTTCCGGGAAGAGATAGGGAGCGCTCGCCGCCATCCCCAGCACGCCCAGGAACAGAGCGAGTCCGAAAGGCGCCGTGAAGCGGCGGAAGAAGCCGCGGGCGAAGCGGCGGAGCCGGCCGGGACGCCTCATGCCAGCTCGATCCGCGGATCGAGCGCAGCGTAGAGCAGGTCGACGGCGAGGTTGACGGCGATGACGAGCAGCGAGCTGACGAACAGGATTCCGAGGAGGAGGTTGTAGTCGCGCTGCTGGACGGACTCGAAGGCGAGGCGGCCGAGGCCCGGCCAGCCGAACACGCTCTCCACCAGCACCGAGCCGCCGAGGAGCGAGCCCACCTGGACGCCGGCCATGGTGACGACGGGCAGGAGGGCGTTGCGCAGGACGTGGCGGAGCGCGACCTGGGTCTCGCTCACGCCCTTGGCGTGGGCCGTTCGCACGTAGTCCTGCCCGTAGACCTCCAGCATCGCCGCGCGCATCAGCCGCGTGTAGAGGGCAGCGTAGAACAGGGCGAGCGACACCGCGGGCAACACGAGGTGCTGGGCGATGTCCAGGAGGTGTCCCCACGGGGACAGGGCGGCGCCCACGGTCATCATGCCGCCCGTGGGGAGCCACCCGAGCTTGACGGAAAACACCACGATCAGCATCAGGCCGAGCCAGAAGGTCGGCGTGGCGTAGGACAGGAGCGCGAGGATGGCGATGACGCCATCCACCGGCCGGTTGGCGAAGCGCGCGGCCAGCACGCCCAGGCCCACCCCGACCGCCACGGCGAGGCCGATGCTGACGGTCATCAGGATCAGGGTCGCGGGCAGGCGCTCCAGGATGAGCCGCGCCACCGGGGTATTGTGCCGGAAGGAGAAGCCGAGGTCGAGCCTGAGGACACCCCAGACGTAGCTGGCGAGCTGGACCGGGAGCGGGCGATCCAGACCGAAGCGCTCGCGCAGCATGGTCATGTATTCAGGCGTCGCCGCCCCCGCCTCGCCAGCCAGCACGTCCACGATGTCGCCCGGCGTGAGGTGGAGCACCCCGAAGTTGATACCGACGATGAGGAGCACCGTGGGCACCGCCTGCACGAGCCGCCGCGCGAGGAATCGCCCCACGCCGAGCCGGCCCACCACGCTCACCGCCGCCGAGGCCGCCGGCGGGAGCCTCGCGATCCAGCGCGCGCGACACGCCGGACATCCGGGTCCGGCCTTCTCTCCCTTCCGGCCCGGGCCAGGCTGGTGCGGGCCAGGCCGACCTCTTCGCGACCGTGGCGCTCACATCCTGCGCGCCCCCTCACCGCGTCTGCCCCCTCGGGGGCGAGGGAACGGCGGCGACTCCCCCGCCCCGGCCGAGGGAGAGGGCGGAGGGGGCGGTGGGCGCCCGTCCGTGTCCGGGCAAAGGAACCATGGACGGAGTCGCAGAGGCACCCGGCAGCTGGAGCCACGAACAACCAGCCAGCGTGAGGCGACCGGCCACTACGGCTGGAGATAGGTGTCCTTGAAGCTGCCGTACGGACCGTCGGCCCCCATGGTGTGGTTCACGAGCTTCGGGTTGTACAGGGTGACGAAGGACAGCTCGAAGAGGTTGAAGGCGGGCAGGTCCTCCTGGATCGTCCGCTGCACGCGGGCGAACAGCTCCTTGCGCCGGGCCGTGTCGTTCTCGACCTGGGCGGCGGCAAAGGCGGCGTCGACGTCCTTGTTCTCGTAGCCGGCGGCGTTGGCGAAGGGCGTGCCCTTCCTGATGTTGCTGCTGACGTAGAGCCGCTGCACCCCGAGGATGGGGTCGGGCAGGAGGTAGAGGTAGTTCTGGGTGAGCTCGAACTCCCAGTTGTAGACCTGGCGGATGAACGTGGCCAGGTCGATGTTCTGCAGCTCCACGTCGATCCCCACGCGCGCCAGCGCCTGCTTGATGTACTCGGCGGTGCGCGGGATCTCCGGCTGGACGGGCGGATAGGTCAGGGACACCTTGAAGCGCATGGAGCCGGCGCCCCGGCGGTACCCGGCGTCATCCAGGATCGCGTTGGCCCGGGCCACGTCGTACGGATACTGCGGCACGCCTTGCATCGTGTAGAAGGGCGATGACGAGGCGATGGGGCCGGTCGCCGGCTTGGCGAAACCGAACCAGAGATTGTCGGTAATGAACTTCCGGTCGAGGGCGTGCATGATGGCGTGGCGTACGCGCTTGTCCTTGAGCTGCTCCTGGCGGAGGTTGACCTCCATCATGTACATGGGCGCGAAATACTCGTACCCGCGGGTCTCCGCCTTCACGGTGGGCAACGCGGTGAGGCGCTTGACGTCGGCGAGCGGCACCGGGTTGAACACGCCGAGCTGCACCTCGCCCTTCTCGAGAGCGGCAGCGCGCGCGGCGGCGTCGGGGATCACCCGCACCACGATGGCGTCCAGGTGGGGCTTGCCCTTGTCCCAGTAGTTCGGGTTCCGCTCCAGGCGGATGTAGTCCCCCTTCTTCCACTCCTTGAAGACGAAGGGACCGGTGCCGACCGGGGCGTTCAGGGCGGGGTTGGTGGTGAAGTCCTTGCCCTCGTACACGTGGCGCGGCAACACCTGGGACTCGTACGCGCTGAGGGCGGCCAGCAGCATGGGGGTCGGCTCGGAGAGCCGCAGGACGACGGTGGCGGCGTCCGGCGTCTCCACCGCCGTCACCTTGGCAAAGGTCACCCGGCCGCGGGGGTGAAGCGTCTTCCAGATCTCCTCCAGGGAGAACTTCACGTCCGCCGAGCTGAACGGCTTGCCGTCGTGCCAGGTGACGCCGCGGCGGAGCTTGAAGGTATACGTCTTGCCGTCGGGCGCGGCCGTCCACGACTCGGCAAGCGCCGGGCGCGGCTTCAGGTCGAAGTCGTAGTCAAGCAGCCCCTCGTGGATCTTCGTCGACACCGTCCCGATGAAGGTCGACGTGTTGACTCCCGAGACGAGCACCGCCGGCTCCGCCCCCTGGACAACGGTCAGGATGCCGCCTCGCGTCTGGGCGGGGGCGGGCGAGGCGAGGGCGAGGAGCACGGCGACGGCGAGCGCGGCCAGGCGGCGCGCGTTCAGAGCGCTACGAGTCATGGTGGATCTCCCCCATTCGTCGATCGTGGCTGGACATCGACGGGAAGGATAGGTCGCCCCGGCCGCTCGCGCAAGCACCCCCGCCGCACCGCGGGCGGCCGTCGCATCCCCGGCGGGCAAGAACCCTCCTGCTTGCAGGCTGCCGAGTCGTCCGGGTGTCACCACAGCGGGCCAGCGGCGTCTGCGGGCGACGCCGGCGAGCGGGACCTTCGCCTCGGAAGGCTACGGCAGGAACGCGATGGCGGGAGCGCGGTAGACAGGGCGGCCGTCCCGGACCACCTCGCGACACGGATTGTCGGCGATGCGGTAGGCGAGCTCCCCGGGCCGCTCGACGTCCCAGATGGCAAAGTCCGCCCGCTTGCCGACCTCGAGCGTGCCGCGCGACTCGAGAACGCCCAGGGCGCGGGCCCCGTTCCTGGTGAAGCCGGCGACGGCCTCCTCCGTGGTCATGCCGAACAGGCGACAGCCCATGTTCATCATCATGGTGGGCGAGCAGGTGTGCGAGCTGACCGGGTTGCAGTTCGTCGCGAGCGCCATCCTGACGCCGAGCCGCCGGAAGAGCGCCACGGGCGGGCGCTGCGTCTCCGCCATCGTCCAGTGCGCGCCGGGCAGCAAGGTGGCCACCGTGCCCGCCTCGGCCATCGCGCGCACGGTGGCCTCCCCCGCGAACTCGAGATGGTCGGCGGAGAGCCCCTTGAAGCGGGCGACGAGGTCGGCAGCGCCGAAATCGCGGTACTGCTCGGCGTGGAGCTTGACCGGCAACCCGAGAGAGCGAGCGACCTCGAACAGCCGCGTGATCTGAGCGTGGGAGAAGCCGGTGGAGTCGCAGAAGCCGTCGACCTGGTCAACCAGCCCCTCCTCCACGGCGGCGGGCAGAACGACCCCGCACAGGTAGTCCACGTAGTCGTCGGCCCGCCCCCGGTATTCCGGGGCGAGGCCATGGGCGCCGAGAAACGTGGTGATGATGCGCACCGGCAGCGCCTCCCCCAGCTGACGGGAGATGCGCAGGCATCGGAGCTCGGTCGCGAGGTCCAGGCCGGCGCCCGACTTGCTCTCCATGGTGGTGATGCCGCTGGCGATGAGCCGCGCCACGCGCGCGGCGGACGCGGCGTAGATCTGCTCGTCGGTGGCGGCGCGCGTCTGCCGGACCAGACCCTGCACTCCGCCGCCGGAGGCGATCATATCGGCCCGGGTGCCGCCCTGGGTGAGCAGCTCGAAGTCGGCGAGGGCGTCGCCGTGGTACACGGCGTGGTTGTGAGGGTCGACCAGGCCCGGCGTCAGGAGGCGACCGGCCAGGTCGTGCCGGGCGACGGCGAGCGAAGCGGGCGCGGCCGGCAAGGCCGACTCGGGGCCGACCCAGGCGATGCGCCCGCCCTCCGACGCGATGGCGCCGCGCTCGATGAGGCCAAAGGGCGTCCCCTCGACCATGGTGGCGACCTTGCCGTTCCGCCAGAGGGCATCCCACATCGCGCCGACCTCCGGTCCCGTGTCTGGTTTCGCCACGCGTTGAGCCGCACCCCGCACTCATGCTCCCGGATCCCCTGATCGAGGCGATCGCTCGCCCGGCGGCCACCGAGATCGAGGGCGCCGCCCCGCGGGGCGGGCCGGCCAGGATCGCCAGAACGCACCATCATCGCGGCGAGCGGTCCCCGGAAGCCGCCACATCTCTGACTCTAGTGTCCCGAGTCAGAAGTTCGCGGACTCGCGGCGCCGGGTGGGGGTCCTCCCCGCGGGACCGTATCTTCTGCGGATGGCCGAAGCCACCCACCACCCATCTCGTGGCCCCATTGAGTGCCGGTAGCGCTCCGCGACACAGCGTGTCCCGCGGGGAGGGCCCCCACCCCGCCCGGCGCGTTGTCGGCACATTTCTGACTCAGCACACTAGCGGAGGAGGCGGTCGAACCGATCGGGCCTGGCCAGGGCTTCGGCGATGCGGGAGCAGCTGGCCGCCTGCCCATCAAGCGACCTGGCCGCGTACTCGAACAGCCGGGCGGTCTCGATCTCGCTCAGGAGGCCGCCGGACGCGCCCCGGACCCGCTCGACGAGGCGCGACAGATCCGCCCGCGAATCTCCCGGGCATCGCGTGCTCAGCCTCGTGTAGATGTGATAGACCTCGGTGCCCTCCCCAGCCTCGACCACGAAGTGATCGAGGACGCGCGGGACGAGGGCGAGGGCGGCGAGCCCGCCGATGCCCACCCACAGGTACCACCGGCGCCACAGGCGCATGCGCAGGATGCGCAGCCACACCGGCGCCGGCGCCGCCGCGCGCTGGGCGGCACGGGGGGCCAGCACGGTCTGGGTCATGCGCGTGGTTGTCGGGACCTGGGCGGCGCTGGTCACCTCCTCCTTGATGCGGGTCCGCTCCGCCGGATCGACGCCCGAACCCGGGCGCGTCCGGTACGCGGAGAACGTGGGTGTCCCGCAGCGGTGGCAGAAGCGCGCCTCGGGAACCAGCTCACCGTCGCAGTGAAAGCACTGGGGCGACATCTCCGCGTGTCCTCCGCCGGCCGGCTGCGGTCTGCGTCCAGGGATGAGGCGGCGGCGGTCGCGCGATGCCGCCGACCGCGCCATCGCGCCGAGGCCCGCGCTAGGTAAGCGAGCCTAGCGAGCGGCTCCGGCGGTGTCAAGCGCGGCGGGCCGCGCGCGGATCGCGGACCCGGGTCGCGAACAGCGCGACGGCGACCACCGACAGCGCGCTGGCCAGGCCGAACACGGCGCGAAACCCCACGACGTCGACGAGCGCGCCCGCCACGAGCGGCGCGGCGAACACGACCGGACCTTGCGCGGTCAGCCCGAGCCCCACGTAGGTCGGCCGCTCCTCCGGGCGCGGGGCGAACTCCAGGAGCGCATTGAGGTTGGAGACGCTCACCGATGCATGCTGAACACCGGCCAGGGCGAACACGAGCGAGAACGCGTCGAGCGACGGAGCGGCCAGCGCGACGCCGTTGGCGATCACGAGCGCCAGTGCGCCGATCATGAGCACCAGTTTGTGGCCGGCTCGGTCGGCGAGCCATCCGAGAACGAGGTTGCCGACGGACTGGCCGAGGAAGAGCGCCGCCGAGAAGAGGCCGACGTGCCAGGCCTCCGCCGAGAGGCCGCGCAGCGCGAACACGGTGTAGAACCCGGTGGCCATCCCGCCCGCGGCGATGGCGGAGCGGGCGACCAGGAACCAGGAGAAATCCGCATCCCTCCGCAGCAGGCCGGGGATCCTCCGGAGATACGCCCCCAGTGTCACGGCCGGCGCCGGGGCTCCCACCGATGGCTCGCGGGCGAGCGTGAGCGCCCAGAATGACAGGGCCATGCAGATCGTGCAGGCCACGAAGCACCAGCCGTATCCGTGCGGTGCGGGGGCGACGGCGAGGATCCACGCCGTGAACGCGCTGCCGAGCATGCCGCCTGCACTGCCCGCGAGGCTGGTGATCCCGAAGAAACGGCCGCGCAAGCGGCCCGGAATGGTGCGGCCCACGATGTCCATCCAGGCCGGCATCAGCACGCCCCCGATGCCCGTCGTCAGCAGCAGGAGGACCAGGAGCGCCGCCAGCGCGAGCCCCGGCGCCCGCCCCGCCACGAAGAACGCGGTCAGAGCAAGGAGGGCGTACGGCACGCGCTCCCAGATCGTCCAGCGCAGCACGAAGGGAAGGCGCCGGGGGAGCGTCTCGGTGTACCCGGCCGCGAACAGCGACGGCACGAACCATCCGAGGGTCATGACGGCCGGGATCGCGCCGATCACGAGATTGGACGCGCCCAGGCCGGCGGCGAAGGCGGGCAGGACCGTCGTCTGCGAGGCGAAGCTGAGCCCGAGCATGAACAGGGCAAGGTCCCCGCCGAGCGCGAGGATGTTCCGCCGGGTGTCGACCGGCTCCGGGTCGGACTCCTCCCGGGGGCCCTCAGCGCTCAAGACGGGCGCCGGGCCGGGACATCGACGATCGCCCGGGGGTGTCGCGCGCCGCGGGGGCGGTGGGTCGCGTCCCCGGCCGACACGCGGCCGGTCCGAGGGCCGCCGCCCCCGCGGGGGCAGGGCACTGGATGCTATTGCCGAACCGGGGGACGCGCCTGGGCATGAGCCCGAGACTGCGTCAGCGCTGGGGTGTGAGGTTGACGATGAAGGTGCCCCAGAGCTCTTGCATGACGAGCATGGGCGTGCCGCCGCGCGCGTAGAGCTTCAGGTCGCCTTCGAGCGGCGGAGGCTGCATCTGGAACCTGGCCCTGCCCGCCTCGACGATGGCGCTGCCCCAGACCTGGTGGGGGCCCCAGGCCGCATAGAGCCTCCCGTCGGGGGCGATCGTGAGGTAGAAGGGCCGAGCGAAGTTGTCGGGCCAGCTCATGAGGCCCTGCCAGCGCCCTGCGACCTGCTCGAGGCTCGCCACCGGGTCGGGCTGCTCCATCGACGCACACCCGGCGAGGACGAGCACGCCAACCGCGGCCAGGAGCGAAGCGCCCCATATCCTCGTGGTCATGTCGTCGCCTCGGATACATCGCTCGCGACACCGCTCAGACCGACACGGTGTGCTTGCCCGCAAAGTCCCGGCGCAGGGTGATGCCGAGGCCGGGGCGCGCCGGGGCCAGCACGTGGCCGTCCTCCAGCGCGAACTGCTCCTCCACCAGCTCGTTGAGCAGGGGGTTCTCGCCGCGCGAGAACTCGAGCAGCGTCACGCACGGCGTGGCCACGGCCAGGTGCAGCCCGGAGGCGAACAGGATGGCCGAGCCCCAGAGGTGCGGGGCGACCGTGAGCCCGTGGGCGGCGGCGAGGGCGCAGATGCGCTGGGTCTCCGTGATCCCGCCGGCGATGGCGACGTCGGGCTGGCAGATGTCCACGGCCTTCGCCTCGATCATCTCCCGGAAGGCGAAGCGCGTCTGCTCGCTCTCCCCGGCGGCGATCGGGATGTCGGTGGTCGCGCGCACCTCGGCCTGGCCGCTCACGTTGTCGGGCGACACCGGCTCCTCCAGCCAGGCGAGGTCGCAGGCCTCCACCTTGCGGGCAAAGCGCTGGGCCTCGCGCACGCTCCAGGTGCCGTGGGCGTCGACCATGACCCCGATGTCGGGGCCCAGCGCCTCGCGCACCTCGCGCACGCGGGCCGCCGAGTCGTCGACGCTCCGGTCCTGGAGCCCGACCCGGAGTTTCACCGCCCGGTGCCCGCGGTCGACGTACTGCTGGAGCTGGGCGCCAATTGTTCCGACGGGCGCCCAGCCTCCGCTCGCATAGGCGGGGATCCGGTCGCGCACGCAGCCGCCGAGCAGGCGCCACAGCGGCTGCTCCAGGGACTTCCCGAGGATATCCCACAGGGCGATGTCGATGCCGCTGATGGCGGAGAGCGTGATGCCGCGCCGGCCGATGGTCGGAAAGGTGCGGCCCTCGCGGAGCGCGTAGTGAGCGCGCGTCCCGCTGTAGAGCGTCTCCCAGATCGCCGCGATGTCCCGCGGGTCGCGGCCGATCAGGACGGGCGCCAGCTCCTCGCGGATCGTCGCCACGATTCCGGCGTAGTTGCCGAGGTTGCCGACGGCCGCCTTGGCCTCGCCGAGGCCCGTGATGCCGGCATCGGTCTCGATCTCGACCAGGCCCATGTTGAACGAGTCGTTGCGCCCGAAATCGCTGACGTGGGCGCGCTCGACCGGGATGGGCACGCGAATCCACGAGGCGTTCACGGCGGTGATCTTCATGGCCCCGAACATAGCATGGCGAGCGCGGGGCGATCCGGCCGCGGGAGCCTCGATGCAAGGCCCACCCCGGGGAGCACCTTCCCGAGCGGCAGCGCATCCCGGGATTTCTCACGTGCCAGCGATGGATCGGGGCGCAGGACGGCAAGGTATCGGTCGCGACCTACGATCTCGACAGTCTCGCCGTGCTCAGGAACGCGGCGTATCTCGCGATCGGGGGCGAGAACCTGTCCCCGTGGTCGAAGCGCGTGACCGGCCGGGTCGATCGCCTCATGCGGTACGAGGGCGAGCAGATCCTGCCCGGGGACGAGATCGCCCCCGCGAGTGCCGGCGGGCT
>DATKEI010000086.1:0-13805 GCA_035544455.1 Binatia bacterium | reverse complement strand
CGGTCCGCAGACCG
The DNA here is from genome assembly GCA_035544455.1 of Binatia bacterium. Classification (GTDB taxonomy): domain Bacteria; phylum Methylomirabilota; class Methylomirabilia; order Rokubacteriales; family CSP1-6; genus DATKEI01. The sequence goes on along the minus strand of DATKEI010000086.1, from coordinate 13,791 downwards.
GGGCCGAGAGGCGCCATGTCGTCACCACTCCTTCCCCGCGGGAGTCGCAACCGCGTTTGCGGGTGCTCGTGGCCGAAGACAATGCCGTGAATCAGCTCCTGGCCGTTCGGCTCCTGGAAAAGAGAGGGCACGAGGTCGTCGTCGCGGCCACGGGCACGGCGGCGCTCGAAGCCCTGGAGACGCAATCCTTCGACCTTGTCCTCATGGACGTGCAGATGCCGGAGATGGACGGCCTCGAGGCCACGATCGCCATCCGGGCGCGCGAACGGGCGAGTGCGAGGGACACGCACATCCCGATCATCGCCATGACGGCCAACGCCATGGTGGGCGACAAGGAGCAGGGCCTCGAGGCCGGGATGGACGCGTACCTCTCGAAGCCGCTCCAGGTCGCGGCGCTCTTCGCGGCCATCGAAAGCCTCGTGCCCACGGGGACCGAACTCCCGGTGACCTAGCCGGCGCCGCGCTCGGCGGCGACTTTCCCAGCGCGCCGCTCGATCTCGCGGCCGCCGGCCCCCCGTTCTCGCTCCGGCCGGCCAGGCGCAGGCCCAGGGCGTCGCGGTAGAATCGGCGTTCCACCCGCTGTTTCGACCCTGCCCCCCTGCGCGACTTCTTCGAGCGCCTGATCGAGCAGCACACGAAGGGCGCCTCCCCCGGCACAGAGGAAGCGCCGATGGAGCACGCCGGGCCGCTCGACGCGATGGCCGGGATGCGAGCGGATCGCCGGACCACCTGAGAGACTATGGGGGCGGGCCCGGGTTCGCCCAGAAGAAACCCGCGCGCCGGGCGGACCGACCTGGCGGCCGACCGGCCCAAGCGCGGTTCGCGAAAGGACGGGTGCCGCGATGACACGGGAAGCGCAGCGTCTCGTGGAGACGGTCGCCCGGACGGCCCACTGGCGGCGCTGGGGGCCATACCTGTCCGAGCGCCAGTGGGGCACCGTCCGCGAGGACTACAGCCCTGATGGCGCGGCGTGGGACTCCTTCCCCCACGACCATGCCCGCTCGCGCGCATACCGGTGGGGCGAGGATGGCCTGCTCGGCATCTCCGACAACCACCAGCGCCTGTGCTTTGCCCTCACCCTGTGGAACGGCCGCGACCCGATCCTCAAGGAGCGCTTCTTCGGCCTCACCGGCAGCGAGGGAAACCACGGCGAGGACGTCACCGCCAGATGAAGGTGCGGTCCAGCGGTTCAGCCCCTTACGCACCTCCGGCTCCCTCTGGTGCGTCCGGGCCGGTACTCGCCTGTGGCGCCCGCGATGTCCTCCGTGGAAATCCTGCACTGGAAGAACTCCCCGCCGGGTGCCCGCTGTCAGCCTGGCCGCCCAGATCGTGGTTGGCCGTGACTGGCATATCGGTTGCTGCCTCTCCTGCGCGACAGATGCGCACGGACACGCACCCGAGGAGGCACGATATGGCACGCAAGAACTCCCCCAAGCGCACGGAATCCCGACGGGCCGCCCCGGCCCCTGATCGCACGGCAACGGGCCCTCGGGAAAACGGCGACCGGCGGACGCCGACCGAAGGTGAACAGGAGCGGGCGGCGGAGCGGTTCGCGGATCACCGGGAGACCGATCGAGACCTCACGGACGAGGACGTCGTGGAGCCCGCGCGTCACAAGGAAGGCCGGGCCATCGACGATGGGCCGGCGCGGCCAGACGACCCAGACGAGCCGGTCGAGCCAGCACGGCGTTGATCCATGCTTGGCTCCCTGATCCCGACCCTCGGCCGGTTCGGCACGCTGGCCGGGCGGGTAACGATAGGGCTGGCGGTCGCCCTGCTGGCGATTCTCGTCATCATCGACGTCGCGGCCGACGAGCCCCTGCGCCGGCAGATGGAGCGCCGGCTGAACGACCGTCTGGATGGCTATCGGGTCGAACTGGGTGGACTCGACTTCCACGTGTTCGGGTTCAGCCTCGATCTTCGCGATCTCGTCCTCATCCAGGAAGCGAATCCCCACCCGCCGGTGGCCCACTTTCCCCTCATCGCGGCGAGCATTCACTGGCGAGCGCTGCTGAGGGGGCGCGTGGTTGGAGACATGGCGTTCGACCGCCCGGTCCTGCACGTCGATCGCGCCCAGCTCGCGACAGAGGCCTCCGACGATACCCCGGCTTCAGAGCGGGGCTGGCAAGAGGCCCTCCAGGCCATCTATCCGTTCAAGATCAACCACTTCACGGTGGTGGACGGGACGCTGACCTATATCGACAGCGCCGGCGCCCCCCCTGTCGAGCTGACAAATGTGAATTTCCGGGCGGACAACGTCCGGAACATCCGGTCGCCGGAACGCACCTACCCGTCCGAGGTCGCGCTGGACGCCGTCGTCTTCGGCTCCGGGCGGCTCCGGGTCGCCGGCCACGCGAACTTCCTGGCCACGCCTCATGCCGGAGTCCGGGGCGACATCGAGCTCACCGACGCCCCGCTCGACGCGATTCGCCCGGTGGCGGGGCGGTACAACCTGCAGGTCGCGGCGGGAGCGGTGTCCGCCGCCGGTGAGGTCGAGTACGCGCCCGCCGTCAAGACCGCGCATGTCCGCGAGCTGATGGTCGACGGGCTCCGTGCCGACTACGTGCATTCCGGGGCGACCGCGGCGCGGGAGCGCGAGCGGGCTCGCCAGATAGGGGCGGCGGCCGCCGAGGTCAGCAACCAGCCCGGGCTCCTGATCCGCATCGACGAGGCACGGATCAGAAACGCCCAGATCGGCTTCGTCAATGACGCCCACCCGAAGGGATATCGGGTTTTCATGGATGGCACGACGCTGGAGGTGCGCAATCTCAGCAATCACCGGACGGACGGGATCGCGACCGCGAGGCTGCGCGGACGCTTCATGGGAAGCGGGGCCACCGTGGCCACCGCGAGCTTCCGTCCCGAGGTGCGCGGGCCCGACTTCGACCTGGCCGTGAAGATCACGGACACCGGGGCGCGCGCGATGAACGACCTCTGGCGCACCTATGGACGCTTCGACGTCGCCGACGGCTTCTTCTCCCTGGTGTCCGAGCTGTCCGTCAAGAACGGGACGATCAGCGGCTACGTGAAGCCGCTGTTCCGGGACCTCGATGTCTACGATGCGCGCCAGGATGGGGACAAGAACGTCTTCCAGCAGATGTACGAGGGAGTGATCGGGGGGATCTCCCGGATCCTCGAGAACCGCCCGCGGGACGAGGTGGCGACCAGGGCCGACGTCTGGGGCCGTATCGAGAATCCGGAGGCGAGCACCCTGCAGGTCGTCGTCCGGCTGATCCAGAACGCCTTCTTCAGGGCCATCCTGCCGAGCTTCGAGAACGAACTGGCGACGCGGCGCCGCGCGTCGTAGCCCGGCGCCTCTGACCCGGACCTGCTCGGTAAGAATTTCGCAAGCGGCACCCAGCGCCGCGGCGCTCGACCCGGGCCTAGTCCGGGTCGAGCCCCTGTCGCCTGTTGCCAGCAGATCGCCGAGTCAGTCCAAGACGCGTGATCGCGTCACCGTATCGAGGCCTTCATCATCGCCTTCCGGGGTCCCCGTCGGCCGTTCCGCCAGCCAACGCGCGGCGAGCCGCGTCGCGGGTCCGGATCTTGCTCTGCTCACGGGCAGCAGCGACCGATATCGTGAGCGGGTTGAAGAAGCGCGGGTACACGAGCTAGCGCATGACGACGGTTGCGGCGAGCCGGGAGGTCCGCCGCCGCCCCTGGGGTCTTTGCGGGATCGGAGGTCCCCGGGTCTTCTCAACACACAACCACATCGACAAGGAGCGCGACATGGCAAACGAGAACCGGCTGTCGACAGGACTCTTCAGGGATCGGACCAGTGCGGAGCGCGCATACGAGGATCTCGTCAAGCGCGGCTACACCGCAGACGAAATCAACGTCGTGATGACCGACGAAGCTCGCAAGCGCCATTTTGCTGCCGGCACGCCGACGACCGAGATGGGCAACAAGGCACTCGAGGGCGCTGGCGTCGGCGGAGGCATCGGGGCGGTTGCCGGTGGCACCTTGGCGGCGATTGCCGCGGCGGCGACCGTGGCGGTCCCCGGGTTGGGACTGATCGTCGCCGGACCGATCATCGCGGCCCTCGCCGGGGCCGGAGCCGGGGCCGTGGCGGGAGGTGCGATTGGCGCGCTTGTGGGCGCGGGCATTCCCGAGGAGCGCGTGAAGGAGTACGAGAGCGGGCTCAAGGAGGGCGGCATCCTCGTGGGTGTGAAGCCGCGGACGCCGGAGGACGAGGCGTACTTCGACCGCGAGTGGCGCCGGGACCACCACACCACCGTCGGGCGCGGAGCCTGAGCCATGCGCGCCTCGCTGGTTCTGAAGGGGACTGTCGGTCTGGCCCTCGGCTTCATGGTCCTCGCGTCGGCCGTTCCCGTTCACGCCCAGACGAAACCTGCTGGCGCTCCGAGGGCTCCCAGCGGAGATCAGATGGCTCCAAGAGACGTGACCGGAACCGTCAAGCAAGTCAACAAGGACGGCCTCGTGGTTGTCGCCCGCGAGGGTGACGGCAAGAGCCGTGAGTGGGCGTTCGCACTCGACGGCTCGACCCGGATCGAGACGCCTGACCGTGCCGCCGCTGGGTCAGGGTCAGCCCTCAAGGTGGGTGATCCCGTAGCAGTCACGTATGTCGAGCGCAGCGGGAAGATCATCGCGCAGAGCGTCAAGCGGCTGGCTTCGTCGGGGTCCATGCCCCCCGGTGCCGCCACGCCGGGGTCCCGGACGGAACCCATCAAGCGATAACCAGGCTGTAGCCCACCCCACCCCCTCCGCGCTCCGGGAAGAGGGGGTGGGGTGGAACCTTCCACGCGGTGCCGCGAACCTTGCGCACCCACTCATTCGCCGCGTGGCGACCGCCGCCCGCACGACCGGACGTGCTCGTGTGGTGGAGCCCGCGTCGCCGCCCTCGAAGAAGGGGCCGTCCCTCGTCTGGAGCCGGAGGTGGCGGAGCGGGTTCTCGGCGCGCAGCCTGGTCCGGCCGGCGGCGCCCCCGGTGGCCCGATGTGGCGAGTGGAGCTGGATCTGCGTCATGGACAGCCGCTCAAGCGATGGTGCGACGCTCGGCGTGAGCAGGCGGCCGAGAAAGCGCCGAACGAGATCTGGACCCGGATTGTCGCCAGGGTGAACGAGGCTATCCAGTGGGCGGCGCCGGCGAAGGAGTAGTGTTGCCCCTGCCGTGCTGCCAGTGGTGCCGGCCGAGCAGCCTCCGCCTCAGCCGTTGACGATCTCGCCGCCGTTCGGGTGATGCTAGACGGGAAGCGGCGCTCCGCTGTGGGCTCGCGCCGACCCATGGCGCCGCTCGCGCCACCAGGCCGGGCAGGAACGGCTCTTGCTGTCCGTCTGAATGCCGAGGGGCTCGTGGCGTCCACATTCCGTGCGTGCGGCGAGTAACGGCGCCGCCGCGCCCCGCACGCGGGCGCCTGCTCGGCGCACGATGCGGGCAGTCCACCGGCGCAGCGCTTCGCTGCGAGGCCGCCGAAGAGGGAGGGATCGATGGTGCCGCTGATCCGTGACCGAGGTTACGGGCGATCATGAAGGCTCCGGCCTCCGTACCGCCACCCATTCCGCAGGCGGCGCCGAGGGGCGGCGCGCCGGCAGGCGGAGGCTCGCCCGGCGAGGCCAGCAATGGGAAGGCAAGCGCCCAGGCGCACCTGAGGGCAGCGGGTGAGGATCTTCAGCGCCTCCTCGCGCTGCAGTGGGAGCTGGGGAAGGCCGAGGCGCGCCAGATCGCGCGGGCGGCGGCGCTGGCGGTCGCGTTCGCGGTGGGAGGTGTCATCCTCACCGTCGCTGCGCTGGTGCTGCTGGCGTCGGGGGTCGTCGGATACGCCCTCGGGGTGCCCTGGTCACATCTCGTCGGGACGGGCGGAACGGCGCTCGTGCTGGGACTGACCCTGACGGGATGGGGAGCTTACCGGTTGAAGAACTTGCCATGGCCGGTCGAGACGCGTCGATCGGTCGAGGAGACACTGTCGTGGCTCGGAGCCCAGCTGAGATTCAGGCTCAGATTCGGCTGACCCGCCGCGCCATCGATGCGCGACTGGACGCGGTAGACGACCGCGTACCATACCGCCGGTGGGCCCCGTATGGCCTCCTGGCCGGAGCCGCAATTGTGGGCCTCGGGCTGTCACGGCTGCCGATCCTGCGTGTGTTCCGGCTGGTGGGTGCCCTGGCCGCCACCGTGTTGACAGCGGTGCACACCTACGACACGGTGCGCAACCGACTGCTCCGGCCGGCACCCGATGCTGTGGGCCCGAGCGCGCCCGGGACGAGGCCAAGCGGCTCCAGCGTTCGGGCGGCGCGGACCGCGGGCGAGTAAGAGACGGGCCGACGTGCTGTTCCGCCTCTTTCGCGTCCGGGTCGGCTGGCGCGAGATCTTCAAGCGGACCGCGGTGGAGATGTACGAGGATGACTGCCTTGGCCTGGCGGCGGCGCTGGCCTACTACTTCTTCCTGGCCCTGTTCCCGGCCATGCTTGCCCTCGTCGCTCTGGCGAGCTTCTTTCCACTCGACCGCCTCGTCCCCCGGCTGATCGAGTCGGCTGGCCCGCTTCTCCCGCCCGATGTGCTCACTATCGTGACGCAGCAGATCGAGAAGATCGCCGAGGGGAACAATGGCGGTCTCCTGACCTTCGGGTTCGTGGCCGCGCTGTGGAGCAGCTCGGCTGCCGTCATGGCCATCGTCGACGCGTTGAACCGGGCCTATGACGTCGAGGAAGGCCGCCCCTGGTGGCGAACCCGCATCACCGCAATCTTGCTGACGGTGGCGCTGGCCTTGTTCATCCTGGTGTCCTTCGCCCTGGTCCTGGTCGGGCCCGCCCTGGCCGAGCAGCTGGCCGCGCTCGTGGGCGGGGGGCCAGCGGCGGCCTGGGCGTGGAGTATCGTCCGCTGGCCGATCGTGTTCGCGATCATTGCCGGTGCCGTGGCGCTGGTGTACTACTTTGCCCCCGACGTCGAGCAGGAGTGGGTCTGGTTAACGCCGGGTTCCGTGCTCGCGACGCTGATCTGGGTGGCGGCCTCGCTTGGCTTCCGGTACTACATCGTCACGTTCGGGAAATACACCGAGACCTACGGCGCCATTGGCGGCGTCATGGTTCTGCTCCTCTGGCTCTACATCAGCGGGCTCGCCCTCCTGGCCGGCGCGGAGCTGAACAGCGAGATCGAGCACGCGTCGTCCGTGGGCAAGGATGAGGGAGAAAAGGCCCCGGGCCAGCTCGCGCGAGTCGCGGGGGCGGCGCCCGCCGGTCTGTTGCCCTCGGGAGCGGGGGGCCGGCCGGTCGACGCTCCCCCATGGCCATGGCTCGCCGCCGCAGCAATAGCGCTGGCTGGCCTCTTCCTCGGCAAGGCAGCCCGCGCGCCTCGGCAGACGTGGCACTGATACGACGCGGGCCGGTCTCGTGACCCGGGCATCAACGGGGATGCCGGCTCCAACCCGGACCGCCAGCCGAGCCGGGCGCCTATCGGGAAGGGCAGCAGAACTGGACGCCCGCTGACGACCAGGAGTGCGACATTCGCCTCCGCGCCACCCCCGCGAAGGGCCAGGCGTTCGCTCCCGCCCCTCTGCTGCAGCACGCGAAGGCGCCCCCCTTGCCCAGGCGTTTCTACACGCTCCGAATCGCTTCGAGAGCGAGCGGCCTGCACGAGCAATAGCTTGGCCAGATGGCTCGAAGGTTGCTCGCGTCAGATCTTCAGAATCCGGGGCGGCCCACCAAGGTTGCCGGGAGGGAGGAGGGCGCATGGCACCTCCAAACGATCTGCGCGGCATTCATGTCATGGTCGTCGACGACAGTGAAGACTCGCTGTACCTCGTCCGGCTGATCCTGCAATACTACGGCGCCGTCGTGACGACCAGCGGATCGGTCGAAGAGGCCAGGCACCTCCTCCGCACCGTTCATCCGCACATCGTCGTCAGCGATATTGGAATGCCGCACAACGGCCTCGGGGTCGTCCGCGACGTGGTCGCCCGCGCGCAGTTGACCGGGACGGTTATCCCTGCGATCGCAATGACCGCGTTCCACGAGCGCCGCCAGGAGCTCCTCGCCGCCGGCTTTGTCGAGGTGGTCGAGAAGCCGTTCGATCCCGGTGTCCTGTACCGGACCGTCCTGAGTCATGCTCGCCACGACCGTGAATACGCCTGCGAGTCGTCCAGGCAACAGGCAGCCGACCACCGGTGAAGCTGCCATTCGTGCGACCGGGCGTCCCGGGACGCCAATCAGATGGCCACGGCCAGCGCGGCCATGAGCACGCCGAGCAGCAGCAGGCCGACCTTGCCCTCGAGCTGGGCTCCCCGCCAGGGCGCCCGGTCCTTTAGACGCGGCCGCCGGTGCCGCCCGCCCGTCGGGCCGGCAAAGGTGGTGGATCGGGCGCGGGTGCGGGCGGTCGGCGCGCCACCCGCGAGGGCCGCCACCAGTCGGGCGCCCGGGGCGCGAAGGACCCCGGCGGCGGCGCCCGCGCGCGTGCTGGCCGACCGTGCCTCGGTCGGTGCCCGCACGCCTGCAGGAGCCGCCGGGCGAGTGGCCCGCACACGGGCCAGCCTTGACCTCGACCACCGGGTGGGCGGTATGCCGCGGCCCGCGACGGCCAGCGCAACGCGTGTCTGGACCCTCGATCCCGTGCGAGCCTGGTGCACCTCGCAGGATCCCTGGGGAACAGGCGGCTGATCCATCGACGCGACCTCCTCCGTCAGTGTCCAGTTGCGCGACCAAGGCCAAGCCGTGAGCCCGCCTCGCGCCGGCCCGCGGGCCAGCTTCCGCAGCCTCCATGCCGCGGGCGGCCCAGACCACGACCCCGAGCTCGATTCCAGAACCTTCCCAGCGCCGAGAGATCGGGGCGGCGTCGCATCCATTGCCCCGAAACCGGCCGACCTTGCATTGGTGCCAGCGGAAGGGAGACGCGGTCATGACAGTGAGGACGGAGGGTTCGCCGTCAAGGGCCCACATCGAGCCGGCAGGGGAGCCCTCACTTCCATCGGGCAAGTCTTACCAGCTAACCTGGGCCAGGCTTTCCGCGTCACTCGGATCCCGTGCGGGCGAGGGGGTCCGGCGCGGGCCCGGGAGGCCCTGCGTGCGCGGCGCTGATGCGACGCGTCATCTCGTGTGGCCGTGGCCCGACCCCGAGCGCGTCCGCTCGGCAGGAGGTGGGCAACCCGCCGGCCGAGAGGAGAGACAATGGGCGCGGAAGGCCGGGCATGCGCCTTGCTGGGACGACAGTACGCGGAACCGCGGCTCCCTTCCCTGATCCTGTATCGTTCCGCCGACCGGCAGGGCTTTCCGTCCGGCTCGGTTCACGGCGTTCCCGGGCGCGGTCGCCCGGGTCGCTCCCCGCGGGGTCGCGGAAGGGACGCCGGCCACCTCAGGAGGCGCGCTCGAGTGCCGGGCGCCGCTCATGGAGACACCGTATGGCACGGAAGAAGGGATCGAAGCCCAAGCCCCGACGCACGCGCGTCCGCCCGGCGACAGAGATCACCGCGCCCGAGGCCGGCGAGGACGCGCGGTCGTCAGCAGAACGCTCAGCGGAGGAACAAATGCAGGGGCCGCCTCCGGGCGAGGTGCTGCGGGAGCCGACGGACATGGAGCGCGCCATGCTCCGCGAGTCTGAAGAGCACAGCGCCACCAGCCCGAAGCTGACGGGCGGCGACCCGGATGCCGACTGGCGCCGCGCACATCTGAGTGGCGAGGAAGCCGTGGGCGGAAGCGTGGCTACCCCGGATCAGAACGTCGTCGATCAGCTCGGCGACGCTCTCGGAGTTTCGAGGGGCACCGACGAGGAGGTGCGATCCTCGGCGGAGATCCTCGAGGAACGAGACGCGCGGCGCGGCCATAACGAGGAGTGAGGAGCCTCCGTGGGGAGCAACCGCTGCCGGCGCGCAGATGCCCCTGATCACCGACAGGGGACTCGAATCGAAGGCGCCTGCTGGTCTGACCCGGCGCTCATGCTAGCCGGGACCGGAAGTTGCACCCAGGGAGGAAGGAGGTACCCCCTTCCCGTGCGCCTCCACCTGCCAGAACTGAAAGCATGCTGCATGGAGGCGAAGCGACGGCCCCGGCTCGAAGTCGATCTCAACTTCGACATCTTCCCCGGAGCCACGGCCGAACCAGGTCTTGGTGTGCTTCGCTGTGGGCAGGCCTCCGTCGCGCAGCTTCATCGGCCTGTGCTTGGCCGTTCTATGGTGCCCGAGAGACCCTCGCGATCCACCTCCGACGTTCCGGAGATCCTGGCCAGTATCTGCAGCAAATGGGGCGTGCTCGTCCTGTATGAGCTGTCGGGGGTCCCAGACGGCATAGCGAGCTGCAGAGAGCGATCCGCGGGGTTTCGCAGAAGATGCTGACCCAGACGCTCCGCCAGCTCGAGCGGGACGGGCTCGTACACCGCACGGCATACGCGGTCATCCCGCCGCGGGTTGACTACACGCTCACTCCCCTCGGCCAGACACTCACGGTCCCACTGGCGGCGCTCTACCAGTGGACGGAGCAGCACCTCGAGCAGATCCAGGACGCCCGGCGGGCCTCGCCTCCGGGCCCGGCCGCGGCCGAGCCCGGAGGACCCGAGCGACCTTGAGCCCACGCCCGGATCACCGCCGCACATTCTCCACCATCTCTCGTGAGGGAGATCGGCATCGTGACCTCCTCTTGCCCGCTCGCCAAGGTCCACCGCACGGGCGCCCATGATCCCCACCGAGCCCATCGGTAGCATCCCCCGGCCCCTGGAGCTGATCGAGGCGCTCGCGCGAACCGCGAGCGACGATCCGGCTCTCGACCCGCTCTACGACGCGGCCATCCGCGACACCGTCGAGCGGTTCGAGGCCACCGGCTCTCCGGTCATCACCGACGGCGAGCAGCGGAAGTACCACAACTTCTGGACGTACTCCGTGCACGGGCTTCCGAACACCGACCCGCAGGGGTTCGCCATCCCCTTCGCCGCCGGTCATGTCCGTCGGATGCCGCGGCTCACCGGCGGACCGTTCCGCTACCGGCGGTACGCGGACGGCTTCCTGCAGGTGGCGCAGCGCTCTGCCCGAGTTCCCGTGAAGCAGGCCGTCATCTCCCCGTCCGCTCTGAGCCTCATGTATCCCGCGGAGGGGCTGCCCAACTACACGCGGCAAGCGTTCATCGACGACCTGCTTCGCGAGCACGAGACGGAGATGCGCCGGTGCCTGGAGCAGGGAGCCCACGCGGTGCAGATCGATTTCACCGAGGGCCGCCTCTCCCTGAAAGTCGACCCATCCGGGACCCTGCTGAACAGCTTCGTCGACCTGAACAACCTCGCGCTGTCGCGATTCCCGGCCCACGCCCGGCGGCGCATCGGTGTGCACACCTGCCCGGGCGGCGACCGCGATTCGACCCACAGCGCCAGCGTCGGGTACGAAGGGCTGCTCCCGAGCTTGTTCGAGCTGAAGGTGGGCAGATTCTACATCGCCCTGGCCGGCGAGCCGGACCGCAAGCGCGTTCTGAGGATCATCGAGCAGCACATGAAGCCGCAGCAGCAGATCTTCATCGGCGTCATCGCGCCGATCGATCCGCGAGTCGAGACGCCGGAGGAAGTCAGGGATCTGGTGCTGGAGGCGGCCGAGCACATCCCGGTCGAACGGCTCGGCACCACCGACGACTGCGGCTTTGCCCCGTTCAGTGACGACACGTCCACGAGCCGCGACACGGCGTTCGCGAAGATCCGCGCCCGCGTGCTGGGCACCGCCCTCGCCGCCGACGCCCTGGGAGCCCGGTAGTGTCGTCCGACGAGGACGCGCTCCTTCGCTCCGTGGCCATGCAGAATGTCAGCAGCATCCTGGCCGCGCGCCGGCGCGCCGAGGAGGAAACCCTCCAGGCCAAGGAGCAGCTGGAGCACCGGACCGAGGAGCTCGCCCACTCCCTGGCGATGCTGCGCGCCACCCTCGAATCCACCTGGGACGGCATCCTCGTGACGGATGAGCGCGGGGCGGTCACGGACTTCAACGCGAAGTTCGTCGACATGTGGAGGATCTCCCGGCCGGTCCTGGATACGCGGCGGCACCGGCTGATCCTCGACGTCCTCGGCCAGCAGTTCCCCGACCGCGCCGGGTTTCTCGCGCGCGTCGAGGACATCGACACGGCGTCTCCGCACGAGAGCTTCGACGTCCTGGAGCTTGCGGATGGACGGGTGTTCGAGCGGTACTCGCGGGTCCAGTCCATCGATACGCGCACTGCCGGCCGCGTGTGGAGCTTCCGCGACATCACGGCGCGCCGGGACGAGGCCCGCATTCTCGAGCTGCTCAACCGGACGGGCATCATGCTGTCGTCCACGCTCGACCTCCAGACACTCGTGCAGGCGGTGACCGACGCCGCCACCGAGCTCAGCGGCGCGCGCTTCGGCGCGTTCTACTACAACGCCACCGACCCCGGCGAGGACGCGTTTCTGGTCTACACGGCCTCCGGCGCGCCTCGCGAGGCCTTCGAGCGATTGGGGCGGTCCCGCGCCACCGCACTGTTCGCACCGACCTTCAGGGGCGAGAGCCCGATCCGCTGCGACGACGTGCTCCGGGATCCGCGGTACGGCCAGCTGTCCCCGCACCATGGCATGCCGGCCGGCCCCCTCCCGGTCCGGAGCTATCTGGCCGTCCCTGTGATCTCGCGCTCCGGCGAGGTCATCGGCGGCCTCTTCTTCGGCCATCCGGAGACCGGCGTGTTCACCGAGCGCGCCGAGCGGCTGGTGGTCGGGGTCGCCGCGCAAGCCGCCGTGGCGATCGACAACGCCCGCCTCTTCGAGGCGGCCCAGAACGCCGCGGAGGAGCGGCGGCATCTGCTGGAGAGCGAGCGGTCCGCCCGCACCGAGGCCGAGCGGGCGAGCGCCATGAAGGACGAGTTCCTCGCCACGCTCTCCCACGAGCTGCGCACCCCGCTGGGGGCGATCCTGGGCTGGTCGCACATCCTGCGGGCCCGCACCGCGCGGGACCCGGAGATCCTCCAGGGGCTCGAGGTGATCGAGCGCAACGCGCGCATGCAGACCCAGCTGATCGAGGAGCTGCTGGACATGAGCCGGATCACGTCCGGGAAGATGCGCCTCGATATCCAGGGGGTTGACCTCGTGGGCGTGATCGAGGCGGCTCTCGCCACGGTGCGACCCGCGGCGGACGCGAAGGCGATCTCGTTGAGCGCGCGGCTGGACCCCGCGGCGGGGACCATGAGCGGAGATCCGAACCGGCTCCAGCAGATCGTCTGGAACCTGCTCTCCAATGCCATCAAGTTCACGGGGCGCAACGGCCGGGTCGAGGTCCTGCTGCGGCGCGTGAGCTCGCACGTCGAGATCACCGTTGCGGACACCGGGATCGGGATCACGCCCGAGTTCCTCCCGCACGTGTTCGACCGCTTCCGGCAAGCCGACGCGTCGCGAACGCGCACGACCCAGGGCCTCGGCCTGGGGCTGTCGATCGTGAAGCGGCTGGTCGAGCTGCACGGGGGGACGGTGGAGGCCACCAGCGCCGGGGCGGGCCACGGCGCAACGTTCGCCATCCACCTGCCCCTCAGCCTCGGGGCGCGTGGCGGGGACGCCGAACGGGTCCACTCCAGAGGCCTTCCGGGACCCCCGTCGGACTTCCAGGGCGCGGACCTGAGCGGGATCAAGGTACTCCTGGTCGACGACCAGGAAGACGCGCGCAACCTGATCAGGCGGGTGCTCGCCGACTGCGAGGCCGAGGTGGTCATGGCCAGCACGGCGGAGGAAGCGATCGCTCTCGTGGAGCGGGACCGGCCAGACGTGCTGGTGAGCGACATCGGCATGCCGGACGTGGATGGCTACGAGCTCTTGCGGCGCGTGCGGGCGCTGGGCCACGCGCGGGGCGGCGCAGTGCCCGCGATCGCGCTCACCGCCTT
>DATKEI010000085.1:0-11120 GCA_035544455.1 Binatia bacterium | reverse complement strand
CATCATCGCGGACGAGCGGCAGCTCGTCACCCTGATCGCGAACGCGCCCGGCGGCGGCAACCGCCCGCACTGGCACCGCGAGTTCGACGAGTGGTGGGTGGTCCTGGCCGGCCACCTCGAGTGGGAGCTGACGGGCGGGGTACTCGTCCGGGCGGGCAAGGACGACATCGTGTGGGTGCCTCGGGGGACCGTTCACCACATCCGCGCCGTGGGGTCCGAGCTCACCCTGCGCCTGGCCGTGGCCATGCCGCCGGCCGCGCACTACTTCAGCCCGTGCGAGCAGTGCGGCTACACCGACGACGGCCCGCGCGAGTGGTGCGCCTGACCGCGCGTCGGCCGCCTCCGCTCAAGCCCGACCGGGTCGCTCGCGCCCGCTCCCCTCACCGCAACCCTCTCGCCCGGAGGGGGCGAGGGGTCGGCGCGACGTCCCTCCCCGAGCGCACGCCCGGGAGTGGTCGCGGTTCCATCGCGTCCGGAAGAGGGTAGACGGATTGACAGGGTGACGGGGGGGCAGAAGAGCGTTCGCGAAACGGGTCGGGCCAGCTCACGTCGGCAGGCTGCGCAGGAAGTCGGTGCGGGCCTGGCCCGCCGCCATGAGGAAGGACAGGTCGCTGCCGGCGAGGACGAACCGCGCGCCCAGGGCAATGTAGCGCTCCATGGTCGGGTGGTCGTAGATGCCGCCCATGCCCGGGTACTTGCCGTGCTTCGTGCACGCGGCGATCACCGTCTCGTAGGCGTGGAGAACGCGGGGGTCGTCGTACCGGCCGGGGATGCCCATCTCGAGGGTGAGGTCGTTGGTCCCGACGAGCAGGACGTCCACTCCCGGCACGGCGGCGATGGCGTCGGCGCTCTCCACGGCCCGCGGCGTCTCCAGCATCATCACCAGCATCGTCGCCTGGTTCACGAGGGCGGTCGACTCCGCACGCGGGTAGGGGCGGAACCCGAGCTGGGCCATGGCGCCGCCGAGCGACCGGTGGCCGAGCGGAGGGTACTTGCAGTTGGCCACGAGCTGCCGGGCATGCTCGGCGCTGTCCACGTGGGGGAACACGATGCCCATGGTGCCGGCATCGAGCAGGCGCGTGGCCAGGTAGTGCTCGTAGCCGGGCACGCGCACGAGGGGGGTCACCCCCGCGTCCTGGCACGCCACCGCGATCTGGGCCGCGGTGTCGATGCTCATCGTGTTGTGCTCCATGTCGATGAGGGCCCAGTCGAAGCCGGAGGCGGCCAGGGCCCGGCCGATGTCGACGGTGCGCGCCTGCCGGAGTCCCATGCCGAGGGCGAGCTGCCCGGCGGCCAGCCGCTGTTTCACCGCGTTCGCAATCGCCGTCATGTGGCCCCCTCGGATGATCCGCGCGATCCTGTCACGCCGGGCGGGGCAGGTCAACCGCCGGGCCCCCGCCGCGTGCTCGGTCGGGCCTGGCGGAGCGCCCCGGGTCAGGTCGCCATGCCTCGGAAGAAGGAGGTGTCGAGCGGCGCAAGTTTGACCCGTCCGGAGCGGCATCGTAGAGTCCCCTGGCGACGGGCGGCGGCCGCCGCCAACATCGTGCGACCCGTGCCCCGCCCGGGGCGCGGGCGACCCAGGGAGGACGTCGTCATGCCGTGCAGTCTGCAGGCGGTGGTGCTTGCCCTCGTGCCGGCCTGGGCGGCCCGCTGCGGCGGCTTCCGGCCGTGGACGGGCGTGTTCGCGGAGGCCTGCTGCAAGCGGTAGCTCCGCCGCTCCGCTCCGCGGTGCGGCGGCTGGGGCTGGTCGTTCCCACCCTGGGCGCGCTGCTCGTGCTCGCCTTCGCCCTTGTCCACCTGGCCCCGGGCGATCCGATCGTCGCGCTCGCCGGTGAGCACGGCGACCCCGGCCACTACGCCGCCATGCGGGCGAAGTTCGGGCTGGACCGGCCCTTGCCCGAGCGGTTCGCCGTCTACGTCGGGCGCGTGCTCCGGGCCGACCTCGGCACCTCGTTCGTGCACGGGCGCCCGGTGGCCGCGGTGATCGCGGAGCGGCTGCCCGCCACGTTGCTCCTGATGCTGACAGCCCTCGCCGTGTCGACAGCGCTCGGCGTCGCCCTCGGCACCCTGGCGGCGCGCCGAGTGGCCCGGCCGGAGGACTTCGCGCTGCGGGCCGCCTCGCTGCTGGGCTCCGCCACGCCCGTGTTCTGGCTGGGCCAGCTCGCGCTGATCCTCCTCGCCGTCGGCACCGGGCTCTTCCCGGTCCAGGGCATGTCCGACGCGCGGCGCCCGGCCGTGGGCGTGGCCCACCTGCTCGACGTGTTGCATCACCTGGCGCTCCCCGCCCTCGTCCTCGCCGCCGGCGAGCTGGCCCTCACCGCCCGGCTCGTCCGCACCGGGCTGCTCCAGGCGCTCGGCGCCGACTACGTGCGAACGGCGCGCGCCAAGGGACTGCCCGAGGGCCGGGTGGTCGCGCACGCCCTGCGCAACGCCCTCCTGCCCGTCCTGACCGTCATCGGTGCTCGCGTCGGCGCGCTCTGCTCCGGCGCGGTGCTCGTGGAGGCCGTCTTCGCCTGGCCCGGGGTTGGCCGGCTCATGCTGTCGGCGCTCCTCGCCCGCGACCACCCGGTAGTGCTTGGGATCTTCCTCCTCGTCTCGCTGGGGGTCCTCCTCGCCAACCTGCTCACCGACCTCGCCTATGGCTGGCTCGACCCCCGCATCGGTCGCGACTGAATCGGCGATGGACGTCGCCCCCCGCGCCCTGGCCGCGGGGACGCGCACGGTGGCGCGTCTGCTCCGGGCCCCGGGCGGAATCGCCGGCCTCTCCATCGCCGGCGCCCTCGTCGCGGCGGCCGTGCTGGCCGGGCACCTGGCCCCGGGCGATCCGCTCGCCCCGGTGGCCCCGCCGCTCTCGCCGCCATCCCGGGCGCACCTCATGGGGACGGACGACCTCGGGCGCGACCTCCTGGCCGGGATCCTCCACGGCCTGCGGACCTCGCTTGTGGTCGCTTTCGCGGTGACCGCGGTGTCGGCCCCGATCGGGATCGGCGTGGGCGCGCTCGCCGGCTACCGCCGCGGCGTCGTCGACGACGCCCTGATGCGCGTGGCCGAGATGGTCCAGGTGGTGCCGCGTTTCTTCCTGGCGGTGGTGGTCATCGCCCTGTTCGGGCCCGGGCTCGATCGCCTCGTCCTGCTGCTCGGGCTGACCTCGTGGCCATGGATCGCACGCATCGTGCGCGCGGAGGTGCTGTCGCTTCGCACCCGGGCCTTCGTCGAGGCCTCTCGCGGGCTGGGGGCGGCGCCCGCGCGCACGCTCGTCCGCGAGGTCATGCCCCACGCCCTGCCGCCCGCGGTGGTCATCGTCTCGCTGAACGCGGCCGCCGTGATCCTCCTGGAGGCAGGTCTGTCGTTCCTCGGCCTCGGGGATCCCGCGCGGGTCAGCCTCGGTTACCTGGCCAGCAACGCCCAGCGTTTCCTCCGGGTCGCCTGGTGGATGGCCCTGTTCCCCGGCGCGGCCATCGCGCTGGCCGTGCTCGCCTGGAACCTCCTGGGCGACGCCCTGAACGACGCGCTCGAGCCCCGGTCCCCACGCTGACGCCACCGGCCAGTCCGCTGTGCGACAATGCCGCGGGCGGGTCAAGGCCCCATATCCGAGCGCGACAATTATCGAAGGTCCTCTTCACCGCGTCGTCTGCTGACGCATGGTCCGGGCCGAGGGAGGCGACGATGGCGTGGGACGGGGATCTCGGATCGCTGGACGGAGTCGCGCAGGCGGAGCTCGTGCGGCGGGGGAAGCTGAGCGCGCGGGAGCTGGTTGACGCTGCCATCGCGCGCATCGACAGGGCCAACCCCCACGTCAACGCCGTGATCCTGCCGATGTACGAGCGGGCGCGGGCGGAGGCCGCCCTCCCCCGGCGCGAAGGCCCCTTTGCCGGCGTCCCGTTCCTGCTCAAGGACTTCCTGGCCGAGTACGCGGGCGTGCGGTTCACGGAGGGCAGTGCCTACCTCCGCGACTTCGTGTCCGACCACGACACCGAGCTGGTCGCCCGCTACAGGCGCGCGGGGCTCATCGTGGTCGGCAAGACCAACACGCCCGAGCTGGCGGTGGGGCCGACGACGGAGCCGCGCCTGTTCGGCCCCACCCGCAATCCGTGGGACGCCACGCGGACGGCGGGCGGCTCGAGCGGGGGCGCGGCGGCGGCGGTGGCGACGCGCATGGTGCCGATGGCCCACGGCAACGACGCCGGCGGCTCCATCCGGGTGCCCGCCGCCTGCTGCGGTGTGTTCGGGATGAAGCCGACGCGGGCTCGCAACCCCCTGGGGCCGCGCTACGGAGACCTCATCTCCGGGCTGGTGGCCGAGCACGCCCTCACCCTGTCGGTGCGCGACAGCGCCGCGCTGCTCGACGCGACCGCGGGGCCGGACGTGGGCGATCCCTACTGGGCGCCCCCGCCGGCGCGGCCTTTCCTCGCCGAGGTGGGGGCGGCGCCCGGGCGGCTCCGCATCGCGCTGTCGACCCGGCCCCTCATGGGAGGCGAGGTGCACGCCGACTGCGCCGCCGCGGCGCGCGACGCGGCGGCCCTCTGCGCCTCGCTCGGCCACGAGGTGGTCGAAGCCGCCCCCGCCATCGACGGCGAGCGGCTGTTCCGCTCGTTCACGGGCGTCCTCGCCGCCGGCTTCACGTGGGCGATCGACGACTGGCACCGGCGCACCGGACGCGCCCCCGGCCCCGACCTCTTCGAGCCGTTCGTGTGGGCGTTCACCGGGCGCGGCCGGGAGGTGAGCGCCCCCGAGTACCTCGCCATGGTGCAGGACCTGCAGCTCATCTCGCGCGACATCGGGCGCTTCTTCACGAGCCACGACGTCTGGCTGACCCCGACCCTGGGCGAGCCGCCGGTGCCGCTCGGCACGTTCTGCTACGAGGGAGGGGACCCGTTCGCGGTGCGCCGGCGGATGGCCGCCTTCACGCCCTTCACCTACGTGGCCAACGTGACCGGGCAGCCCGCGATGTCGGTGCCGCTCGGGGAGACGGCCGCCGAGCTGCCCCTGGGCACCCACTGGGTCGGGCGCTTCGGCGACGAGGGGACGCTCTTCCGGCTCGCCGCCCAGCTCGAGGCCGCCCGGCCGTGGGCGGGGCGTCGGCCGCCCGCGGCGGGCCGCTGAAATCCACCCTCGGCCGCGCACGGAGGACAGCGACATGGACGTGCTCGATCTCACCCGGGAGCTGCTCGCCTACCGGACCATCAACCCCCCGGGGGACGAGGACGCGTGCGCCCGCCACCTCGGGGCGATCCTCGAGGCCTCCGGCCTGCGCGTGGACTACCACGCCTACGCTCCGGGACGGACAAGCGTGGTCGCTCGCATCGGGGGGAATCCTTCCCGGCCTCCGCTCTGCTTCACCGGGCACATCGACATCGTGCCGCTCGGCGGCACGCCGTGGAAGGCCGATCCCTTCGCGGGCGAGATCTCGTCCGGGCGGCTCTACGGGCGCGGCTCGAGCGACATGAAGAGCGGGGTGGCCGCCTTCGTGGTGGCGATGACAAGACTGGCCCCACACCTGGCCGCGTCGCCGGGCGTGGAACTGGTCATCACCGCCGGCGAGGAGACGGGCTGCGACGGCGCCCGGTACCTCGCCGCCACGCCCGGCGCCCTCGGCCGAGCGGGAGCCATCGTGGTCGCGGAGCCCACGAGCAACGAGCCCTGGGTCGGGCACAAGGGCGCCCTCTGGCTCCGGGCGTCGACGGCGGGGGTCACCGCGCACGGGTCGATGCCGGAGCACGGGGTGAACGCCGTCTACAAGGCGGCGCGCGCGGTGCTGATGCTCGAGCGGTACGAGTTCGGCGTCGCCCCGCACCCGGTGCTCGGGGGCCCGACGCTCAACGTCGGCACCATCTCCGGCGGGCTCAACATCAACTCCGTGCCCGACGCCGCCGCCATCGGGATTGACATCCGCACGATCCCCGGCCAGGCCCACCCCGCGCTGGCCCGGGATCTCGGCAAGCACCTCGGCGCCGACGTCGCCTTGTCGCCCCTCATCGACGCCGAGGGCGTGTGGACGGAGCCGGACCATCCGTGGATGGCCGAGGTGTTCGACATCGCCGCCGCGCACCTCGGCCGGCGGCCCGCCGTGCACGCGGCCTCGTACTTCACCGACGCCTCGGCCCTGGTGGCGGCGTACGGGGCGCCCGCCGTCATCCTGGGCCCCGGCGAGCCGACTCTTGCCCACCAGACCGACGAGTACTGCCTGATCGACAGGATCGGCCAGGCGGTGGAGATCTACACGGAGATCGCCCGCCGCTGGTGCGGGATCTGACGCGGCGCCCTCCCAGCAGCGGTCCCGCCCCGGCCCGAGAGGGTACCCAGGACGAGGGCCGCGGCGCCAGCGGGGATGTTCGTCGCCCCGATGGCGGCGGCGGTCACGGCGCGCCTCCGGGGCGAGGCGGAGCGCCCTCGCGCCGACGAGGGTCGCGGTGAGCCCGCGCGCCGGAGGGCGCGTTCATGTCGGAGGCCGCGCGTGCCGGCGCCGGCCCGGCCGGGGTCAGCCGTCGAGCCGATGGCGGCGGAGGACGCGGGCGAGGGGCTCCGGGGCGAAGCCGAGCTGCAGGAGGGCGGCGCCCATGTCGAAGTACTCGCGGTAGTGCGCGATCCGCCCGCCGTCGAGCTCGAAGAGGCTCATCCCGCGGAAGCGGACGGGGCGCCCGGCGCTCCGGGGAACGGCGTCCGTGACCACGTAGCTGAACGTCCACTCGGCGGCGGCGCGCGTGGGCGATTCCACCACCTCGTGCATCTGCCAGCGATAGTCCCGCCCCTCGCGGAACATGCGCTCGAACATGGCGCGCAGGGCGGCCTCGCCGGCGTGCCCGCCGAAGAAGGTGTCGTGGTAGGTGCCGTCGGCCGTGAAGCAGCGCCGCAGGGCGTCGACGTCCTGGCGGTTGAAGGCGGTCTCGAACGCGCGAACGACGCTCGTCATCGTGTCTGCTCTCCCGGATCGCCGTGGGTGGCCGCCTCGGCCGGCGTCATGCCGCTCCGCACCGGCGACTGATCGAGGACGCCGAGGATCAATTGACGCGCTTGTCGCGACCCTGCCATTCCCGGTCGCGCAGGACGAACTTCTGCACCTTGCCCGTGGACGTCTTGGGCAGATCGCCGAACTCGATGGCGGCGGGCGCCTTGAAGCGCGCGATGTGCTGGCGGCAGAACTCGATGATCTCCTCCTCGGTGGCGCGCGCGCCCGCCTTGAGGGTCACGTACGCCTTTGGCCGCTCGCCCCACTTCTCGTCGGGGATGGCGACCACCGCGCACTCGAGGACGGCGGGGTGCCGAACCACGCACTGCTCCACCTCGATGGTGGAGATGTTCTCGCCTCCGGAGATGATGATGTCCTTCTTCCGATCGCGCAGCTCGACGTAGCCGTCCGGGTGCCACACGCCCAGGTCGCCCGAGTGGAACCATCCGCCGCGGAAGGCCTCCGCCGTGGCCTCCGGCTGCTCGAAGTAGCCCTTGGCCACGTTGTTGCCGACCATGATGACCTCGCCCATGGTCTGGCCATCGCGCGGCACGTCGTTCATCGCGTCGTCGACCACACGCACGAGGTCGAAGAGGGCGTAGCCCTGTCCCTGGCGGGCGGCGAGCCGCGCCTGCTCCTCGGCCGGGAGGCTGTCCCACTCCGCATGCCAGGCGCACACGGTGTGGGGCCCGTACGTCTCGGTGAGGCCGTACACGTGGACCGCCCGGAAGCCGAGCTCCTTGAGCTTGCCGAGCAGGGTGGGGGAGGGCGGGGCTCCGGCCACCGTCACCGTCACCGGCCGCGCCAGGCGGTGCGCCTTGGCGTCGTTGACCACGCCGATCTGCACGGTAGGCGCGCCGTTGTAGTGGGTGATGCCCTCCTCGTCGATCAGGTCCCAGATGCGGCCGGACTCGACGCGCCGCAGGCAGACGTGGGTGCCCCCGACGGCGGTGACGGCCCACGGGAAGCACCAGCCGTTGCAGTGGAACATGGGCAGCGTCCAGAGGTACCGGGTGTCGAATGACATGCCGGTCTCGATGATCTCGCCCACGGCATTCGTCCAGGCGCCGCGATGGGTGTACATGACGCCCTTTGGCCGGCCGGTGGTCCCCGAGGTGTAGTTGATGGAGATCGTCTCCTCCTCGTCCTCGAGCCAGGGCTCGACGGGCTCGGGCGAGCCCGTGGCCAGGAACTCCTCGTAGGGATCGCCGGCCGCCCCCGTGTCGTCCACGCGCACGACCGTGACCCCCGCGAGGTCGAGGGGCTTGATCAGGTCGACGAGCTCGTGGTCGACGAAGACGAAGCGGGCGCCCGAGTGCTTGAGGATGTAGCCGATCTCGTCGGAGCTGAGGCGGATGTTGATGGCGACGAGAATGCCGCCCGCGGCCGGGACGCCGAAGTGCGCTTCCAGCATGGCCGGGATGTTCGGACACAGGAAGGCAACCCGGTCGTGCTTCCGCATGCCCGCCCGCCGCAGGCCCGAGGCCAGGCGGTGCACGCGCTCCTGGAGCTGCCGGTAGGTGGCGCGCCGCGCCCCGTGGACGACGGCGATCTTGTCGGGGAAGACGTAAGCGCTGCGGATGAGAAAGCTCACGGGAGTGAGCTCGGTGCGGTACGTCGTACGATGGATCATCTGGGCCTCCGGAGTATCGTGTCCGAGCGCCCAAGTGTACCGGGAAATCCGCCCCGGAGGGAGCCGCCGGGACGGGGCGCGAAAGACTGCGCGGGCGCGACCCCCTGGCCCGGGATGACGCCGGAACGTCGTCGCGCCAGGGGTCGACACGCTGTACGGGAAGCCGGAACAACGGGGAGCCATCCAGGCTGGACGGCGACAGCTCCGCGGGCGCGGCGGCCCCGGGGCTGGCGTTTTCGAAGTGCGATGCCGCCGGAGGGGGCCCGTCTGCAGGCCGCCCTCACGCCGGCCGGAGGCCACACCATGGACTGCGAGCTGAGGCTTCACCTCGATCGCTTCGAGCCGGGGTCGGCAAGCGCGCCCCTCGCCGGAACCATCGCCACCGCGCTCTACGTGGTGGACGGGGCGCTCGCCATGCGGTCGGGCGACGGCGGAACCTCGGCCACCCTCGGGCCGAACAGCGCGACCAGCGCGAGCCCCGACACGCGGATCGGATCCGGCGCCCTGCCGGCGCGCGTGCTGCGGTGGGACCTGGTCGAGGCGGGGGCGCCCGACGGTGACATCTCGCGGGCGGCGAGCAGCGAGCGCCTGCTCGCCGCCGAGATGCGCTTCGACGCCGGTGCCGGGTACCTGCTCCGCTGCGACCGGGTGGATTTTCCGGCCGGAGGGGAGGCGCTGCTGCACACGCACCAGGGCGGCGGGATCCGCTGCCTGCTCTTCGGCTCGATGCGCATCGAGACCCAGGGGACGGTTCACGACTATGCGCCCATGCACGCCTGGTTCGAGGCCGGGCCCGCGCCGGTGTACGCGGCGGCCGACGCCCGCGTCCCCTCGGCGTTCGCCCGCGTGATGATCCTGCCGCGCGCGCTGCTGGGCGGCACCTCGTCGATCCGGTACGTGCGACCCGAGGACCTCGACCGCCCGAAGAGCCAGCGCTACCAGCTCTTCGTCGATCAGCCGATCGCGTGGCCACGCTGACCCGCCACCGCCACCGGGCCGTTTCAGAAGTCGAGGTAAGCTCGCCCGGAGCCTGCGGCAGACTGCCGACCCGGCGTGCGGCCCGGCGCCCCCGGTGGGCGGCGCGGGCGAGCCGTCTGGCATTGTCGGGGCGAAGCGTGTAGTGTGCCGAAGGGGAGAGCGAGGAAACCCGCATGCGAATGACGACGCGACGGCGCCGGATGCTCGCCGAGCCCGGCCCCACGGGGGCCGCGGGAGTCTGTCCCGGATACGCGACACGCCCGGGCGAGGGTACCGGCGTCCGCGCCGAGTGCACGAGGGGGCCGGTCGCCGAGCGGATGTTCTCAGGCGCATGAGCCCGACCCCACTCAGCGTCTATCTGCCGTTCAATCGCGACGTGCTCGGCGCCGCGTTCACCCCGGCCAAGCGAGGGGGCAAGGCGCCGGCGGAGATCGGGCGCTGGCTGGTGGTGCAGGACCAGGCGCTGCTCGTGGTGCCCGACGGTCCGCCCGATTCACCGCGCTTCAAGCTCCCGGAGGGCGCGTGTCCCGAGGCCCTGGCGGGCAGCACGTCGGCCCCGCTCTTGCTGGGCACGCTCGACGGGACGCCGTGCTGGACGGTCGGCCTGCCCAAGGACGCGCCCGTTCCCGCCGGCCTTCAGCGGGAGACCCTGATCCCCATGCAGGGGACGCGGCTGCCCGACGACCTGCTCTCGCTCGGGGGGATGGCCATGCAGGCCCAGTACTGGCAGAGCACGAGCGGCTACTGCCCGAAGTGCGGCGAGCCGACGGAGCGCATCGACGGCGAGTGGGGCAAGCGCTGTCCGCGGTGCGCCTATGAGCACTACCCGCACCTGCACCCCGCCGTCATCGTGCTCGTGCGCGACGGCGGTCGGTGCCTGCTCGCCCGCAAGGCGGGCTGGGCGCAAGGGCGCTACGCCCTCGTGGCCGGCTTCGTGGACAACGGCGAGTCGCTGGAGTGCACGGTCGTGCGCGAGGTCAAGGAGGAGGTCGGCGTGGATGTGACCGACATCCAGTACGTGGGCAGCCAGAACTGGCCGTTTCCGAGCCAGCTCATGGTCGGCTTTGTGGCCCGCTACTGCGGCGGCGACGTCACCGTCGACCCCGCCGAGCTCGAGGACGCGCGGTGGTTCCCGGTGGAAGCGCTGCCGTCGGGGCCGTCGCGCCACAGCATCGCGGGCTTCATGATCCACAACTACGCGCGGGTCGGATAGCGGATCACCGGGCGCTGGTCGAGCCGGGGCCAGCGCGCGGCGAGGCGAAGGCCCGGATGAGGCGCACCCCCTGATCCGGCGCGCCGCCGACAGCGGCCAGGATCTCTCGCGCCCGCCCCTCGAGCGCGGCTCACCGCGGGGTCCTGGCCCAGGCGGAGCGTGCGCCGTTCAACCTCACAGAGCAAGCTCACAGAGCAAAGGGGAGACTCATGGAGATCAAGCGGATCAGCCCGGGCCCTCGGATCAGCGGAGCAGTCGTCCACGGCGAGACCGTGTACGTGGCGGGGACGGTGGCGAGCGACGCGTCGGCCGGGGTCAAGGGACAGACCGAGCAAATTCTGAAGCGGATC
>DATKEI010000084.1:0-4123 GCA_035544455.1 Binatia bacterium | reverse complement strand
CGGCGACTGCTGCCCGCGGGAGCCGGGCCCGCGGGGGGCGCCAGTGACCCCGCGATCGCCTCCACGCTCGACGCGTCCGTCCAGCGCGTCGCCGCGGCCACGCTGCGGCGCCACCTCCTGGCCATCCGCGACCAGCGCGTGCTCGACGGGGCAGTCCTCGTGCTCGACAACGCGTCCGGCCACGTGCTCGCCTACGTCGGGGGAAGCGGCGACCTGTCGAGCGCGCGCCACGTCGACGCCGTGATGGCTCGGCGGCAGGCCGGCTCGGCCCTCAAGCCCCTGCTGTACGCGCTCGCCTTCGACCAGCGCATCCTGACCGCCGCCTCCCTTCTGGAGGACACGCCGCTCGACCTGTCGGTGGCCGGCGGCCTGTATCGCCCGCGCAACTACGACGACCACTTCCGCGGGCTGGTGACGGCGCGCATCGCCCTGGCCGGCTCCCTCAACGTGCCGGCGGTGCGCACCCTCGGCCTGGTCGGGGCCGAGGCCATGGTGCAGCAGCTCCGCCGCCTCGGGTTCGACCTGCCGGAGGCCGGCGACCACTACGGGCCGTCGCTCGCCCTGGGCTCGGTCGATGTGACCCTCTGGGAGCTGGCCAGCGCCTATCGCGCGCTCGCCGCGGGAGGCGTGTGGACCTCGCCGCGGCTGTCTCCGGCCACCCCCGCCGGCGCTCCGCGCCGCGTCTACTCGCACGAGGCGGCGTTTCTCGTCTCGAGCATCCTGGCCGACCGCGAGAGCCGCAGCGTCACCTTCGGCCTCGAGAACCCCCTGGCCACCGGATTCTGGACGGCGGTCAAGACGGGCACCAGCGAGGACATGCGCGACAACTGGGCGGTGGGCTACTCGCCGCGCTTCACCGTCGGCGCGTGGGTGGGAAACTACTCCGGCGAGCCCATGCGCAACGTCAGCGGCGTCACCGGCGCCGCCCCGGTATGGCTCGAGGTGATGACCTGGCTGCACGCCGGCTCGGCCGCCGCGTCCGCGCCTGCGCCGCCGCCCGGCCTGATCGCGCGCGCCGTGCCCGGGCCGGACGGCGGCGCCGGTCGGCCGGAGTGGTTCGTGCGCGGGACCGAGCCCGCGGCGGAGGCGGGGCGGGCCCATGTCGCGAGCGGAGGGGCGAGGATCGTGGCCCCCGTGTCCGGCACGATCATCGCGCTCGACCCCGACATTCCCCCTGCCATGCAGCGGGTGATCTTCGAGGCCAGCGCGGCCGGCGCCGGCATGCGCTGGGTGCTGGACGGCGCCGACTGCGGGCCGGCGGCGTCGCTCCTTCCATGGGCGCCGCGCCCGGGCCGCCACCGGCTGGCGCTGGTCTCCGGGGCCGGCGCGATCCGCGACACCGTGACCTTCGAGGTGCGGGGCGCGGCGGCCCGGAGCGAGCCGCCGGGGGACTGAGAGCGGCGAGGCAGCCGGTCGGTCGCCGCGCCTCCTCCGGGTCACCCGTGCGCCGTCTGCCCGCGGGCAAAGGGCGAGGGCCACCCGGCGTAGCCATGGACATGTAGAATGTGGCCACTATGCCCCGGCGGAGATCGATGCCCCCGAGGCGGTCCCGGACACTCCGCCGCGCGCCCGCCTCGACGATCGGCGCCGGCGCCTTCAAGAGCCGCTGCCTCGCGCTCCCTGGACCAGGTGGCGCGCACGCGGCGCCCGCTCACCATCACCAAGCGCGGGAAGGCGGTCGCCACCCTGATCCCGGCCGTCCCGGAGGAGGCGGAGACCCTCTTGGGCGACCTCGGCCGCAAGGGCTGGCGGATCACCCAGGGGGTCACGGACGCGGAGCTGTTCGCGTCAACCCGCCGGCGGAGTGGACCCGGATGGCCTCAAGGGCCATGGTGGCGTCCGCGCCTTTGGCAGGGGAGCGATCTCGACGATACGCGAGAGGATATTCAGCGCCGCCCGCTGGGGTGGGCGCAGGCTGAGGCGCCCACTGATCGTGTTGACGAGGGGGTTCACGCGCTTCGTGCGCCGATGGGCAGCCGGTGTACCCGGAGGCGGCCATGCTGAGCCGTGAGCAACACGCCCGCCGTCAGGTCGATGCTCCGGGTGCGGATGATCTCGAGGAGGAGTCCCGCCATTTCTGGCCCCTTCAGCCCCTGCATCCGGATCCGCACGACCGACGGCGCGGTGGCGCCGGACAGGGCGATCCAGGCATGGAAGTCGGCGTCGAGCGTCACGGCGACAGCGCCATTGTCCAGGCACCAGGTGATGATGGCGCGATCCTCAGCGGTGGAGGGTCCCACCTCGGCAGTATGAACGGCCTCCACGCCCGCCTCCCGCAGCAGAGCCGCGGCGCGGTGAGGCACACCTTGGTCCAGCAGCAGCTTCACGAGGCCGTCTTCAGCTCCACGATCTGGTCCCCGAGCATCGCCGCCGCGTACCCGAGGGCCTGGCGAATGTCCTCGTCATCCAGGTCCGGGTAGTCCGTGCGCAGGTCTTCACGGGAACGGTACTCGCCCACGGCCTCGACAATCCGCCGCACGGTGAGCCGCAGGCCTCGGATACAGGGCTGGCCGTTCATCTTGCCGGGCTCGATGGTGATGCGATCGAAGGCGCTGGCGTACATGCCGTGTCCTCCCTGGCTCACTCGCCGCCCTCGAAAGGCGTCGAGGAGGGAGACGTCGTGCTTTTGCTTGAGAACCGCCGTGGCTAGGTCCTTGGCAAAGCAGAGAATGTATTCATGGTCGGGAGTCACGGCGACCTTGTTGTCATTGGGGCTGTCAACCTTCTGCCAAATGAAGGTCGTGACGAAATTGGGGCGGCCAAAGAGTTCGTCCATGACAGTCTTCAGATAGTGGCCTTCATTGTCGTCGACCTGGACGAAGATCAAGCCAGCTTCGCTCAGGGGGTGTCGTGCAGCTCAAGGCGGTCCCGCATCAGCGAGAGCCAGAGGGAATGCTCGATCCCGTCATCGTAGTGACTGAAGGCGGCCCCGGTATTGTATGGCGGGTCGATGTAGATGCACTTGATCTTGCCTGTGACATCTTGCTCCAGGGCCTTCAAGGCGAGGAGGTTGTCGCCGAAGATCAGGCGAGTGTCGAAGAGGTCGTGGTCGGTGACGTGGCGGGGGGCGTGGTAGGAGCGGGCGGGCTCTTCCAGCAGGATGCGGGGCTCGAGGCGGGGCCGGTTGTCTTTGCCGATCCAGGTCAGCTCCAGCTTGGGCTTCATGTCGATCAGTTTACCCTCCAGTGAATGACGAAGAGCAGTTCTTCGGTCAGGGTCTGGTGCAGGCGCGCCTCCACACCGGCGATGAGCCCTTCCTTCTTGCGGTCAACCTCGTCTTGGGCCTCGAAGAGGGCTCGGCGCTTTCGGTTCCGCTCCCCCTCGAGCTCCCTGATCCTGCGCTGGGCGGCGACCTTGGTCTCCAGGCTCCCGTAAAGTCGAGCTTCGCGCTTGGCGATCCGGATCTCGCCGTCGAGGTCGTTCACGGCCTGTTCGAACGCCTGTCTTGAGGTCATCCGCCCAGCGCTCCAGCTTGTCGATCTCCTCCTCGAAGAACCGGGTGTTGCGGTCAGAGATCCGGGCGACCAGGGCCTGGCGCTCGCGGGCCAGGCCCGCCGCGAGGATCGCCTCGGCCTCCGGGGGCACTTCGGACGCCTCGCGGCTGTCCTCGTTCTGGCGGCTGAGGAAGGTGATCACCACCACGTCGTGCTTCTGACCGGACCGGTGGCAGCGGCCAATGCGCTGCTCGATCCGCTGAGGGTTCCAGGCGAGCTAGATCGCGCCGGCTTGGCGCAGGGCGTGCCGCTCCGCCTCCGTGAGGTGGAGCTCGCCGCCGAGGATCTCGTCGTTGTGGGCGCCCAGGGACGGCCCGGCCCAGCGGATCGCGGCCGGAGTCTCGAGGAGGCGTGGGGTCGGGGCGACCATGGTCACCGTGCCGAGGGCGGCATCGGGGACGTCGACGAAGGTCCGGCGCGCCGCGAAGTGCGGGTCGTCCAGGATGTCGGCGATGTCGTACACGGGGGCGGCGGTGAGCCCGGCCGTCTCGAAGAGGCCCGCGATCTCCTCGCGGGAGCGCGTGCCGATGGCTCCGGCGAGGGCGGCGTCCACGGCCTCGCCGTTCGCGATGCGGCTGTCGTTGCTGGCGAAGCGGGGATCGGCGAGCAGGTGGCCGAGCCCGAGGGCC
>DATKEI010000083.1:0-2590 GCA_035544455.1 Binatia bacterium | reverse complement strand
ATTCTTGACGTCTTAGCGTTCTAGCGTCACAATGGTTCCAGTGAGTGATCTGCGCCGCGCCACGATCTATCTCGAGGCCGACCTCCACCGCGCCCTGAAGCTCAAAGCGGCGGTTTCCGACCGCTCGGTCTCCGACATGGTAAATGAGGCGGTCCGCCTGGTCTTGTCCGAAGACGCGGACGACCTGTCGGCTTTCGAGGAGCGGATCGCTGAACCCGAGGTGGAGTTCGACGCCTTCGTGAAGTCGCTGAAGCGTCGTGGCAAGCTATAGGCTGCGTCTGAAGGCTTCGGCGGCCAAGGAAATCGAGGCCGTCGAGCCCAAGAAGGCGCGCCTGCAGATCGTCGAACGGATCCGCCGCCTCGCACAGGACCCCCGGCCTCCAGGTTGCGAGAGGCTCGCGGGGCCTTCCGATCGCTACCGCCTGCGGCAAGGCGCCTACCGGATCGTCTACTCGGTAGCCGACGACGTGTTGGTCGTCGTCGTGGTGAGGGTCGGTCACCGAAGCTCCGTCTACCGCTGACCTGCCAGCCCTCCGACAGCCCATGCCGGGGAGGAAGTCGCCGTGCCGGCCCACGCCGCCGGTCGCTCATCGCGCCCGGGCTTCGCTCACACCGGCACCGCCGCTTGCAGGATCCGCTCGCGAAGGCAGACCACGAGCAACGCGAGAGTGGGCGGCGTCAGCGCGGCGAGGGCTTCGCCGAGGTGCCGGCAGGAACCGCCATCACGATCTCCGCATCGGCACTCGTCCAGACCTCGGCGAGCTCGGCCCGGACCGCCGCGGCCTCCTCGTCCCTGCCCTGCGCCGCGAGGGCGGCCGCGAGGCCGTGCAGCGACCATCCGTTCTTCGGGAATCGTCGCAGATCCTCGCGGAACGCCTGCTCCGCTTCGGGGTACCGCCCGGCCAGCAGGAGGACTTCGCCGAGGTCCTGGCGGGCCGGTACGGTCCACTCGGGCGGCTCGCCGTAGAGCAGGTCGTCCTCGCGGCGGACCGCCTCGCGCAGGTGCGCGACGGCGGTGTCCATGCGCCCGGCCGCCGCGTCCACCCAGCCGGCCAGCACGCCGCCCGCGACGCCCAGCAGGTCGGGCGACAGGTTGTACTCCATCTTGACGCCGGCGAGCTGCTCCGCACCGGCAAGCTCCCGCAGCCGAGCGAGCTCCGGGGCCGCCGCCTCCGCCCTCCCCGTGGCCACGAGCGCCCTTCCCCGCGCGTAGTGCCAGATGGCCCGCGAGTGGAGCTGCGACTCGGGCGGTGGGGGCGAGGCCAGGATCTCCTCCCAGCGGGCGAAGCGGAGCCGCACCAGGAGGGGGCGGACCGACCAGTGCTGGAGGAAGTCCATGCCGGGGGCGCCGAAGAGCTCCGCCGGCAGGAGCGTCGCCACCTTCTCGGCCGAGGTGATGGCCATCTCGCTGCGGCCGACCATCATCGCCGCGAAGGCGCGGAAGTCGTAGTTGTGCGGGTAGTAGCCCGCCGTGTACATGCCGATGGCCGGGCTCTGGTCGCGGATGTAGCCCTCGTCGGCGTGGATCGCGTGGTTGTTCGCCTCGATCGCGTCCGCGTAGCGGCCGACCCGGATGTATATGTGGCCCGGCATGTGGACCAGGTGACCGGCGCCGGGCATGAGGCCCGCCAGGCGCTCGGCGCACTCGACGGCCCGCTCCGGGTAGAGCTTCTCGACCGCGTGGATGAAGAAGTGACACCCGCCCGGGTGCTTCTCGTTACTGGCGATAACAGCTTCCAGTAGGGCGAGCGCCTCGGCGATGCCGGGGTTCGGGCTGCCGTCGGGCGCCCAGTAGTCCCAGGGCCGCAGGTCCATCAGCGACTCGGCGTAGAGGACGGCGACCTCGGCGTCGTCGGGGTAGCGGGCGGCGAGGGCGGCCATGGCTTCCGCGTAGGCCTGGTCGAGGTGCTTCCGCTCCACCGGCGGGGGGACCTCGTAGCGCCTCGCCAGGGCCTCGATCATCGCCCGCTCCCTGGCGCCGGCGTGCTCGCGTCGCGCCAGCGCGCCCTGCAGCGCCGCGTGGGCGGCGAGCGCCGACGGCTCGTCCATCGGCAGGTTGATGTTGGGCCCCCAGGCCATCGCCTCGCCCCACCAGCACATCGCGCACTCGGGGTCCAGCCGCTGCGCTTCGCGGAACGCCCGCACGCTCTCCGCGTGGTTGAAGGCGTAGTAGAGGCGCAGCCCCTGGTCGAAGTAGGCCTGCGCCGCCGGCACCGCGGTGGAGATCGCGTAGTGGTGGTCCCCGAGGTCGTCGTAGAGGGGTACCCGGTCGCCGGTGGACGCGGCCGCCGCAGCGGGCTCGCCGGCGGCGACGGGCCCAGCGAGCAGCAGCATCGCGGTCAGCGAGGCCATGAACGAACGGCGGAACGAGTCACTGCACATGGCGCCCTCCTTCCCAGCTGTCCTTGCTGGGCTGCCGCCAGACGGATCCACGGGGTGTGGACGCAGAGCATACACTCATCTGCTGCGTCGATCAGGGACGGTCGTGGCGGAAGATCCTGGCCAGGAAATCGCGCGGCGAGAGGATGTCGATGCCGGCGTGGCTCCCGAGGTCCGTGAGGTCGGCGTCGCCGCTCACGATCAGCTCGGC
>DATKEI010000082.1:0-2101 GCA_035544455.1 Binatia bacterium | reverse complement strand
GGCCGACTACCGCCGGGAGATGGTCCGCGTCTGGACGCGGCGCCTCCTGACCCGCCTCCTCGGGCTGCCCGGCCCGCCCGCAGCACGCCCAGGCCCGGATACGTAGCGCGGTGTGGCTGCCTTTCCACCGGACAGATCACTAGTGTCGCGACTCAGCACACTAGCGCCCCGTCTCGGAGGGAGCGACTTCGGAGGCGGGACAGGGTGCCCGCCGGCTCGGCGGGCAGTTCAGCGCGCGAGCCTGGCCAGGGCGGGCCCGGTGATGCGGGTGAGGATCCACTCGCGGCGCAGTCCGGCGCCGAGACGCTTGTAGAACCGGATGGCCGCCGCGTTCCAGTCGAGCACCGCCCACTCCATTCGTCCGCATCCCCGGCGCACGGCAATCCGGGCGAGAGCGCGCAGAAGTGCCCGGCCCGCGCCGCGCCCTCGCTCGTCGGGCAGGACGAAGAGATCCTCCAAGTACAGCGTGGGCCTGGCCATGAACGTCGAGTACGTGAAGAAGTACAGGGCGAACCCGACCGGCGTGCGGCCCCGGCGGCAGATCACGGTCTCGAAGTAGCGGCGCGGTCCAAAGCCGTGGCGGCGGACGCGCCCGGCGGTCGCCTCGACCTGGTGCGCCAGGCGCTCGTACTCGGCGAGGCCGCGGATCAGGGCCAGGATGACCGGCACGTCCCGCTCCGTCCCCCGGCTCAGGCGCAGCGATCTGGAGCGCGCGCCCGTCGACCGCGCCGCCGGGCGCCGGGCGGGCGACGCGACGCGCGCCACCTCGACTACGCCTCCGCCGCGGCGAGCAGCATCTCGGTGTAGCAGCGCACGCCGCTCTCGAGGTTTTCCACCGAGATCCTCTCGTCGTTGCCGTGGACGCGCCCCCATTCGTCCTCGTCGAGCACGAAGGGCCCGAAGCCGTAGCCCTGCAGACCGCAGCGCCGGAACACCCAGTTATCGGTGAAGCCAGTCATGATCTCCGGGGCCACCAGAGCGCCTGGCGCCCGCCGCCTCAGAGCATCGGAGAGGTGCTTGTACAGCTCGGTGTCCGGCGGCGACATGTTCGGCTGCTTGGGCGGCCGCAGCGACTCCACGCTGACGTGCTCGTCGGCCACCACCCCGCGGACCCAGGCCAGGATCTCGGCCGGGTCGTCGCCGGCCAGCATTCGACAGTCGATGTCGGCGGTGGCTTCCGGCGGGATGACGTTGCCCTTGTCACTGCCCTTGAGCTTGGTGACGGCGAAGGTCGTCTGGACCAGCGCCGCGTGGTGCCGGTCGTCGAGGAAGCGGCGGCGGAACTCGGGGTCGGCCAGGGACACGGAGAGCTCGTCATAGCCGCGCCCCTGCCCCGCGGGCCGCGCCTCGGCGAGCCGGGCGAAGAACTCCTGCACCTCCGGCAGCACGCGAGGGGCGCGCTCGGCCGCGATCAGCCGGCCGAGGGCCCGCACCAGCCGGTTGGGCGCGGTCTCGGCCCAGGGCATGGAGCCGTGACCAGGAGCGGCCCGGGCCGTCAGCCGGAGGGGCAGGCCCGTCTTCTCCGAGATGACGATGGTCGCGAGGGGAGCGCGCTGGCCCGGCCGGTGCTCGATCAGGCCCAGCTCGGACAGCGCGTATTCGGCCCCGTCGAGCCAGTGCCGCCGCTCGGCCGCCACGAACTGGGCGCCGAACTGGCTTCCCGCCTCCTCGTCGGCGGTGGCGAGGAGGATGAGGTCCCGCTTGAGCGGGACGCGGGCGCGGGCGATGGCGAGCAGGGCCGCGAGCTGCAGCACCCCCGTGGACTTCATGTCGAGGGCGCCGCGGCCGTAGACGTATCCGTTCTTCAGCTCGCCGCCGAAGGGATCGACGGACCAGTACCGGCGATCGGCGTAGACGACGTCGATGTGGTGGTGCAGGACGATGCCGCCCGCGCTGCCGTCGCCGCGCAGGCGGGCCATGAGGTTGGCGCGCCCGGGCGCCGACTCGGCCACCTCGCCCGGGATCCCGTCGGCGTCGAGCACCTCGCGCAGGAAGCGCGCGCCCTCCGCCTCGTTGCCGGGCGGGTTGGTGGTGTCGATGGCGAGATACCGCCGCAGCATCTCGACCGTCTCGCGTCCGATCGCTCCCCAGTCCATCACGC
>DATKEI010000081.1:0-15756 GCA_035544455.1 Binatia bacterium | reverse complement strand
GGGATGACGGGAAAGGCGGTCGCGACGTTCACGCTCTGGGCCGACATGAACCAGCGCGTCCTGCGCGAGCTGGTGGACCTGTCGGCCACCACCGCGAAGGAAGGCGTGCGGCTCTACGCCGAGATGCAGGCGGCCGCGGTGCAAGCGGTGCGCGACGGTCAATCGCTCCTCCTGAACGGGCAGTCGTCCCTCGAGGACGCGGCGAGCAACCCGCTCGGCTTCTGCCAGAAGGCGGTCACCGAGTCGGTGGAGTCAGCCCAGAAGACATTCCGTCTGATCGAGGGCAACGCCCAGGCCATCACGCGATCCGCCGAGCGGCTGCAGGCCACGGCCGAGCAGGCTGGCAAGGAGATCCAGGGGTCCGTCACCCAGCTCGCGAGCAGGCTGAGGCAGCTCTACGCCCCGGTCGGCTAGCGCGGCAGACCGCGGAACGAACGAGGAACGGGGGACGATCCGATCCGCCCGCCGCCCGCCTATTTCTCCCGCTTCCGCTCCAGCCGCTGCTCCAGCGCCTTGAGCTGCTGGCGCAGCGCGGCGACCTCACCCCGGAGCGACTCCGCTTCGTCCCCGGCCTCGGCCTGCCGGGGCTCGGCAGCCGCGGTCCCCGGGCCAGCCGCGCCCGTCGGCGGCATCCAGCCCGCCCGCCCGGCCCACTCGCGAAGCACGCGATCCGCCTCGCGCTGATTGTTCAGGATGGTCTCGAGGCTGGTGCGAAGGGAGCGCTGAAAGAAGTCCTGCCACGCCTCGCCGTGCTTGACCAGCTGGTGGAGGAAGGCCGAGGGCAGCGCCGCGCGATGACTCCGCTCGTTCTCCAGGATGATCTGCGCCAGGGTGACCGAGGTCAGGTCCTCGCCGGTCGAGACATCGACCACCGAGATCTCCTTGCCCGACCGGATCAGCTCCTCGAGCTCCTCCAGGGTCACGTACCGGCTGGCCTGGGTATCGTAGAGCTTCCGGTTCGAGTAGCGCTTGACCACGTACGCCATGGCGGCAGTCTAACACTGCGCGTCAGAACCGACAAGGCGACCCCCGGGATCGGTGCGGGAGCCCGAGGGGCCTCTGCTATACTGGCGCCGCGCTCAGGGCCGGGCGCTCTCGGCTCACCGCCGGCCGCTCCCGCGAGGAGGACGCACGCATGCAGCTCGAAGGGCGGACCGCGCTCGTCACCGGAGCTTCGCGCGGCATCGGCCGCGCCATCGCCATGGCCCTCGCCGAGGAAGGCGCCGACGTCGCCGTCAACTATGTATCGAGCGAGGGTCCGGCGCGCCAGGTCCTGGAGCGCATCCAGAAACTGGGGCGCCGGGCCGTGCTCGCCCAGGCGGACGTCGCCGACTATCCCGACACCTCTCGGATGGCCCGGGAGATCCTGAACGAGTTCGGCCGCCTGGACATCCTGATCAACAACGCCGGGATCACCTCCGACAAGACGTTCGTCAAGATGGATCACGCGTCCTGGCGCAAGGTGCTGTCGATCAACCTGGATGGCGTCTTCAACTGCACCAAGGTCTTCATCGACCCCATGATCAAGCAGAGCTATGGCCGTGTCGTCAACATCACCTCGGTGATCGGCCAGATCGGCAACTTCGGTCAGGCCAACTACGCCGCCTCCAAGGCGGGGGTGGCCGCGTTCACCAAGTCACTGGCCAAGGAGCTCGCCGGCAAGAACATCACCGTCAACTGCGTGGCCCCGGGGTTCACGGAGACGGAGATGGTCACGAACATCCCCGACAAGGTGAAGAGCAAGCTGCTCGACCAGATCCCGATGCGCCGGTTCGGCAAGGCGGAGGAGGTCGCGCGCGCCTGCGTCTTCCTCTGCTCCCAGGACGGTGACTACATCACGGGAGCCGAGCTCAGCATCAACGGGGGCCTGTTCATGTAGTGGCGCCCCCGCGCCGGGCGAGCGGGCTCAGCCGCGGGGAGCGCTGGGCCGGAGAACGGCCAGGGACCAGGCGGAGAGGCCGAGCATGCTCCACAGGGCGGCGGTCTGGGCCGCCCACGCCCAGGGCTGAAGGGCCCACAAGACCATCACGCCCCGAGCGCTCCGCTGCTCCTCGTAGGCTACCTCCGTGCGCGAGGGCATCACCAGCGCCTCCCCGATCAGGACGGCCTCGCCGCGCTGGTTGGCGCACGTCGTCCGGAGCCGCGCGCGGTTCTTCTCACGGTTGCACTCGATCACCTCGACACGCGTGGTGATCGTATCGCCGAAGAGGACGGGCTTCAGGAACTTGAGGTCCTGGGACAGGTAGATCGTCCCGGGCCCCGGGAGCCGGGTGCCGATCACTGCCGAGATCAGGCCGGCCGTCCAGATCCCGGGCGCGATCGGCTCCTTGAAGGCGGTGCTTGCCGCGTACTGCCGATCGGAGTGGATCGGGTTGTGGTCGCCCACCGCGTCCACGAAGCCGGCGATGTCCTGCTCGGTCGCCACCCGGCTGATCTCGGCGCTGTCCCCCACGTCCATGCTGTCGATGGTGATGCCGATCATGCGCTCTCCTTCTTCGGCCCGGCGACGACGCCCTCGAGCCGCTTCGCCAGGGCGGCGAGGCGATCGTCAAGGCCGTCGATCTTGTCCTCGAGCTGGACGACCTGCTTCGCGAGCCCGACCACCTGTGCCCGCGAGGGCAGGCCGAGACCAGCCAGGGTGGCCTCGACGTGCTGCTCGGCCGCCTTCTTGACGGGGTTGGCCGCGTTCAGATAACCCTCGAGCTGCTTGCCGAGCATCTGGGCGAAGTTCTCCGTCCCCATCGCCTGCTCGAGCACCTTCGCCCACGCCGCGATCCACTGATCGAGGAACTGCTTCCACTGCGTCATCAGCTCGGGCGAGGCGGACCCCTGGGTCATGAGCTTGGCCCACGCCGCCAGGCTCTGGTCCATGAAGGGCTTCCAGAACGCCGTGGGGTCCATGGCCGAGGGCGGGGGCGCCGGGCTCTGTCCCATCATGCGCATCCA
The DNA here is from genome assembly GCA_035544455.1 of Binatia bacterium. Taxonomy (GTDB): domain Bacteria; phylum Methylomirabilota; class Methylomirabilia; order Rokubacteriales; family CSP1-6; genus DATKEI01. The sequence continues at coordinate 12,810 of DATKEI010000081.1, read as the reverse complement.
GGCCTGGGCCCCCTCCTCCATCTGGCGCCGCCACATGTCGAACATCTGCGTGCTGGTATCGGCCATGGTGGACTCTCCCTCGGCGGCCGCGGCCCCTACGAGGAGCGGGCGGCCAGCCACGCGGACACCTTGGGCCAGCAATGGACCGACGCGCCCCGCCCGGCGATGAGCGAGATGTGTCCGCCCGGCAACTCCACGTACTCGCGGTCCGTGCTGGCCACCGCCTGGATGAGCGGCTTGACGCACCCCGGGGGTGCGATGTTGTCCTCCTTGGCCCCCACCGCGAGCACGGGACAGGTGATCGTCCGGAGGTCGACGCGGCGCCCGCCCATCACGAGATCCCCCCGGATCAGCTTGTTCTGCTGATAGAACTCCTTCACCCACTGGCGAAAGAACTCGCCCGGAAACGCCACGTACTCGTTCGCCCACTTGTTGAGGGCGTTGAAGCCGGCGACGTACTCGGGGTTCCAGAGGTTCCACCAGAGGTTCAGGTTCGTGCTGAGATCCATGGTGGGCTTGAGGAGCTTGAAGCCGGCCTTGATCATGTCGGACGGGATGCCCCCGAGCGTGTCGACGTACTTGTCCACGTCGAAGAAGCGCGGATCGAGCCACAGGCCGAAGAGCCCCACCTGGGAGAAGTCGATCGGCCCGGCCATGTCGACGTAGTTGCGCACGGGAAAATCGTGGTGGGTGGTGAGGAACGAGGCCGACAGCGGCGCGCCCATGCAGTAGCCGATGACGGAGATCTCGGACGCTCCCGACGCCTCGAGCGCCCGGGCGGCGAGCCGAGGGAGGACCTTCGCCACCGCATCCTCGACGGAGAAATCGTTGTCCTCGGGGCCGAACACGCCCCAGTCCACGAGGAAGAAGTCGAAGCCCTGCTGCGTCATGTGCTCGACGAACGACCCCTTGGGCATGAGGTCGAAGATGTACGGACGGCTGATGCCGAGGTTCGGCACGAACAGGATCGGCGTGCGGTGGGTGCGCCGGGACTCGTAGCGGTACAGGCGCGACTTGTTTGTCCGGTAGATCTCCTGCCGCGGCGTCGGCCCGATCTCGGGCTCCTTCGGGTTCATCACCATCTCGGCGAAGTTCTTCATCCGCAGGAAGTTGCGGTTCGTTTCCTCCTGCCAGCGGCTCCAGACCGCCGCCGAGCTCCCGGGGCCCTCGAGCGCCATCGTGAACAGCTCGTCTCGCATCGTCGCTGATCTCCTGTCTTCCGGTCGTCCTCGCCCGTCCCCGGGGCGCTCGTATCCCGCGCGCCTCGTGCCGTCATTATCGCGCGGGATGACGCTCCGCGGCAAGCGCGGGGAGCGTCCGGTGGTCCGGGGACGAGTTGCCCTCGGACCGGCGGGCGCCTAGACCTGGAACATGGACCCGATCTTCATGGCGAGGCCCATGTCGCCCTTCAGCTTGAGCTTTCCCGACATGAACGCCATCTGCCCCGAGAGCTTGCCCGCGATCATGTCCAGCCAGTCCGGCGCGGACATGTTGATGGTCAGGCTGGGCGTGCTCGATCCCCCGGCCTCGACCGAGCACGTGCCGTCCTTGATCACGGCGTGCCACGTGCCACCCTGGTCCCCCGCGATCTCGTACTGGATCACGGCATTGACGCCCTGGGCCTTGTCCGGACGGAACTTGCTGGGCATCGCGTCGAACGTTTCCTTGACCGTCGGCATCGCAGTCCTCCCTGGTGCGCGAGGAACATCGAACCCGGCGGGGGCCGGGCCGCCCTCAAAACGTGAAGAGATCCATCCCCCCGGTGACGGTCAGCACCGCCCCGGTGATGTAGCGGGCCCGCTCGGAGCAGAGAAAGGCCACGGCGCTGGCCACGTCCTCGGGCTCCCCCGCCCGCTGCAGGGCCACCCGCTTGACCATGCGCTCGTACATCGGGGAGAGCTGGGCGTTGGGCCCGACAATACCCGGTGCGACCACGTTGGCGGTGACCCCGTGGCGGGCGCCCTCGAGAGCGACCGATCGCGCAAAGCCCACCACGCCCATCTTTCCCGTGGCATACGCCGTCTGCCCGAACCCACCCATGAGGCCAGCGATCGAGGCCATGCACACGATGCGGCCCCACCGGCGCTCCCGCATGCCGCCGAAGACCAGCTTGGTCACGTTGTACGTGCCCGTCAAATTGATGGCCAGGTTCAGGTCCCAGTCGGCGTCGGTCATGTCCTTGAGCTGCCCCATGGTGTAGATGAACCCCGCGTTGTTCACGCAGATGTCCACGGGCCCGACCTCCTGCTGCGCCCGGCCCAGCGCTTCGGCGAGCTCCGCGCGATTCGTGATGTCGGCAGCATAGCCCCGCGCCGTGCCACCGCCCGCCGCGATCTCCCGCGCGGTCTCTTCGGCCCCGTCGCCGTTCAGGTCGAGCACGACCACCCGGCAGCCCTCGGCCGCCAGGGTGAGGCAATCCTGCTTGCCCAGGCTCCGCGCCCCTCCGGTGACGAGGGCGACCCGGCCCGCGATCCCGAGATCCACCGGCGCTACTGCCCCTTGAACTCGGGCGGGCGCTTCTGGAAGAAGGCCTGGATGCCCTCGGCGGCGTCCTCGGTGCTCAGCACCCGCTGGAAGGCGCGCGTCTCGATCTCGATCGCCTCGTCGATCGGGACCGCAAGCCCGTCGTCCACCGCCTCGATGATGAGGCGGGTGGCGAGAGGCGGGCGCTTGCCGAGCTCCCGGGCCAGCGCTCGCGCCTCGTCGAGCACCTGGCCCTCCCGGGCCAGCCGGTTGACGAGCCCGATGCGGTGACACTCGAGCGCCGGGATCTGCGCGCCGAGGATCAGGTACTCGAGGGCGAGTCCTCGCCCGACCAGGCGGGGCAGCCGCTGGGTGCCCCCGTAGCCGGGAATGATCCCGAGATTCGACTCGGTCTGACCCATGCGCGCCGAGTCCTTGAGGATCCGGATGTGGCAAGCCATGGCGATCTCGCATCCGCCGCCGAGGGCATGGCCGTTCATGGCGGCCACCACTGGCTTCGAGTAGCGCTCGATCCGGCGGAGCACGCTGTTGCCCAAGCGGATGAAGGCCGTGACGTCCGTGCCCTCGAACGCCGACCCGAGATCGGCTCCGGCACAGAAGATCCGGTCGCCCGCCCCGGTGATGATCACGGAGCGCACGCCGGGATCGGCCTCGATCTCGGACAGGGCCGCACCGAGCTCGCGCATCAGCGAATCGCTGATGGCGTTGGCCGGGGGTCGGTTCAAGGTGATGACGGCGAACGTGTCCTCCCGGGTCAGCAGGAGAGTCTCGTAGGCCATGCTCGCTCCGTCCGGCTCAGTCTGCGCCGGGGCCTGGTGTCCCGCGTCAGCGATGTGCCGACAACCCGCCGGGCGGGGCTCCGCCCCGCCCGGCGGGACACGCTGCGTCGCGAAAGCGTCGCCGGCACGGGGGCTGCGAGATGGATGGTGGTCGGCTTCGGCGATCCGCGGGAGCCACGGTCCCGCGGTGGGGGCCCCCACCTCACCCGGGGCCGTGAGCCGGCGAACCCGCGACTCGTCGCCCCGCCTCGATCACCCCGCAGCGCGCGGGCCGGCCTCGCCCCGCAGGCTCCGCGGGGTGAGAGCGCGGGCCGCGGCAAGCCGCTCACGCCGTCTCCGCCCGCGTCTGGCCCGGCGATGACACATCGAGGAGCGCCTCCGGTGCGGGTCCCCGGGAGGCCCCCCGGAGGAACAGGTCGGCGAGCGCGTCGGCAGAATCGACCAGGTGATACCCCTTGCGGCCGAGCACCCAGGAGGTGGCGATCTGGTCCATGGCGCCGAACAGGGCCTTCGTGGCCACGGCGACGGGCAGCCCGGGCCGGAACTGGCTCTGGGCCACGCCCTCGTCGATCACGGCGCTGATGAGCGCGAAGTACGACGAGATCTCCTCGCTACAGGCGCCCCGGAAGAACTTCTGGCCCTGCCGCAGCTCGACCTGGACCACCTCCGCGAGGTCCGGGTTCTCCGCCAGCATTTCGAAGTGGAGGACGATCAGGCGCCGGAGCTTTGACACCGGGTCGGGCAGGTCGCTGATGACCTTGCGAGCGGAGCCCACGAAGTGGGCCATCTTCTCCCGGAACAGGGTGACGAGGATCTCGTCCTTCGTCCGGAAGTACAGGTAGATGGTCCCGGACGCGATGCCGGCCTCGCGGGCGATGTCGGACACCCGGGAGTTGTAGTACCCCTTCCGGGCGAAGACCCGCACGGCGGCGTCGATGATCTGCTGGGGCTTGTCGGGGTCGCGCATGAGCAGGAGGATGAACCGGCGTTCATTCTATGCATCGCCCCGGAAGGGTGTCAAACCGAAATCCCCCCCCGACGGCCGGCGGCAATCGACGAAGGTCCGCAGGCGGCGGAACGCCTGGCCGTCGAGATTCGCGAACACCGCGATGGCCCCCCGTACGGAGGTCTCCCACACGAGGGCGGTGAGGCTCAGGATCGTGTCCGAGGGCCCGGGAGGAAACTCGAGGATCACGACTTCGCCGAGGACGAGCGGGCGCTCCGTGCGCATCCTGACACTGTAGGCGCCGAGGTCCACGACCGCCGCGGGCATCCGACCCGAGGTGCTGCCGCGCACCTCGATCTGGATGACCACGGGGACCCGAGGAGAGCGCCGACGCACCTCGTCCCGCCCGGCGCCGGCGGGACCGCCTTGCTCCGGACCCGGGCTCATCACGTCTCAGCGGTGACCGCGGCCGCGACCACGCCGCTCGATGGGCCTCGGGCGCTTGACGCGTGATGCGGGGCAGCCGTACGATCCGGAGCGATGGGACTCAAGTATCGGATCGGGATCATGCCGGGGCCGTGGCCCGCGGGGCGCGAGTCCGCCGAGTTCCTGTGGACGCTGTGCGATCTCTGCGAGCGCGTCGACTTCGACTCGCTGTGGCTGTCGGATCGCCTCTCGTCGCCGGTGCCGGTGCCGGAGGTCATGACTGCGCTCGCGGCCGTCGCCGCCCGCACCACCAGGCTCAAGTTCGGGCCGAGCGTCATCGTGCTGCCCTACCGGACGCCGGTGGTCGCCGCCAAGGAGATGGCCACCATCGACTGGCTCTCGCGCGGCCGGCTGTTCCCGGCCGTGGGCGTGGGCGTGGAACTGCCCCGGGAGTTCGAGGCGTCGGGCGTGCCGTTCCGCGAGCGGGGTCGACGCACCGATGAGGCCATCCAGGTCATCCGGCTCCTGTGGACACAGGATGAGGTGACCTTCCAGGGCGAGTTCTTCAAGCTGGACCGGATCACCGTCCTGCCCAAGCCCTGGCAGCAGCCACCACCCATCTGGATCGGGGGCAAGAGCGACGCCGCCGTCCGCCGCACCGCGCGCCTGGGCGACGGGTGGATCCCGTCGTTCATCACTCCGGACGAGTTCCGCGTCGGGGTCGACCAGGTCCACACCCTCGCCACCGCCCAGGGCCGCGAGGTGCCCCCCGATCACTTTGGCACCCTCATCAACTTCTCCATCGCGCCGACCCCCGAGGCCGCTCGCGCCGCGGCCGGGCCCTACATCCCGCGCGGTCGGGTGGACGAGGCCACCATGATGCGCTGCACAGCCTTCGGCCCGGCGGAGGTCCTGGTGGACCGCATCGAGGAGTACGTGAAGGGCGGCGGCTCGAAGTTCATCCTGCGTCCGCTCTGCCCGCCGACCCACATGCTCGAGCAACTGGCCGCGGCGGCCGAGCACGTGGTCCCCCTCTACCACCGCCGCTGACTGCTCCGGGTGCAGCCGGCGGCGGGGCGGGGCCCTGTTGAGGCGCCGCCGGCCTCTTCGTATACTGGCGCGCATGCCCACATACGCGATCTCGGTCGCGCCCGTCTTCCGCCTGCTCCTGGCCCTGCTCGTCGGCGGCTGCTCCGTCTCGCTCGATCTCACCCCACGCCTGCAACCACTGGTCGAGGAGACCGTCGAGGGAGACGGTCCCGACAAGATCCTCCTCATCGACCTCTCCGGGGTGCTGTCCGACGAGGTGGTCGCGCTCTCGCTCACGACCCCGCCCGCCCGGGTCCCGCTGGCCGCGCGGGTGCGCGAGGAGCTGCACAAGGCGGAGAAGGACGACCGCATCCGGGGCCTGATCGTCCGCATCAACAGTCCGGGCGGGACCATCACCGCCTCCGATATCGTGTACCAGGAGATCAAGAGCTTCCGGGACCGGAAGAAGGTGCCGGTCATCGCCGCCATCATGGACGTGGGCGCGTCCGGCGGCTACTACGCAGCCCTCGCCGCGGACAAGATCCTGGCCCACCCCACCACCGTGACGGGCAGCATCGGCGTCATCATGGTGACCGTCAACGCCCAGGGCTTGCTCGAGAAGATCGGCGTCGCCACGCTGCCGATCAAGTCCGGCGCCTTCAAGGATGCCGGCTCGCCATTCCGCCCCATGACGGCCGAGGAGCGCGCCATCTTCCAGTCGGTGGTGGACGACCTCCAGGCCCGCTTCGTGCGCCTCATCGTGCAGTCGCGCCACCTGCCGGAAGAGCGCGTCCGCGCCGCCGCGGACGGACGGATCTACACGGCGGACCAGGCGCTGGCGCTCGGGCTCATCGATCGGATCGGCTATCTCGAGGACGCCGTGGCCATGGCGATGGAAGCGGCCTCGCTCGGCGAGGCCTCGGTCGTCATGTACCGCCGCCCACGGGACTATCGCTCGAACTTCTACTCGACGGCCCCGGTCGCCGACGAGGGGTTCGCGCAGGTGGCGCGCCTCATCGGGGCCGGAGGCCCGCGCTTCCTGTACCTCTGGTGGCCCTGAGCGCGATGCCCGGCCCCTCCGGGCGCGAGCCTGGGCAGAGTTCCGTGGCGGCGTTCCCGGCTCGGCCGCTCCCGAGGAGAAATGCCCGATCCCGCGGCTAGTCGGAATCGGTGAGGAGCTTCACGGTGACCCGGCGCTTCTCGCTGTCTGGCACACCGCGCTCGTCGAGGGCTCCGAGCCCCACCGCCTGGATCCGGTCGAGTTCGACTCCCTGGCGGACCAGGAAGCGACGCACGGCCTCCACGCGACGCTGGCTGAGCGTGTAGTTGTAGTCGCGGGGGCCCTTGCTGTCCGTGTAGCCCTCGAGCTGCACGCTCAGCGTACCGTTGGCCTGTAGCTCCCGGGCTATCTCCGTCAGGGCGTTCTGCGCCCCGTCACTCAGGTCCGCCTTGTTGAAGCCGAACGGCACGCTCACGGTGTCGACCACGTTCCGCCGGTAGCGATTCCCCCACAGGCGAGTCACGCGCGCGTCCACGCCATCGGCTTTTGTCATCGCGCCCTTGGCGGTCGCGTTCGCCTCCGCCACCGAGTTCTCGATCGTCCCGACCCGGAAACCCATGCCCTCGACCCGCTGGGCCTGCTCCGTGACCTGGGTCTCCACCTTGCCGACCTGGGTCTCGACGGTGGCCACCTGCGTCTCGACACCGGTGAGACGCTGGCCGTCCTGCGTCGCCTGTGTCTCGACCTTGCCAAGGCGCTGGTCGATCTGCGTCTCGGTCTGACCCACGAACTCCCGGACCCACCCCTTCGAGGCGCAGCCGCCGAGTACGAGCGTAGCAGCAGACGCCGCCACCCAGACCCACATCCGCTTCTGCATGATCCATCTCCTTTCGTGTCGCGAGTGTCCGGTCGAGCATCCCGAGTGTGCAATGAGCGGGCCACCCCACCGCAGAGAAAAGCACGCAGCCTGGGCCCGGCGCCATCCTGCGGCGCCGGGCCTGTCCACCCGTGGACGTCTAGGTCACGAGCGTGACGCCCCCCGGGCTAGTGTACCGAGTCAGCGAGTCAGAAAGGTGCCGACAAAGCGCCAGGCGGGGAGGACCCCCACCCCACCCGGCGCCGCGAGTCCACGAACTTCTTTCTAGGACACTAGACTGGCCCGGCCCTGGCCCGCGGACGCCCGCGGCCCCCCTCGATCGGGCGGATCCGGGCGCGCCGGATGTCCCTGGACGCCTCATTGGCTGGCGGCTCGGCCCCCATATCCCCCCGCCAGATCCTGATCCTCGTTCCACTTCACCCACTCCGCCTCGAACTCGTCGGGGGCCAGGGGCCGGGACAGGGCCGGCGCGGCCCCGATCGGGACCAGCACTTCCTGGCGCTCGCTCATGGGGCGCTCCCATTCCCTGCGATCCCCCGGCCCGCTGGCCACCGCGCCACCGTGATGCGTCCGGACCATCACGGAGCCGTCCCGGTTGACCCGCACCGCCACCCCGCCGCGCAGGACGCTCACCATCGCCGGCCCGACCTCGATATCGAGCTGACTGCGCGCCCCCGCCACGGGCAGCGCGGCTACCCACAGCCATCCCCCGGTCATCCGGACGCGCGGGGCACGGTCACCCGCGGTGGTGCCGTCGGCGAGGAGAACCAGCCGTGTGCCCGGTCCCATGCGCAACGTGTGCCCGGTCACCGTCCTGAGCGACAGGCGCGTGGCGGCGGCCGTGCGCACGGCGTCCCCCTCGAACACCTCGTCCCGGAGCTCGGCCCGCGTCCACGTCGTCCTGCCCTTGCGCAGCGTGTCGCCAACGCCCGCCACCGTCACCACCGTGACCGGCCATTCGGCGGCGCCCACCCGTCTCGGGGGAGCGACAGACAGCGAGGCGGCGAGGCTCCCGAGCAGCAGAACGACGACAGGTCCGGTCCTCATGCATCACCTCCCGCGCCCGACGTGCCCGGCGCAGCACACGACCGGGATCCGCGGATACCTGGGATACGTGGGGTTCACCTCGGAGAGGGCACAGCGCCAGAACACCGACCCGTGCGACGAGACGACGCGTCGCGCGTGCTGGCAATCGGCGCAGAGCCCGAGCGCGCGCCGGGCGGCCGCCATGTCCGTGTCCTGGCTCACCGCTGCCCCGGGTCTTCCAGCAGCTCCAGGAACTGCCTGAGGATGCGGGCGGTGGCCCCCCAGATCACGTCCCGCGAGGATACCTCGAAGAAGTGCACGGCGTGGGTCGCTCCGTCGCGCTCCCACATCTCGGTCCGGAAGATCGCGGGGTCGCGCAGCACCGCCAGCGGGACCTCGATGATGCGCTCGATCTCGCGCCCGTCGGGCTCGAGCGCGACGGGGTCGCGCACCAGCCCGACCACGGGCGTGATGACGAAGGGCGTCGCCCGCGTCTCCGTATCGTCGAGCATCCCCAGCACCTCCACCGCCTCCGCGGGCAGCCTGATCTCCTCCCAGGCTTCCCGGAGCGCCGTCTCGACCCTCGAGCCGTCGCTCTGCTCGACGATACCGCCCGGGAACGAGAACTGTCCGCGGTGATGCGGCACCCCGTCCGACTTCTTGGTGAAGACCACGTGGGGCTGACCGTGGTGCGTGATGGGCAGAAGCACCGCGGCCGGCACGAGGTCCACCCGATCCGACACGTGGCGCGACCGCGCGCTCAGGGTCTGGTCCAGCCGTTTCCGGAGCTCCTCGAGGTTCACGCCGCCTCTCCGCCCGCTGCCGAAGAGCTTCTCACAAACCGGAACCGGGACCGAAGCACGGCCGGCAGTCCGGGCCCGGGCCTGCCACCTGGGTCATACTTGCGCCGTGCCCCGCGCAACGCCCCGGCCGGACTTGCTTCTCCCCGGATACTTCCTGGCCGTCAGCGCGGTGATCACCCTCGCGCCGTTCCGCCCGGCGTGGCCGCACGCGATACGCCTGGCCTGGACCTCCCCGCCGTTCGACCTCGTCACCAACGTCCTGCTCTTCCTCCCCGTCGGTTTCGTCTGGCCGCTCGCGGCCGGGCGACGCCCACGCGCCCAGCTGGCCGCGGTGGGGATCGCGGGTGCGCTGGCCAGCGCCGCCCTCGAGGCGGCGCAGGTGTTCCTGCCCGGCCGCTACCCGAGCCTCATCGACGTCGCCACCAACGGCGCGGGCGCTGTCCTCGGCTCCGCGCTTCGACTGGCCGCCCGGTCGACCCTGGACGCTCGCCTCGTGCGCGGCCTGGCCCTGGAACTCCCGCTCATGAACCTCGTCTATCTGCTCCTCCCGCTGCTCTGGCTGGAGGCCCTGGTGGCGGCGGCGAGCGAAGCAGGTTCCTGGCTGGGCACGCTCCTGGGTCTCTGCGGCGCCCTCGTCATCTCGGCCGTGTGGCGGCATCGTCTGCAGCCGGCCGGGCTCCCGGCCTGGGCTCTCCCCGCCCTCGTCGCGGCCTGGTTCTTCGCCGGGTCGTTCCCAGCCCTCGGGCGCACCCCCGCACTCGTGATCGTCACCGCGGCCGGTCTCGGCGCCCTGGTCGCGCTCGACGCCGCGTGGACGCGACTGCCCCGGCCCGATCGCCGCTTCGAGATCCCCACGCTGCGGCTCGCCGTGCCGTTCCTCGGCGCCTACCTGATCGCGGCGCTCACCCGCCCCTGGCCCGCGATGCCAGGTCCCTGGCGGGGCGCCCTCGGGCTGCCCGACATCGGCGACTCCCCCGGGCTAGCCCCGCTCCTCGGCCTCGTGCAGCACCTGGCGGGCTTCACGCTGCTGGGCTACATGGTGGCCGAGTGGCGAGGACGCAGCGAGACGCCGGGCTGGGGAATGAGGGGCCAGACCGCCGTGGTGTGCGCCGCATCCGCGGCCCTGGCCGAGGCGGTGGCCGGCGCTCACTCCGCGCACGTGGCCAGCTTGCTGCGCCTTGGCCTGGCCGGGCTGGCCTCCGCCTACGGGGCGATTCTCTATCGCGCGCAGATCGCCTTCGTCCGCAGCCTCCTCGAGGCGTCCCCCCCGGTGACCGGCGGGCGAGGTGGTGATGCCGGCCACATGCCGGCCGGGAAGGTGGCCCTGCCCGGGGCTAGACGAAGCGACAGGAGACCGACCCGAGCCGAGTGAAGCTAGCGCGGATCGCGTCCCCGGCCTTCGGGCGGAGGATCTTGGAGATGGAGCCGCTCAGGACGACGTCGCCGGGCCGCAGGCCGCGTCCGAGGGCGCCCAGCCGGTTGGCGAGCCACGCGAGGGAGTTCAGGGGGCTGCCCAGCACCTCCGCCGCGGCGTTGGTCGCGACGACCTCCCCGTTCAACTCGTAGACGACCCCCTCCAGAGCGAGGTCCATGCCCGCGACCGACGTCAGAGGCCGCCCGAGCACGATCGCGTTCGCGGCCACGCCATCAGCCACCATGTCCTCGGCTCTCGGCTTTCCCGAGAAGCGGATGTCGATCAGCTCGAGAGCGGGCATGGCCCCTTCGATCGCGAGCAGCGCCGAGGCCGGCGTCACCCCCGGACCGGACAGCGCACATCGGAGGAGGAAGGCGACCTCCACCTCGACGCCGACGCCGGCGAAGCGCGCCACCGGCACGGGGTCGCCGCTGGCGAACACGCCCGACGCGAGCATGAAGCCGGCGACGGGCTCGCGCGCGCCGTATCCCTGCTGCACGGCGGCGTTGGTGAAACCGGCCTTCCACCCGATCACGCGTTCACCGCGCCTCGCCAGGGCGTCCTCGAGCCCTCGCTGAACAACGTAGGCCTGATCGAGCGTGAGACCGGGGGCGGTGTCCGTGAACGGGGCCAGGGTCCGATGGTCGTCGCGGGCAGCGAGCAAGCGAGCCACCGCCGACGCGGTATCGATGATCATGGACGATCCTCCCGACCCCCCGGTTTGGCTCACGGCCGCCCCTTGCGCTTCGGCGACTTCCTGCGAGCTGGCGCGCGCTGGCTCCCGCGGGCCGCGGGCCGAAGCCTTGCCTTGGCCCGTCGGATCGCGGCGCGCTCCGGCCGCGTCACGTCGGCCGCCGTGGCAAGGTGCTGCTCGTTGCGCGCCCCCACCTCGCCCCGAACCGTGGGCCCGGCGGCGATGACGTCGATCCACGCGGTGATCTCGCGGGCGAGGTCCGGGTAGCAGTGGTCCCGGTAGGCCTCGAGCGCCCGCAGGGCGGCCGGGTCCTTCCAGGGCTTGAGCACGAAGACAGCCTCCGCGTCGCGCGCGTCAAACGGGCCCTCGGTCGCCATCTGCATCACGATGTAGCGGCGCGTGAGCTCGGTCATGCCGACCCCGCTCGCCCCCCCCGGCTCATCGCCGGACCGCAGGGCCGGGAGAGCAGGGCCACGGCCGGGGCGGCACCGGGCTTGAGGCTCTCCCCGAACTCGATGGTGCCGGAGCCGATGATCGCGACCTTGCCACCGAGCCCGCCCATGGTCTCCCCTCCCGGCGTGAGTGCACAAGCCCCGCAAGCCTACTCCGCGCCCCGCGCCAACCGCAAGCACCAGGCACAACGGCACCGCCGGCTTGCGCGTGCGCCCTGCGGGAAGTCCTTGGGGCCACCGCCGCCCTCGCGGGTCCGGCCCTCGGCGGGCCCGGGACGCTCCCCCCGGAATGCCCGAGAACGCCGGCCGGCAGCCACGACCTGTTCCTCGCCCGCACCGACGGCGCCGTGGTCTTCTCGCACGTGGCGGCGGAGCGGCGGGTCGAGGTGGCGGCAGCGTCCCGGCGCTCCTCCGGAGCGGCGAGGGGAGCGGTCGGAGCCACGCCAATCGGTCCGGCCCACGGGGAGGGGTCAGGCGATGGTGACGCGGAGGACCTCCTCGATCGTGGTGACGCCTTCCACCACCTTCTGGATCGCGTTCTGGCGGAGGGTTCTCATGCCCTCGCGCACGGCGATCTCGCGGAGCTCGGCGGCGGGGGCGTTGTGCAGGATGAGGTCGCGCAGGCTCGGGCCGATGGGCATGACCTCGTAGATGGCGACGCGGCCCTTCAGGCCGGTGAAGCTGCAGACGGGGCAGCCCTTGCCCCTGGCCAGGGTGAGGCGGCCGGCCCCGGTGGGGATGTAGCCGTAGGGGGTGAGGTTGTCCTCGTCGGTCTCGTAGGGCTGCTTGCAGTCGCGGCAGATGCGGCGGCCCAGGCGCTGGGCCAGGATCAGCGTCAGGGAGGAGGCGACCAGGAAGGCCGGGATACCCATGTCCAGCA
>DATKEI010000080.1:0-10894 GCA_035544455.1 Binatia bacterium | reverse complement strand
CGCAGGCGAGGACCGCGGCGGTGAGGCGGCGGCCCACCTCGGGCTCGCGGAAGAGGGCGCGCCCCAGCAGCACCGCGATCACCGCCGACATGCGACGGATCGCGTTCACGTACGAGGCCGGGGCCATCGTCAGCGCGCTCGTCTGCATGCCCGTCCCGGCGAAGGCAAGGAGGCCGTGGCTCACCACGGTCACGACGTTGCGTGGCGTCGTGCTCCCGGCCAGCCCCCGGGGCGCCGCGACGGCGGCGATGGCGAGGGCGACGAGGGCGGTCAGGCCGTGCGAGTACAGGAGGTAGCTCGGCGTGCCGATGGCCAGGGCCCCCCAGCGATCCAGGGCAGCCACGAAGCCCAGGAGGAATGCGGCGCCGAGCGCGTCCATGGCGTCGGGGCGACCGAAGAGCGCGCGGAGCCGGCCGAGCATCGACGCGCCCCCGGACAGGCTCATCGTGCCCACGAGCGAGAGCCCGAGGCCGAGCCAGCCGAGAGGGCTCGGCAGCGTGCCGGAGAGGGCGGCGTCGGGCAGCACGGTGAACACGGGGCTGAGCGCCAGGATCGGCCCGACGATGGAGATGTCGCCGCGCGCGCTGGCCCGCGCCAGCAGGCCGCTCATGCCGAGCACGAGCACCGAGGAGCCGATCACGGCCGGCCACGCCGGGCCGGCTGCCACCAGCGAGTGACCGGTGAGGAGGAAGAAGGCGCCCCAGCCCGCGCAGGCCACCGCCTGCGTCCAGGTCACGATGACCAGGGGCGGGATGTCGCGGGCGCGCCCCTTCACCACCGCGAACTGGGCGGCCTGGGTGACGGCGGCGCCGAGCGAGAGCGCGAACCAGTTCACGCGATCACGAAACGAGGGTCACGAGCGGAGGGCCGGACCGGGGGTCGGTCGGCCCGTCAAGGGCGGGGACGATCCCCGGTCCGAGCGCCGCCGGGGGAGGACCACACCGACCACAGGCCTCGGCCGGCCCGGCGCGCCTCCTGCTGGAGCTCCACGAACTGCTTCACGTGGCGCACGTTGGGCGGAATGGTCATGAGCCGGGCGTAGCCGAGAGCGAGCATGCGGGCGTTGGCCATGACCTCGCGCCCCCCCGGCTCACGTACCCACACGTAGGCGAGCAGCCGGTCGTGGACGTCGCGGACCTGGACGTCGGTCTCCAGGCGGACCGTTCGCCCGCCGACGAGCCGCACGTTGGCCGCCGTGGCCTCGCGGCCCCCCGGCTCCTGGCCGCGCGTCGGATGGTGAGTCTCCGGCGCGTTGATCCCGATGTACCGCACGCGATCCGCGCGGCCGGAGCACCGGACGGCGATGGTGTCGCCGTCGAAGACCCGCAGCACGCGACAGGGGGCCCGCTCGGCGGCCGCGAGCGGGCGGGCGGGACGCTCCCCCGCCGGCAGCGCGGCCAGTGCGGCGACGGCCAGTGTTCCGGCCGCCCATCTCCGTCCCCCCCCTCGCATGCCCGCCCCCCTCCGCCATGCGCGCCATTGCACGACATCAGAGGATAGCTCACCCGGCGCGGGCCTCGGGGTCGCGCGCCAGCCACGAACGGCTCCGACGTTCGGGAAGCGCCCGCGCTCGGGCCGCTATCCGCCGGCGGCGGCCCAGGCGAGGTCGGGGCGGCGGCGGTGCCACTCCGTCGCCTGCTCGTAGGCGCGGGCCACGCGCAGGGCCAGGTCCTCGCGAAACGGCCGCGCGTAGATCATGAGCCCGAGGGGCAGGCCGTCCCCGGTGAAGCCACAGGGCAGGGACACGCCGCACAGGTTCAGCACGTTCCCGAGCGAGGTGTTCCGGAGGTACTTCATGTTGTGGTCCATGTAGCGCTCGGGGCTGGTGTCGATGTCGGCCACCGGCCGGGCCGCCACCATCGTGGTCGGGACGAGCAGGGCGTCGACGTCGCGCAGCGTCTCCTGGATGCGCGCGCGCCGCCCGGCCCATTCGCGGAGCTGGGCGACGTAGTCGCTGGCGCCGAGGGTCCGGCCCAGCACCATCCGGCTCGACACGATGGGGTCGAGCTCGCCGAGGTGGTTGTCGAGCAGGCGGCGGTTCGCGACGCAGGCCTCGGCCGCCACCATCAGCGCCCGGTGCTGCTCGGCATGGGTCTCCGCGACCTCCGGCACGTCCATCCGGTCGACGTGGGCACCGAGGTCCCGCAGCACGCGGCCGGCCTCGCGCACCGCCTTCTCCAGCCCGGGCTCCACGCCGTCGAAGAACACGGTCTCCGCAAAGGCCACGCGCAGGCCTTTCACGCCGACCTTGAGGGTCGACAGGACGTCCTGTGGCGCGATCCCGACCGTGGTCTCGTCCGCTGGGTCCTCGCCCTGCAGGGCCTGGTGCACGAGGGCGGCGTCCTCCACCGAGCGTGTCAGGGGCCCGACGCTGTCGAGGGTCCACGAGAGAGGGTAGACGCCGGCGCGGCTGATCCGCCCCACCGTGGTCTTCAGGCCAACCGTGCCGCACAGGGCGGCAGGGATCCGGACCGAGCCCCCGGTATCGCTGCCGAGCCCCATCGGGGCCAGCCCCGCCGCCACCGCCACCGCGCTGCCGCTCGACGAGCCGCCGGGGGCGTGAGGGGTCCGATGCCAGGGGTTGTGGGGCGTGCCCTGGTCGTGGTTGATGCCGACACCCCCGAAGGCGAACTGGACGGTGTAGGTCTTGCCGAGCAGGACCATGCCCGCCGCCGACAGCCGCCGCACCACCGCGCAGTCCTGCCCGGCGATGTTGTCGGCGAGGAGGCGGGTGCCGGCGGTGGTGGCCACGTCCTTGACGTCGTAGAGGTCCTTGGCCGCGTAGGGGATGCCGTGCAGCGGGCCGAGGTCCTGGCCCGCGCGCAGGGCGATGGCGGCGGCGCGCGCCGCGGCCATGGCGCGCTCCCGCGTGACGGCGATGAAGGCGTGCAGGCGGCCGTCGAGCGCGGCGATGCGGTCGAGCAGCGCCGCCGTCGCATCGACGGGGCTGAGCGCGCCGGAGCGGAACCGGGCGCCGAGCCCGGCGATCGTCTCGAACTCGAGGGGTGTGCCCTCCGGGGCCCGGCCGGTCCCCCGGGCCGTCATGCCGAGAACTCTCGCAGCAGGGAGCCGGGCCGGCGCTCGGTGCGGATCGGGCCGTGCTCGTCGGCGATGCGCGTGCCGTTCACCCAGACGCCGTCCAGGCCCACGGCCGGGGTGTCGAGCCGGGTCGCCCCCGTCGGCAGGTCGCTCACCCGGCGCTTTGCCCCACGGCCGACCGTGGCCGGGTCGAAGAGCATGAGGTCGGCAAAGGCCCCCGGGACGAGCCGGCCGCGATCGCGGATGCGGGTGGCGCGGGCCACGTCGCTCGTGACCCGGCGGACCGCCTCCTCCAGCCCGAGGTCGCCGCGCTCCCGCACCCAGTGCCCGAGAAGGTGGAGGCCGAAGCCCGCGTCGCACAGGAAGGACAGGTGCGCGCCCGCGTCGGACAGGGCGACGGCGGCGTGAGGGTGGCGGAGCAGCGTGCGCACCTCGTTCTCATCGGTGTTGAAGAGCCGGCAGTCGAACATCAGGTCCAGGTCGGCGAGGCCGATGTCGAGGAAGCAGTCGACGGGATCGCGCCCGGACTCCCGGGCGAGCTGGCCGATCGTCGTGCCGATGAGCGCCCGGTGCTCGGGGCGCGTCGCCTCCATCACCGAGAGGTGCGGCCACGTCTGGCTGCTGAAGCGGTTGGGCACGCCCGGGATGTCGAGCTCGGCCTTGATCGCCTTGCGGAAGCTCGGGTCGCCGAGCACGCGGCGAAACTGCTCCTCGCTCCTGGCCTCGATGGCCGGCCGCCATGCGAGCAGGGCCTCCAGAGGGTAGGGATGCCGCAGGGTGAACTCCATGCCAAGGGGAAAGCACCCGACCTGCGCCCAGAGCTCGCGCCCGCGCCCGCGGGCGGCCTCGATCTCGCCGATCTCGCGGAAGACGCGCGCGGGGTCGCCGGGGTCGACGAACATCGCCGCGATCATCACCGGTCGCCCGCTGCGCGCGGCGATCTCCTCCAGCCAGGGCACCGTGGTCTTCATGCCCTTGGTCAGCATGAACAGGCCGCGGCCGGCCTCGCCCAGGGCGGAGGTCAGGGCCAGCATCTCCGCCTCGTCGGCCAGGCGAGAGGGCATGGGGATGCCGTTCTCGCCGTTGTGCTGCTCGAGGGTGGAGGTGGCGAACCCGATGGCGCCGGCGCGGAGGGCCTCGAGCACGATCCGCCGCATCTCCGCAACCTCGGCGGGGGTGGCGGCGCGGCGGCTCGCGTCCTCGCCGAGCACGTACGTCCGGACCGAGGAGTGGCCGACGTACGAGGCCACGTTGACCACCGACCCGCGGCGCTCGAGGGCCTGGAGATACTCCGGGTAGGTCTCGAAGTCCCAGCTGACGCCGGCGCGCAGGGCCTCGAGGGACATGCCCTCCACGTGGGTGAGGTTGCGCAGGATCAGATCCCGGTGGCGCTCGTGGCAGGGGGCGATGGTGAAGCCGCAGTTGCCGATCACGACCGTTGTCACGCCGAGGGCGCTGGATGGGGTGGCGTAGGGGTCCCAGGTGAGCTGGGCGTCGTAGTGGGTGTGGATGTCGATGATGCCCGGCGCCAGGACGAGGCCGCGCGCATCCACGCGCTCGCGCGCCGGGCCCAGGTCGCGGCCGGTGGGATCGGCGCTGACGCCGGCGATGCGCGCCTGCGCCACGGCGAGGCTGCCAGGGTGGGCCGGGGTTCCGAGGCCGTCCACGATGTGGGCGTTGTCGATCACGAGGTCGTGCACGGGAAACCTCCTGGGGTCGGGTCGCCCGTCCGGCGAGGACGGACGGATGTCCACGTAGCTCGAATAGTACGGGCGTCGGGGTCGCGATACCAGGCCCGGGGCCCGCTCCTGTCCCACGCGGCAGCGTCTGGAGGCTGTGATAGGCTGACGCCAGCATGGCCGTCGCTGCCGGAAGCCCGCTGCCGCGCCGGTCCGGGAGAGGGTGGCTGACCGCCGCGGTCATCGTCGGCGCGGTCGCCGCCCTCGGCGGGTTGTACCTCCTGGCCGTCCTCAGCTGGAGCTATTCCGAGGGCGAGCGCGCCGGAGTCCTCCAGAAGCTCTCCCATCGCGGCTGGATCTGCAAGACCTACGAGGGCGAGTTGGCCCTGTTCATCATCCCCGGGGTCGCCCCGACGATCTGGCACTTCACCGTGCGCGATCCCGCCCTCGTGCCGGGGCTCGAGACGATGATGGGCCGGCGCGTGGTCCTGCACTACGAGGAGCATCGCGGGATCCCGACGCGCTGCTTCGGAGACACGCGCTACTTCGTCACCCGGGCGCGGCTCGCGGATTGAGGCCCGGCGGCCTCCGCTTCAAGCTGGTCCTCGCCCTGGTGAGCGTGGGAGCCCTCGCCGTCGCCGTCACGGGGTGGGAGGGCTACCGCCGGGCGCGCAGCGCGCTGGAGGCGGCGGCCGTCAATCAGCTCACCTCCGTGCGCGAGGAGCGCCGCCGGGCCATGGAGTCCTACTTCGCGCAGCGGCGCCTCGAGACCGCCACCCTCGCCGAGAGCCGGCTGATCGGGGACGCCATGCGGCGCTTCGCCGCCGCCTTTGCCGACCTCGAGCGACGGGTCACTGACATCCCGCCGTCCCTGATCGCGGAGTATCGCGAGGGCATCGCCCGCGTCCACCGCGAGCGCCTCGCCCCCCATCTCGACCACGGCGAGGGGACGTCCCTCACCGAGGCCGTCCTGGTGCCTCGCGATACGGCCGCCCTCGTCCTGCAGGTGCTGTACGTGCTCGCCGAGCCAGCGCGGCCCGAGGCCGGCACTGCCGTCGACCGGCAACAGGCCGCGCGGTACGCCGGCCCCTATGCGGAGGCGGTGGCGAGCCTCGATCCCCCGCTGCGGCGTCTCGTCGGGCGGCTCGGCGTCCACGACATCTACCTCATCGACCAGGAGACGGGGCGCATCGTGTACACCATCGAGCGGGAGGCGGACCTGGGCACGAGCCTGCTCACCGGTCCCTACCGCGACACAGGCCTTGCCAGCGCCTTCCGCCAGGCTCGGGAGGCGCCCGACGCCACCGCGGTGACGCTGGTGGACTTCGAGCACTACGTGCCGTCCGAGAGTGAGCCGAACGCCTTCATGGCGGCACCCATCCTCGTCGGCGGGGAGCGGCTCGGCGTGCTCGCGGTGGAGCTGGCGGTGGCGCCGCTCGACCGGCTGATGACCGGCGGCGGGAGCTGGCGGGCAGGGGGCCTCGGGCGGACCGGAGAGACCTACCTCGTCGGGCCCGATCACCGCATGCGGACCAACTCGCGCTTCATGGTCGAGGCCCCGGAGGACTACCTCCGCGTCCTGGCCCGGCGGGGCGTGCCGGAGCGCGTGCGCCAGCTCATCGCGCGCCACCGGAGCACCATCCTGTTCGAGCGGGTGGAATCCGCCGCCGCCGACGCGGCCCTGGCCGGCTCCGCCGCCAGCGGGATCGGCGCCGACTACCGGGGCGTGCCGGTCATCACCGCGTACGCGCCGGTCGACGTTCCCGGCGTTCACTGGGGAATCGTCGCCCAGATCGACGTCGCCGAGGCCCTGGCCCCGGCCGTGGCGCTGCGCACCGAGGCCGCCGTGACCGGCGTCGTCATCGCCCTGCTCGTGGGCGCCCTGGCCCTCGTCCTCGGGACAGGGCTGACGCGGCCTCTCCTGCGGCTGATGGACGGCATGCGGCGGCTCGGCCGGGGCAACCTCGATCATCGCGTTGCCGTGGGTCGGCGGGACGAGGTCGGGCAGATCGCAGCCGCCTTCAACCAGATGGCGGACGATCTGCAGGAGACCACGGTCTCGCGCGACTACGTGAGCAGCATCCTGACCTCCATGAACGACGCCGTGATCGTGGTGCGGCCCCCGGCCGACGGCGACTGGCGCGAGGCCGTGGTCGTCACCGCCAACCCGTCGGCGTGCGCCCTCATCGACCAGCCGGAGGAGGCGATCCTCGGACAGCGCATCGGCGAGCTCATCCCCGAGATCGCCACTCCTGGCCAGGGCAGCCGCCGGGCCGCGCTGTGGCTGGAAGAGGTCGTGCGCCTCGGCAGCATCGCCGGGCGCGAGGTCGTCTACCGCATCGTGGACGGGCGGGACGTGCCCGTGCTCTTCTCGAGCGCGCTCATGCCGGGGAGCGCCAGCGGGACGGGCGGCGTGGTGTGGGCGGCCCACAACCTGACCGAGCTCAAGCAGCTCGAGGCGAGAAACGCCTTCATCCGCGACACGTTCGGCCGGTACGTGTCGGACGATGTGGTGGCGGCGCTCCTCGGCGCTCCCGAGGCCCTGCGCCTGGGCGGGGAGGCCCGCACGGTCACGATCATGATCACCGATCTCCGGGGCTTCACCGCCCTGGCCGGTCGCCTCGATCCCGAGGAGGTCGTGGCCTACCTCAACGACTACTTCGAGCGCATGGTCGAGCTGATCCTCCGCTACCGGGGGACCATCAACGAGATCATGGGCGACGGGATCCTCGTGATCTTCGGCGCCCCGACGTCGGCCGCCGACGACGCCGAGCGCGCGGTGGCCTGCGCCCTGGCGATGCAGATCGCCATGCGGGACTTCTCCAGCGAGCGATGCGCCCGGGGGCTGCTCACCGCCGAGATGGGGATCGGGCTCCACACCGGCCAGGTCATCGTGGGGAACATCGGCTCCGCCCGGCGCGCCAAGTACACGGTGGTCGGCACGCCCGTCAACCTCGCCAGCCGGATCGAGTCCTACACCACCGGCGGACAGGTCCTGATCTCCGAGGACACGCGGCGCGCGGTCTCCGCTGAGCTGACGGTGCAGGGGCAGCTGCGCATCGAGCCCAAAGGCGCGCGGGAAAGCCTCGCCGTCCACGACGTCGTCGGCATCGGCGCGCCGCACGACCTGGCTCTCGGCTCGCTCGAGGACGTGCCGGTGGCGCCCGACGTGGCCATACCCGTGCGCTTCGCCGTGCTGGAGGAAAAGCACGTCGGCCGGAGCGTCTTTCCCGGCCGCCTCCTGCGCCTGTCCCGGCGCGGAGCGGAGATCGCCGCCGCGCAGGCGGTCGAGCCCCTGAGCAACGTGAAGATCTGGCTCCTGGACGAGCGGGGCGCGGAGCGGGCCGGCGAGCTCTACGCGAAGGTGGTTGGCGACATCGCGGGCGGGTTCCGGGTGCGCTTCACGTCGGTTGCTCCCGAGGTGTCCGCGGAGATCGAGGAGCGCCTGGCCCGGCCGGGGCCATGAGCCTCCCGGCCGACCCCGGTCGTTGTAGACTGCGAGCGCGCCGCCAGGAGCGGCCCCGGCGCGCCGGGGCGGCTCGGAACAGGCCCCGGGGGAGGCACCGATGTCGAACACGAGCTCGACCGCGCTCCTGCTGAACGCGGGACATGCGCTGGACCACCTCTTCCTGCTGATCTTCGCCACCGCCGTGTCGGCGATCGCCCTGGAGTGGGGCATGGCCTGGCCCGACCTGATGCCCTACACCGTCGGGGCATTCGTCATGTTCGGCCTGGGCTCGCTGCCGGCGGGCCGGCTCGGCGACCTCTGGGGCCGGCGCGTCATGATGATCGTCTTCTTCCTCGGGATCGGGCTCTCGGGGCTCCTGGTCGCGCTGACCCGCGGACCCTGGTCGCTGGCGCTGGCGCTGACGCTCATGGGCATCTTTGCCTCGATCTACCATCCGGTGGGCATTCCCATGCTCGTCCAGAACGCGGCGCGCCCGGGCTTCACCATCGGGGTGAACGGGCTCGCCGGAAACCTCGGCATTGCGGGCGCCGCCATCCTCACGGGGTTCCTCGTACAGCACTTCGGCTGGCGGCTGGCCTTCGCCGTGCCCGCGGCGATCGCCCTGGTGTGCGGCGGACTGTTCGCGGCCCTGGTGCCCCGCGAGGAGCAGGCCCCGGCCCGGAGGCCGAAGCGCTCGGTCGACCTGCCGGCGTCGGTCATGATGCGCGTGTTCCTGGTCATGACCCTGGCCGCCGTGTCCGGCAGCATGATCTTCAACTTCACGACCAACGGGAACGGGCAGCTCCTGGCCGAGCGGCTGCGCGGCCTGGTCGACGATCCCGCCGCGCTCGGCGTCCTGCTCGCCGTGGTGTACACGGTGGCGTCGCTCGCGCAGCTCGTGGTCGGCAAGCTGATCGACCGCTTCCCGCTCAAGTGGGTGTACCTGCCCATCGTGGCTGCGCAGGTGCCGCTGTTTTTTCTGGCCGCCCAGGCCCAGGGGTGGGTGCTCTACGCGTTCGTCCTCGTCTTCATGGTGTTCGTCTTCGGCGCCATCCCCTTCATCGACGCCATGATCGTCCGGTACGTGGACGACCGCATGCGCTCCCGGGTGTCGGGGATGCGGCTGGCCGTCTCGTTCGGGGTCAGCGCCCTCGCCGTCTATGCCCTCGGGCCGACGGTGAAGGCGGCGGGGTTCACGACGTTGCTCCTGATCATGACGGGCATCTCCGGGCTCACGACGCTCTTCGTGTCACTGCTGCCGGACGTCCCGAGCTCCGCGCCCGCCCCGGCCCCCGCTCCCGTGTCAGCCGCGCGGGCGGTGCGCTAAATGGTCCCCCAGGATTCGGAGGGATGTCCGGCGTGTTCCCTCGTAGAAGCCCACCGTAGGGATCACGCCGAATCATGACGGCCTATGGAGCGCGCGACCTGTTCATGAACGTGCCCTTCCGCTCCTGCGCGCCCCGTCACCCTGACCCTCTCCCCCGGCTCCCCCGGAGGGGGCGAGGGAACCGCACCGACTCCCTCGCCCTCGGAGAGGGAGAGGGTTGGGGTGAGGGTGGGCGTTTGTTCACGCAGCATCGTCCGGGCTAGAGGCCGACCGCCGCGGCTGGTCGCTCGACCGTGTCCGCGGTTGCAGCGGCGGCGCCGAGGCGCGGGTCGGGCGCGTGGTAGCATGGCGCGCCATGGCCAGCATCGGGCTCGCGACCTCGCTCCTGCGTCCCTTTGCCCTCGACGAGTACGTCCGGTTCGTGCGCGAGGCCGAGACGCGCGGGTACTCGACGGTCTGGTCGGGAGAGACCTCGGGGTCGGACGCGGTGACCACCATGAGCGTGGTGGCCACCCACACCGAGCGCCTCCGCGTCGCCAACGGGATC
The DNA here is from genome assembly GCA_035544455.1 of Binatia bacterium. Lineage (GTDB taxonomy): Bacteria > Methylomirabilota > Methylomirabilia > Rokubacteriales > CSP1-6 > DATKEI01. The sequence goes on along the minus strand of DATKEI010000080.1, from coordinate 854 downwards.
ATCCCGGTGCAGACGCGGACGCCCCACGTCCTCGCCATGACCGCGGCCACGCTCGGCCACCTCGCCCCCGGGCGCGTCGCCCTCGGGCTTGGCGTCTCGAGCCGGATCATCGTGGGCGACTGGTACGGCCTGCCCTTCGAGCGCCCCGTCGCCCAGCTCCGCGAGGCGGTCGAGGTCATCCGGCGCATCCTGACCGGAGAGCGCGTCACGTTCGACGGCCGCTTCTATCGCGCCCGGGGATTCCGCCTCGCCATGGCGCCGCCGCGCGAGCCGGTGCGGATCTATCTCGCCGCCCTCGGGCCGCGCATGCTCGAGCTGGCCGGCGAGATCGCCGACGGCGTCCTGCTCAACTGGATCGCGCCGGCGGCGGTGCCCGCCGCCCTCGCCCGCGTGGAGGCGGGCGCTCGCCGCGCCGGCCGCTCGCTCGCCGACCTCGAGCTCGCCGCCTACGTGCGCACGTCGGTGACCGACGCACCGGAGCCGGCCCGCCAGCACCTGGCGCGCGACATCACCGGGTACGCCATCGTCGACTCGTACGCGCGCTTCTTCGCCGATTCCGGCTACGCCGACGAGGTCGAGCGCGTCAACGCGGCCTGGCGCGCGGGCGACCGGGCGGGGGCGGTGAGCCACATCTCGCCCCGCATGCTGGAGGGCATCACCGCCCTCGGAGACGAGGCCGCGTGCCGCGATCGCTTCGCGGAGTTTGCCCGCGCCGGGCTGACCCACACCGTCGTCCTGCCCGTGTCCGCCGACGGCGATCCCGCCACCCTCTGGCGGACCATGCGCACCTTCGGCTCCGGAGCGCCCCCCTCACCCTGACCTATTCCTCCTCCGGGGCGAGGAACCGCGATGAC
>DATKEI010000079.1:0-8602 GCA_035544455.1 Binatia bacterium | reverse complement strand
GCGTGTCCCGCGGGGAGGACCCCCACCCCACCCGGCGCTTTGTCGGCACATTTCTGACTCAGCACACCAGAGTCCCGGGGCGAACGTTCGTCGACTGACGGCGCCGGTTGGCGTGGAGGCTGACTCGGGCCACCGGCCGGGCCCGAGGTGACCGTTCGCGCGCTCGATGTGACGTTCCTTGACCACGGGCCAGCCGGCGCGCCGGCGAAAGGGCTGAAGGCACGCCCGCTTGCGAGCGCTCCCGAGCGTGGCCGCGCCGTTGCACTCCAGGCTTGCGTACGAGCGAGAGCACCGAGACTCTCGTCCCGGCCTCAGCAGCCCCAGGAGTGAGTGAAATGCCCAGCGTCCTGTTCATTCGCCGCCGCGCCCGCACGATCGCGCGGCTCCTCTTCGTAACGCTTGTCGCCGCGAGCGCCTTCGCTCCGATGCCCGCGGGCGCGGCCGGATCCGATGCCGGCGACGCCATCCCCGACGAGCTGCTCGTCGGCTTCGACAGCACCGTCGCACCGAGCCAGGCCGAGGGCATCTACCGGGCCGAGGGCGCCACGAAGCTCGAGCGCCTCTGGCGGCTCAACGTCCACCGGATCCGCGTCAACGCCGCCCGCCTGCCGGCCATGGAGCAGCGCCTGCGCCGCCAGCCCGGCGTCATGTTCGTCGAGCGCAACCGCCGGGTCCCCCACGCCTTCACCCCCAATGACCCGTCGTTTCCCTCCCAGTGGCATCTCCCCGCCATCGACGCTCCCCGGGCGTGGGACATCACCACCGGCTCCTCCGCCATCGTCATCGCGGTCCTCGACAGCGGCGTGGAGGCTTCGCATCCCGATCTCGCCGGGCGGCTCGTCCCCGGCTGGAACTTCTACGACAACACCGCGAACACGGCCGACGTCTTCGGCCACGGCACGCGGGTCGCCGGCGCCGCCGCCGCCGCCGGTCACAACGGCCTGGGCGTCGCGGGCGTCGCCATGGAAAGCCACATCATGCCCATCCGCGTCAGCGACTCCGCCGGGTACGCCTACTACTCGACCCTGGCCAGCGGGCTCGTCTGGGCCGCCGACAACGGCGCCAGGGTCATGAACATGAGCTTCGCCGGAATCGCGGCCAGCAGCGCCATCCGCAGCGCGGCCCAGTACGCCCGCGGTCAGGGCGCCGTCGTCGTCGCCGCCGCCGGCAACTGCGGCTGCTTCGACGCCACGCCCGAGGCCCCGGAGATCATCTCGGTCTCCGCCACCAGCTCCGGCGACACCCTGGCCAGCTGGTCCAGCCGGGGCAACTTCGTCGACGTCGCCGCGCCCGGCGCCGGCATCCTCACCACCAGTCGTGGGGGCCACTACGTCAGCGTGTCCGGCACGTCCTTCGCCAGCCCCATCACGGCCGGGGTCGTCGCCCTCATGATGGCCGCCAACTCTGACCTGAGCCCGACCCAGATCGAGCAGCTCCTCAAGGCCAACACCGACGACCGCGGCACCGCCGGCTGGGACCCAAGCTTCGGATTCGGCCGCGTCAACGCCTATCGGGCCGTCGCCGCCGCCGCCGGGTCCGTCGTCGAGACGGAGGCCCGGGCCGTCGCCCCCGCCAAGCCGAGCCCGCCGCCCGCGGACGTCACCCCGCCGGCCGTCGCCATCACCGCGTGGACATCCGGGTCTGGCAGCGGCACCTCCAGCGTGTCCGTCGCCGCCAGCGACAACGTGGGCGTCACCCGCGTCGAGCTCTGGGTGGACGGCGTCCGGGTCGCGACCGACACGGCGGCGCCGTGGTCCCTGGTGTGGAACTCGAACACCAAGACCAGCGGGAGCTACCTGCTGGAGGCCAGGGCCTACGACGCCGCCGGCAATGTCGGAGTGTCCGCGCGCATCGCCATCGCCACCAGCCAGAGCCCCTCGCTCTTCAGACGCCGCTAGCCAGACCCGTGTCCTGACTCAGAAGTCCGTCGCCACGAGCGGGCGGCCCGAAAGTTTGACGCCCTCCCGGGGCAGGGGGATAATCCTCGCGTGTTCTCCACCCGCCCCACTGCGCGACGGCGCGAGCCGCGCACCGGCACCCGATCCTGGCTCCTCGGCGAAGGCGGCTTCACGCTGATCGAGCTGCTCGTCGTGATCATCATCCTCGGGCTGCTGGCGGGGCTCGTGGGCCCTCGCCTGTTCGGCCGTGTCGGGCAGTCCAAGCAAGCGGCGGCACGGGCCCAGATCGAGCTCTTCGGCGCCGCCCTCGACCAGTACCGCCTCGACGTCGGCTCGTATCCGCCGAGCCAGCCCGGCCTCGAAGCGCTCATCGTCAACCCCAGCGTGGCGAACTGGAACGGGCCGTACCTCCGGAAGAACAACGTCCCGCGCGATCCCTGGGGCAATCCGTACCAGTACAAGTGCTGCCCGGGGGACCACGGCGACTTCGACATCTGGAGCAGCGGCGCGGACAGCGTGCCGGGCGGAGAGGGCGAGAACGCCGACGTCACCTCCTGGACGGAGCAGGCGCAGTGAATCGCCGCGCGCGGGGGTTTACCCTCATCGAGCTCGCGGTGGTGCTCCTCATCGTCGGGCTCGCCCTGGGACTCGTGGGGCCCAGCATCGGGCGCGCCACCGACACGATCCGGGCCCGCGCCGACGTCGCCGCCGTCGCCGCCTTTCTCCGCCATGCGCGCGAGCAGGCCATCGCCAAGCGCGAGGTGCATCGGGTCCAGGTCGATCCGGACGGCCAGGGGCTGCTCCTGACCTCCGGCGACAGCGAGACCGTCAAGGCCTCGCGTGAAGTGCGCTCGTCCACGCGGCTCGCGCGCGAGCCGCGCGATGCCAGCGCCGTGACCTTCCTGCCCGAGGGGCGCTCCAGCGGCGGGGCCTTCCTGGTGGAGGGCGCGGGGCGCCTCCTCTACCGGGTCCGCGTGGACCCCCTTTCCGGACGCGTCAGCAATCGACGCGTGGAGTCGTGAGGCCGCGTCCCCAGGCGTTCGGCGGCGTCGGGCAGAGCGCCGGCTTCACGCTGCTCGAGGTGCTGGTCGCGCTCGCCATCGTGGGCATCGCGGTGGCGGGGGTGCTGCAGCTCACCTCCCAGTCGCTGCGCCTGCTCAAGCTCACCGAGGAACACGTCGGCGCGGCGGGCCTCGCCGATCGCCTGGCCCGGGAGCAGGCGGCCCCGGTCGAGGGGATCGATGGCGGGACCGTGGGATCGTACACGTGGGAGCGGAAGGTCTCCCTCGTGGAGACTCCCGGCGAGCTGGATCGGCGCGGCGGCCTCAGCCCCCAGCTCTTCACCGTGTCTGTCGCGGTCCGCTGGAATGGAGGCCGCGCGGTCGAGCTCGCCACCATGCGCGCCTCGGTGCCAGGCCCGCTCAGCGACGTCCAGACAGGCGCCGGGCCTCCTGGGAGTCAGGTCACGCCCCAGGCCCTGCCGGGGCGGAGGGGGGGCGGGAGCTCCGGCTCGTCCGGCGCCTCGCCCCTCGGCGGCACCCCCGGCTCGAGCTCGGGCCGGACGCCGTTCAGCGGCGCAGGAGTGGGGCGATGACCCGGGCCGGGCGAGGCGGGTTCACGCTCCTCGAGGTCCTGCTCGCGCTCACCATCGTCGCGGCGGTGCTCACGCTCGCTTTCGGCGGGCTGCGCGTCGGCATCGCCGCGTGGCGCCAGGGCGAGGACCGCATCGAGAGCCTCGCGCACACCCGCAACCTCCAGGTCGTGATCGCTGGCGCGCTCGCCGGCGCCCAGGCCTACCTCGGCGTGGCCCGGCAGGGCGAGCAGGCGTCCCTGCAGTTCCGGGGAGGGCCGGGGGCGGTGCAGTTCGTCACGGTGAATCCCCCGCTTCCCGCCAGCACCGGGGTCGCCTTCACGGCGGTGACGATTGCCGGGCAAGGGGCGGGTCCCGGTCTCGTGATCCGGCAGAAGGCGATGCCAAACTTCGAGCCCTTCGAGGAGGTCGAGCCCAGCCTGACCGATTCCTCCATCGCTTCCGTCCGGTTCCGCTATCTCCGTCCCGAGGACGGCACCTGGACCGACACCTGGGAAGTGTCTTCGGACGCGAGCGCGTCCGGCATCGAAGCGTCCGGGAGCAGCACGTCCCAGGGCAGCGTGTCCGGGAGCGCCAGGTCCGGCAGCATCCCGCCCGGCAGCGCCCCGTCCGGGGGCAGTACGCTCGGGGGCAGTGCGCTCGGGGGTACCGCACCCGGGCGAAGGGGCCGCGCACCCGGGAGCGGCACACTCTCGGGCAGCGCGACCGGGCGAGGCAGCAGCGGACTCGGGGGCGGCACGCTCGTGGACAGCGTGCCCGGGGGCAGCATCCCCCGCGCGGTCGAGGTCACGCTGACCGAGATCACGCGCGGCGGTCAGTCTGTGACCCATCCACCCTTCACGGTGTCTCTCCGGGCCTCCACCCCGTGACTCGCGACCGCCGCGGCTTCGCCCTGGTCGCCGTGCTTCTCGTCCTGGCCTTGCTCGGGAGCGTGGTGACCGAGCTCGCGCTCTCCATGCGACTTGAAGCGGCGGCGGTCCGCGCCTACAAGGAGGGGATCCTCGGCGCTCACCTCGCCGAGGCCGGGGTCGAGCAGGCGATCCGGGAGATCCTGAGCGAGTCCTCCATCCAGGGGCTGGACGAGGACGGCAGCCTGGCCTTCTACCAGCTTCCGGCGGGACAGACGGTGCCGCTCCGGCTCCCACCGATGCCCCGGACGCGGGTGCCGCTGGGGCCCGGGGAGTTCTCCTACCGCATCACCGACGAGGACTCCCGGATCAACCTCAACCTCGCGACGCCGGACGTGGTCGATCGCCTGCTGCTCGCGCTCAACCTGGATCCGCGCGTGCGCGACACCATCCGCGACTCCCTGACGGACTGGAAGGACGCCGACGACCTGTTCCTGATCAACGGGGCGGAGAGCGAGGACACGTACCTGAAGCGGCCCACGCCCTACCGGGCGCGCAACGGCAATCTCCAGGACGTGGCCGAGCTGCTCCAGATCAACGGCGTGACTCCCGAGATCTACCGGACCACGCCCGAGCGGCCGGGCCTCGGCGACCTCGCGACGGTGCGCGGCAGCAACACCGTCAACATCAACACGGCGCCCCCCGCCGTGCTCAAGGCGATGGGCCTGGGCGATGCGCTTGTCTCGTACGTGGTGCAGGGGCGGAACCAGGGACCATTCCCGGGCGTGCCCGGGCAGCTCGGTACGGTCCGTGGCCTGTCGGTGGGAAGCCAGACCTTCCGCATCGAGGCGGAGGGGCGGATCGGCGGCAGGCCGGTCTCCCGCCTCCTTGCCATCGTGCAGCGCCCGACGGCGGTGTCCACCGCCTCGCTCCCCGGGGCCCTGCCGAGCGATCCCGTGAACGTGCTCTCATGGCGACCGGGCGGAGCCCCCTGACCGCGCTGCCGGCACGCGTCCGGCGACCGCGTGCCGGCGTGTTCGTGGACGACCGGTCGCTGGCGTGCGCCGTCGTGACCGGCGACAGCCTCGTCTACTTCCGGCATGGCGCCGATGAGGGACTGGGCGCTGGGCTCAAGAGCGAGATCGAGGGCCGCCAGCTGGATGTGCGGCGCGCGCGGGTGGGGCTCCGGCGCGCGCGCGTGATCGTCAAGGCGATCGAGCTGCCCGCGGCCTCGGCGCGCGGGGACCTCGCGCAGATGGTGGGGTTCGAGCTCGAGCGGCACGTCCCCTTCAGCCCGGACGAGATGGCGTGGGCCCTGTGCCCCCTTCCCGGCCCGAAGGGAGGGGCGGTCACCTTCCTGGTCGCGGCGTGCGAGCGGCGGGCGGTGGACCAGTCGCTCAAGGCTCTCGACGAGGCCCGGCTGCGGCCGCTCTCCGTCACGGTGGCCAGTCACGATCTGCCCGGACTGCTGGCGCGCGGGCCGCGACCGGCACGGACCCTGTGGGCTCATCGTGTCGGCGCCACCACCGACCTGATCGTCCTGCAGCAGGGGCGCCTGCGGCTGAGCCGGACCGTGACCGCGGCGGAGCCGGCCGCACTTGCCGCCGAGGCGGCAGCCACGGCGGCCATCGTCCGGTGGCCCGCCTACGACGCGCTCTGGATCTCCGGGGACGACGCGCCTCGCTTCCTGGACGCCCCGGAGATCTCGGCGGCCGGCGTGGCGCCGACCGCGCCGCCGTGGGCTCCGCGGGTATCGCCACTCCTGGTGACCTTGCCGGCGCCGGACACCGGGGCCGGGATCCTGGCCCTCGCGGTGGCGCTGGGCTCCCGGCGGCCCGATCTGGACCTGTTGCCGCACGAGATCCGGCCGCGGCGGCTGTCGGCGGGGTACGCTCTGACGGCGGGCACGGCGGCGATCGCCCTCGTCCTGGCCATCGCGCTCTTCGCGGTTGGGGCCCGGCGCGAGCAGCGCTACCTCGACCGGCTGAGCTCGGCCATCCGGGTCCTCGACGCCGACGTGCGGTCCGTCGAGCAAATCAGGAGCGAGATCGCGACGAAGAAACGGCTGCTGTCGACCATCTCGGCGGCCGAACGGGGCTCCCTCCGGCCGCTGCCCTTCCTGCGAGAGCTCACCGAGACCGTTCCGGCGGACGCGTGGATCAGCTCGCTGAGCGCGGATCTCAGGGGCGTGGAGATCTCCGGACAGGCGGGCGCGGCCAATCAGCTGATCCCGCTGCTCGAGGCGACGACGTGGCTCGACCGGGTGGAGTTCACCTCCCCGGTCACCCGCGGTCGCGACAAGGAGCAATTCCGCCTCAAGGCCGCCTGGGAAGTGGGCCCGCACGGACCGGCTCAGTCCGGACCCGTGGGGGCGACTGCGGAGCTCCCGCGGGGAACCGCGGGCTCGCCGGCCCCGGTGGCGCCGCCCGCTCCGGGATCCGGTCCCGTCCGCCCGCGCGCGGCCCCCGGGGCGCCGCCGGCGCCCGGGGCCGCTGTCCCGGTTGGCCCTGGAAACGCTCAGGTCCCGCCTCAGGTCGCTCCGCAGACCGAGGGCTTCGCGCCGGTCCGCGATGGTGCGGTGGAGCAGCAGGTCGCTCCCGCGCCGGAGGGACAGCGGGAATCCGAGAGCCAGCCGACGGTGCAAACGCACGAGCGCCGATCCTGGGGCTCGAAGGGCCGCTCGCGAGGGAATTGACGGCCATGAGCGAATCGACCGCGCGCTCGCCCGTCAAAGACCCTGTGAACGGCCAGGCGCATCGCCCGCGGATGGATGCCCGGTGACCCAGATCTCGAGTCGCGAGCGCTGGCTGATCGGACTCGGCGTGGGCGCCGCGCTGGTGGTGGCCGTCTATGTGTACGTGGTCGAGCCCGCCCTCGATCGGCGCCGCGCGGCCGCCGACCTCATCCCCGTCCGCGAGGCCAGCCTGCAGCGCCGCCGCGAGCTCGTCGCCCAGAAACCCGTGCTCCTCGCCGAGCTCGAGCAGGCCACCAGGCAGATCGAGGAGGAGTCCAAGCGGCTGCTGACGGGCCCCACGCCGCCCCTCGCCGCGTCGGAACTCCAGCGGCTCGTGAAGGATATGGCCGTCGCCACGGGTGTAGAGGTGCGGAGCGAGCGCGTGCTGGCTCCCACCGACCGCGAGGGTCTCCAGGAGGTTGCCCTCGAGATCACCGTGGCCGGGGGCATCCGCGAGTCCACCGCCCTGCTGCACCAGCTCGATCGGACGGGAAAGCTCTTGACCCTTCAGGACCTCAAGATGAGAGTCGCCTCGATGGGCCTGGCTGCGGGCCAGGCGCGCAGCATCCTCACCACGGTGACGGTCGCCGGATACCTCCCGGCCGCGCCGCCACCCGCACCCGCACCGCCGCGCCCCGGCACGGCGGCGCCGAAAGAGTAGCTGATGTCGAGGCGCATCATCGCCTTGAACGTCCTGATTGCTCTCGTGGTGGTGAGCCTCGGCACGCTCCTGGTACGAGAGATCTCCTCGCGCCGGCAGGTCCCGCCCGGGTCGTCCACCCGGGCACCCTCCCGGGCGCCCGGCGGCACGCCGGCGGCCCCGCCCGCGCGCGGGGAGCCGATCACCGCCTACGCCGTGGTCCCGGCGAAGAACCTGTTCAGCCCCGAGCGCAGCGAGGCGCCTCCTCCCCCCCCGCCCACTCCTGTGGCAGCTCCGGTCGGCCCCAAGCCGATCCTCCACGGCGTCATCATCGACGACACGAGGAGCCGGGCCTGGCTCGAGGATCCTGCCACCAAGCGGACATTCGGATACGAGGTGGGCGACACGGTCGGAGGCGGGCGACTCGAGAAGATCACGGCCGATCGGGTGGTGATCACGCGGCCGGAGGGTGAGCTCGTGGTCCTCCTGCGCGACCCAGCGAAGCCGAGGCCGGCTCCGGTCCCCGCCCCTGGCGCGCCCCAGCGCCCCGTCGGCCGGTTCCCACCGAGACCTGTCCCGGGCCAGGCCGCGGTCCCGGAAACACCGGGTGTGGGCGCTCAGCAGCCGGCGCCGCAGACGTTGCCGGTCCCGCCCCAGCTCCTCCGCCGGCCCGCCGTGGCCACCCCGCCCGGCACGCCCGACGACGATGATGATGATTGAACTTAACTTAAACGTGCGCCCGGACAGCCCTCGGTAGTGTAATGAACGGCGGAATGATCGCCAGGGCTCGGCCGGCACTGTCCGTCTTTCTCGTCGTGCTCCTCGCGGGATGCAGCGGGACCACCGCCTCGCGCACAGCGCCGGACGCCACCGGGTCCCCGCGGGCGGAAC
>DATKEI010000078.1:0-39827 GCA_035544455.1 Binatia bacterium | reverse complement strand
CGGCGCGGAGCGCGCCGTCGCGGCCGCGGAGGCGGCCCCTGGCGTCCGTCGAAGGGGGCTATCTGCACGAGCGGGCACAGGCGGTCGTGGAACGCCGCCCCGATGTGGCCGATGTGCGGCCCTTCGGTTCGCTCGCGCCGGGCGATGCCCCGCCCGCGCCGCCGATCTCCTCGTGATGGTCCGGGACGGCGCTGCGGCGTTTCCGGAGCGCCTGGGCGATCTCCGCCGGGAGTTCGAAGGCATCGGGATCGGGTGCGACGTGATCGCCTGCAGCGAGTCCGAGGTACGGTCCCTGGCCCGGCGGGGCGGCGCGTTCGCCCGCGCCCTGCTCGACGAGGGGCGGGCGCTCGCCGGGCAAGGCGTGCCGCCGTGATCCCCCGCCGGCCTGTATACTGGCGGCTGCCGCGACAACGCTCGTCGGCTCGCCGTGTCGCAACGGGACGCAGCCCCTGGAGCTTGCCGCACCGGGTCCCGTATTGCCGCGGCGAGGGCGACCGGGTTGTCGATCTCTCGTTTCCCGCCGAGGAGCCACCATGAACGTAGCCGGGTCCGGGCCATGACGCACCAGACGCCGCGGCGGCGCGGCGAGCCGGCCATCACCGAGGTGTTCTTCGTCGCGGGCGCGCTGGTGGTGGTGATCGGACTGCTGTACTCCGTCCACCGGTCCTGGCCTGCCTTCGACCCTCTCAGCCTGGCAATGCTGGTAGGGATCGGCCTGCTGCTGGTGGTCGTGTGCGAGCGCCTGCGCGTCATCGCGCGCGAGGTGCAGATCATCGCCGATCACCTCACCGGGGCCAGTCCCGGGCCCGGGGAACCGGACGACGCCGGGAGCCCCCGGGGCCGCGGGGATCGAGACGCCCGCTGACCCGGCCGCGGCTCGGAGAGGCGCGAGCCTCCCGCTCCGGGCCCGGCGGCCGGCCACCCCGTCCGGGACGCGGTCCTCCGCGACGCGACCATCCGGCCTGCGGCCGGGGTGTCGCACGGGAGCCCGGTCCTCGAGGCGTGTCGGGGGGCCTCGACCCGTGTAGCCGGCCCGGCCGGCTTCCAGCCGACAACAGGTTGCTTTTCCGGCGCGACCCGCCGGCCCCGCGCTTGCATATCTGCATGCGCGAGTGACGGCAGAGAAGAGGTCGATCGCGGGGGCCGCGCGAGGGCGGCGCGAACCGCACCGCGAGGAGGAGAGAGGACGCCATGGCCGGGCCCGAGCTTGTCGACTACTACGAGGTTCTCCAGGTGAGCCCTCGCGCTCACCCCATGGTCATCGTCAAGGCCTACCGGCTGCTGGCCGCCCTCTACCACCCCGACAACCGGGCCACCGGCGACGTCGATCGCTTCAGGGAGGTGGCCGAGGCGGCGAAGGTGCTGACCGATCCGCGGCGGCGCGCCGCCTACGACCGCGAGCGGGGCGGCGGCGGCAACGGCCACGGCAAGGAAGCCGCGGAGCCTCCGGACTCGCAGGAGCCCGCGCGGCCGCGCCATCCGGACGACCACCGGGCGCAGCGACAGGGTCTCCTCCAGGCCCTCTACAACATGCGCCGAAACCGGCCGAGCCAGCCCGGGCTCTCGCTCCTGGTGATCATCGAGCTGCTCGGGTGCTCCGTGGACGAGGCCCAGTTCACGCTCTGGTACCTGCGCGGCAAGAAGTTCATCGAGGCGAGCGACGACGGCTGGGCCATCACGGTGGCCGGCGTGGACTTCGTCGAGAGCAGCGGCCTGGAGGTCGGAGCCGACGCGTCGGAGCCGGAGATGCTCTCGCTGACAGAGCGGAGCAACGCCATCGAGGCGCTCTGACCCGGTCCCCTCGCAGGCGCCCGCCTTCCGCACCCCTCCGCGAGCGGCGGCCGTCCCGGGCCCGGCACCGTTTCCGCCCGACCCATCCGCGAGCCCGCCGGGCGCGGGCGACGCTCCCCCTCATTCCGACCCCTGCGGGGGCGAAGGAAGCCCCGCCCTCTCCCTCGCCGCTCGCCGAGGGAGAGGGCCAAGGGTGATGGGGGCCTCTGGAGCGCACACGGTCCGGGTCAGAGGGGGTGTACGGCCCGCGCCGAGCGCGCCGTCCCGGCCCTTGACCGGGCCGCCACCCGCCGATAGTGTGCTCGCACGAGCGGCGGCCGGCAGCGGCCGCCCGTGTCGCCGTCACCGCCGGGATGGCTCCGACAGCAACCCCTGCGGGTAGCCTCGGGGCCGGGAGGGCGAACCCATGAATCGCGCTCGAGGGCAGTGCTTGCTGCTGGCCGCGCTGGTCTTCCTCGGCCCCCTGACCCATGGCGCCTGGAGCGAGCAGGCCGTGTATCCCGACCCGCCCAGCGGCGAGGAGGCGGCAGCGCTCGCCATCGCCGGCGATATTCTCTTCACCGCGCCCGGGAAGTTCGTCACCTGCGTGGGGAGCATCGTTCTCTGGACCGTCACCATGGCCGTGACCCTCGGCACCCAGTACGGCGATGCCGCCAAGCTGGTGATCGGCGGATGCGGGGGCGAGTGGGTGGCCACGGGCCAGGACATCCGGGGGGCGGTCGTCCAGCCCGAGCGCTGAGCGGCAGCCGCGGTCCGGGCCTCGTCCGGGGGCGAGGCGGCCGCTCGCCCGGGGGCGGCGGGCGGTCGCCGCGGCCCATGGGCAGGGCCTCGAGAGCCGGGTGGCGGCAGGGAGGGGCCCCCGCCGGCGCCCCCGTACATGTGCCGGCTGTCCCGGGCTGGCAGCCCCGCTGGGAATCAGGTGGCTGCGAAGTCCTCGGGCCAGATCCGGCGGAGCGCCCCCGGCGTGAGGCGCGCCGCCCAGAGGCGGAAGCCGTCCGGGTTGATGAGGCGCCAGGCGCGGGCCTCGCGCGGATGATCGGCCAGCCAGGCTCCGAGGGTCTCCGCCGTCCGGTGCGCCCACAGGTGGAGCTTCTCGTCCAGGTCGAGGTTTCCCTCGGGGATGGGCACGGCGGGGGAGCCCTCGGGCAGGGTCCCGTGGTGGATGCGCGCCGTCTCCTCGAAGCGCGCCACGGCGCGCTCGATCAGGTGGACGATCTGGTGGCGATGGTCGGTCAGGGTGTAGGCCAGCCGCTGGTCGCGCTCGTCCAGGGCGCGGTGCATGGTCTCGGCCAGGGCGGCGTCCCGGTGGTGCAGGGACCCCTCGATCCTCCGGGACAACGCCCAGGCCGCGGCCCCGCCACCGCCGCCACCCAAACCACCTCGGGGACGGTCCCGAGCGCGCTCAGCAGCCAGTGCAGATGCTTCGAGACGTCGACCGGCAGTTTCATGACGACTCCCCCATGGCGCCCGAGGCGGGATCATCCCTCACCCGCGCGCCGCTCCCCTCATCCCGGCCCGTGCTCGGGCCCGCGCCCGTCGGGCGGGAATGCGCGAAGGGCCTCGCGGCGCCCGGGCCCGCCCCTCCCGCCCGCGGGACGGCGTCTCGCCGTCACGATCCCGCGGGATGGCGCCGGTACAGGAAGATCCCGACCACCAGGATCACCGCCGCGCCGATCACGGCCACCCGCGGGCTCTCCTGACCGATGACGCCGGCGAGGGTGAGCAGGATCAGCAGGATGCCGACGGCGATCGCGACGATCCCCAGGTTCTTCATCTCGCGCTCCTCCTTCCGGCGCCGGGCCATCCCGCCCGCGCCCTCCAGTGCCGCCAGCCCCGTGCCATGCCGGACCCCCGGCGGGTCCGGCTTCTTGCCATTTCGCGCGGCCCCGTGCGATCATCCGCCCGACATGTCGGATCGCCGGTTCCTCCGGGCCTGGGGCCGATCGACCGCCGTGGGGGCCCTCGCCCTCGGAATCGCGGCCTGCGCCGCGCCGCAGGCGCCGGTGACGCTCCCCCCCGCCGGCCCGCCGGCGCCGGCCTGGCTCGCGCCGCCGGAGTGGCGACCGGGCGACCGCTGGACGTTCGACTGGACCTTCGGCGCCGACCGGGGCACCCGCACCGTCGAGATGGTCGAGGTGCGGATGTTCGGCTCCACCCCGCTCTACGTGCTCCGCATCGGCGAGGTCGACCACCTCTACACCCGCGACCTCCACCTGGTGGGCACCCTGAGGCGGGACACCGTCGAGTCGCGCATGACCCCGCCGCAGCCCCTGTTCATGTGGCCCATGGAGGCCGGCCGCCGGTGGAAGCATCGCGGCACCTACGAGGATCGCTCCGGCCAGCGCGAGGTTGTGGACACGTTCACCATCTTGGGCCCCGAGGTGGTGGAGGTGCCGGCGGGGCGCTTCGAGGCCATGAAGGTCGTGCGAGAAGGTGCGGCGGGGGACGCCGACGAGTACTGGTTCGCGCCGGAGGTCGGCTTTCACGTGAAGTGGGCCGGCCGGCGCGGCGCCGCCCAGTTCGAGGAGCAGCTCGCGTCCTACCGGGTGGGCGCGGGCCTGCTGCCCCCGCCCGGCCCGGGCCCCGCCCAGCCGTCGCCAGGGGGGTCCCCCGCCTGGCCCTCAAGCCCGAGGTAGCCGCGGCCCTCGCCGCGGTGCGCCGGCCGCTGCCCCTGGCCGGGGTGTGCGCCATCGCCGCGCTGCTGGCCCTGCTGGCGCTGGGCCGGCTGGGCCCCGGCGTGCGCTGGGCGCTGCTGCTGCCGGTGCTCGCCGCCCTCGCCCTCGTCACCGTGCTGGATCTCCGCAGCCGCATCATCCCGGACGTCGTGACGCTCCCCACCCTCGCGTACGCGCTCGCCCTGGCCGCCGCGCGCGGGCTGGAGGCGCTCGGGGAGGCGGCGCTGGGCGCCGTCGCCGGAGGCGGGGTGGTGCTGGTGGTGGCCGTGGTGAGCCGTGGCGCCATGGGGGGGGGCGACATCAAGCTGATGGCCCTGCTGGGGGCGTCGCTCGGCTGGCAGCGGGCGCTGCTGGTGCTGGCCGCCTCCCAGATCATCGGCGGGGCGGTGGCGCTGGTGCTGCTGGCGGCCCACCGGGCCACCCGGAAGACGCGGATGCCGGTGGGGGCCATCATCGCCCTGCTCGGCGGCCTCCTCGTGAGCGCGATGGGCTGAACGCCTGGCTCGCCCGGTGCCCCTGGCCGACGATCCCGCGGCGCATCGGGGTCGTCAAGGCCCCCCGGCAGGTTCGGCAGGTGGGGGCCCCGGCGCGCCGGACCCCGGCAAGCTGGATCCGGCGGGCTGGCCGCCCGGCGGGCCGGATCCCGACAGGCGGGACCCCGGCGCGCCGGGCGCGGACGACCCGGGCCCGGCCGGCGCGCGGGCCGCTCGCCCCTGCCGCGCGGGGCAGCGCTCGACCCGGCCGCACCGCCATCACCTCGAGCGGAGGCTCAGGACCCGGCGGCCAGGGTCCACCGTGACGGTGAAGCGACCGAGGAAGGTGTTGCCCAGGATGCCGTCCATCGAGGGGCCCGTCTCGTGCACCACGGCCGGCACCGATCGGCTCTCGGCGTCGCCCACCCGCAGCACGGGGATGCGCACCACTGGCCCCCTGGTCTGCCCGGACAGGGTCTGGAGCAGGATCTCCTCGGCGCCGGGGCCGGGGGCGATGCCCAGCTCACGGGCCAGGCCGGGGGCGATCACGCAGATGCTGGCCCCCGTGTCCACCAGGAAGCGCGCGGTGCGGGTGTCGTTCAGCACCACCTCGGCGATCCACCCGCCCGCCATGCGATCGAGCGGCACCTCGTGCTCCTCGGGCCCGCGCCGCGGCACCGGCCGGGCCTCCGTGTACGGCGCGGCCGCCCGCATCGCCTCCCGGATCGTCGCGGCCAGCTCCGGGGGCGGGCCCAGGCGCAGGGCCGACTGGTAGGCGGCGGTGGCCTCGCTCCACCGCGAGAGGCGGCTCAGCGCCACGCCACGGTGGTAGTGGAGCAGCGGGTCGCGCGGGGCACGGGCGGCGGCCCGGGTGAAGAGCTGCTCGGCCGCCGCGTAGTCGCCGCGCCCGTAGGCGGCCATGCCGGCCTGGTTCAGGTCGGCCGGGCTCGCCGCGAGTGAGGCGGCCGCCGCGGCGGCGAGCCCTCCGCCCAGGAACGCCCGCCGCCTCACTGGACATCCGCCTTGCGCTCCACCCAGGTGACGCCCTCGGGGAAGCGGAACTTGGTGATAGCCTCGGCGCTCTCGCTCCGGCCGGTGAACCAGGCGTCCTCGTCCCAGAAGACCCCGTGCGGGTGGAGCACGCGCGCCAGCACGACGCGCTCGCCGGGCCCGAGGGACACCGGGGCCAGCGTGCGCTGCTGCACGGCCCCGCCGTTCCCGAGATAGAGGGTCGAGTGAACGCCGGCCCGCGCCCCCGCGCCCCGGGCGCGCACGGCGAACGTGTAGATCCCCGGTCTCAGGTTGCCGAGGTAGAAGGCGGCCGGCCGGCGGTCGCGCTCGCCCCCGAGCGGTCGGAGGGACACGGGGACCGGCGCGACATCGAGGCGCTCCGGACTGCCCCGCCAGCTCGCCGTCACCTCGACCGCCTCGGGGTCGGACACCCAGTCCATCACGAGCACGCCCGCCGCGGGCCGGACCGCCCCCGCATGCACGGTGACGGCCTCGCTGCGCGGCGGCGGGGCCCCGTTCGGCGAGTCCAGCTCGGCCCAGATGCGCACCGCCGGCTCCAGCACCGGCACCACGTGGCGGAACCGGCCCCCCGCGGCCGCCACCTGGACCCGCCGGTCGTTGGCCACCAGCCACACCGCGGTGGCCGCGGGATCTCCCAGCCGGCCCTCCACCACCACCGCCGGCGGGTCGTCCGCCCCCAGGGTGAGCCCGTCGCGCGGGCTCGCCAGCAGGATGCCGTCCGCCGGCAGCGGCGGGACGTACTCGACCGTCACCGCGTCCTCGGCCTCGGCGCCTCCGGGGCCAGCCACGACGGCGCGAATGGAGTTGAGGCCGGGCCGCAGGCTGACTGCCGCGCGAAAACCCCGCTCCTTCAGCTCGACGGCGGTCTCGACGCCGTTCACGTGGAGCGACACGCCCCCCGCGGGGCCGCCGAACACCCGCCCCGACACGCGGTCCGTCTCGCGGTCGGTCACCTTCTGCCGCGGCGCCTCCAGCTCCACCCGGACGCGCGCGAGGCCAAGGCCGAGCACGGTGCCGGGCCGCGGGAGCAGCGGGTTGGCCGCGTGAGGGGCGGGCGCGGGTGACTGCGGGATCCGGGGAGCGGGCGGTGGCCGGGGCAGCGGCTCCGGCACCGGGGCGCGCTCGGGTGTGCCCGCGAGAGCAGCAGCGGCCGGCGCGGGCGGAGCGGCGGGGGGTGCGCTGGGAGTCGCGCCCGAGGCCATCGCAGGATGCGCGACGGGAGGAGCCATGGCAGGAGACGCCGCGGCGGGCGCTGCCGGAGGCGCCTCCGCCACGGGAACGGCCACCTCGGCGGGCCGGGAGGCGATGCTGGCCGGCGCGGGAGGTGCCGGGGGCGGGGCCGCCGGCACTGCGTCCGGAGTGCTGTGGTGCGCGGCCGTCGCGGCCGGCGCAGGAAGCAGGGCCGGCACCGGGGTGGGCGCGGGATGCTGCGGTTCCGGGGTGGCCACGCGTGCCTCGGCCGGGGTCGACGGCGCCTCCGCCGGCGCCGGCTGGCCCCGGGGCGCTGGCGATGGAACGGGCGGGGAGGCCTCGATGATCTGCGCCGGAGAGATCACCGGTGGCCCCGGAGGGGGCAGAGCGGGCCAGGCAGGATCCGCCGCCAGGGGCAACGGCACATGCGGCTCCGGGGCCGGCGCTTCGACGGCCGCGGGTGCGCGCTGCGCAATGGCCGGCGGCGCCGGCTCCAGGGGTGCCTCGGCTGTCGGCGCCGACATCTCGCGAGTCGCCGGTGGATCGGGATGCTCCCCGAGCGCCAGCACCGGCGCGGGGCGGAGCCGGGCAGGCGACGGGACCTGCCTGTGATCGTCGGGGGCGACGACCTGTACCGCCGGTCTTGCCGGGGCGGCCGTGGCTGGCGCAGGCGGCTCTTCCGGGCCGGCGCGAACCAGCCGCGTCTCGCGCGGGGCTGGCGGCGACGGCACCGGAGCGGCTCGGGTAGCCGGGCGCGTCGGGCTGGGCGCGACCGCGGGGCCGGCCTCCTGGATGTCGGCCAGGACCCGCACGACCGGGAGAGCCTCGCCCGGGGCGCCGCTGCCGTGTCCCGGGGGCCCGGCCACGACATCCTCGACCGCCGAGAGTCGCGGGACCTGCGCTGCCGACGCAACGGGAGGGGGAGTTGCCGCCGCCGGCGCTCCCGGGGCCAGCAGCAGGGCCAGCCCCACCACGCGCTCGACGGCCGGCCGGCTCGCCAGGTGCGAGCGCGGCGCGGGCGGAGAAGGCGGAGGGACCGCGCGCGCCGTGGAGGTTGCCACCCCCGGGCCGGCCGTGGCCGGGACGGGGGCCGCCAGAGTCGGCCGCGACGGCGCCGTCCCCACATCTCCTCCGGGGCGCGCCGGGCGGGGCGGGCTGGGCCGCACCCTCACCTCGAGGCCGGTGCCTGGCCCTGGCGCCGCCACGCCGGCAGTCTCGGGGCCGGTCAGGACCGGCTCCGGGCCGGCCACCTGGCGAGCGATGTCGGTCGGGCCGGCAACCGGAAAGACGTCGAGAGCGCTTCCGCCCGGGGGCGCCTGGATCAGCAGGACCACCCAGGTCAGGGCCACGGTGTGAAGGGCCGCCGACCAGACAAAGGCGGCAGTGAGGTTTCCCTGACGAACGTGCGCCGGCCCGGGGCCCCGCAGCAGCGGCGAGTGGCCAGCGCGACTCCATGGAGTTTCCGGGATGGTCATGACGATGGCGCCCAGGTCCCGCCGCGCAGCTCGCGGGCGTTCATGCGCGGAGAGGAGGTCGGCCGCTGCCCGGGGCCCGGCCGGCTCCCTCGGCGATCAGGGGCCGCCGCGCCGCTCCGGCACACCCTCGACCGGCGCAAGCACGCCGGCCGGCGCCAGCGCGGGCACGAGCAGGTCCGTCTCCACCCCGACCCTCACCGGCTCCCAGCCCCCGATGCCATTGCCCTGGGGCGACGCGACGTCGTCGCTCGCCCGACCGTCGCGGAGCGAACCCGCGGCGATCGGCGCGGCCAGGGTTGGCCCTGCGAACCCGCCGGCCAGGGCGCTGCCCGGCAGCGGCTCGACGCTCGGTACCCCGACCGACGTGGGCACCACCACGATGGCGCCCGCCTCCAGCACCGCCGGCGACGCGGTCGCTCCGGCCGTGCCCGGGGCCCGCTCCGGGGCCGGCGCCCGGTCCATCCTGGCCCCGAGCCGCTCGACCTCCTGCCGGAGCGAGGACAGGGCCTCGGCCGCGCGCGGATCGGCCGCGGCCGGCGCGGTCTCGCGGGGCCGGGCGGCCGCCGTGGCCGCCGCAAGCGAGGCCGCCACCTGGTTCAGGATCTCGTCCGCCGTCTTCTTGTCCGCGGTGAGCCGCCCCGCCTCCACCCGCAGACCCAGGCTGGTCATGCGCGCCGTCACCGGCGCCAGCGTCGCCTCCACCGAGACCTTCTCGCCGGTGCCGCGCAGCACCCAGCTCTCTCCCGACTGCTCGGCCCCCTCGACCCGCAGGGCCATGCGCCGGAAGGTTTCCACCGTGGCGTCCCAGGCGGCCACCTGGTCGGCCGGCAGCGTGCGCTCCACGCTCCGGTCCGCCACGGCGTAGATGGCCGTGGCCAGTGGGCCAGCGGCGGCCAGGCCGGCGGAGACGCAGCCCGAGGAGGCGAGGGCGGCCGCGCCGAGGCCAAGTCCCGCCAGCAAGCCCTGGCGGAGCGCCCGGCCGGCCTGGGGCCCAGGGAAGCCCATGACTACCGCACCAGCTTCGGCTTGCCCCGCGCGCTCGCCGGTCCCGCGGCCTCCCCCGGCGTGTCGAACAGCTCGCAGAGGTAGTAGCCGTAGATCTCGCGGAGGGCAGAGTCGCCCGGCTCGGATGGGCGGGTGCCACACGGGTTCGGGTTGCCCCCCTGGGGCGGCCAGTACTGCGCGTTCCCGGTGTCGTGGGGGTTGTGCACCAGGCATCGCCCCCCGTCGATGACCTGGGTGATCACCAGGCGGGTCCATCCCACGATGGGCCGGTTCTGGGTGACGTTGGCGGGGCAGCCGCAGTCGCCGCCGGTGCCACTGCCACCGCCTCCCTCGCCCTGGGCGAAGGCGGTGCCCACGAACAGCGACCCACACGAGAAGTCGCCGCGGATCAGCCGCGCCAGCATGGACAGGCCGAACGGAAGGCTGGCCGTCGGGCAGCCGCTCGAGCACGTGCAGGCGGCCACCACCGGCACCACCGTCGACCAGCCCGGCCCCTCGTAGCTCCTCAGCGGCTGTCCCGTGTTCGGGTCGGTCTCGTCGATCTCGATCATGCCGGACTCGTTGAACTTGATCGGGAAGTGGTGAACGATCCGGTTGAAGCCGGACTGGATCATGCCCCCGTTGGTGCCCACGTAGTCGCCGGCGCGACGGTCGGTGGTCGGGCAGTTCCCCGAGGCCGCGTCGTCGATGGCATCCCGCGTCATGTTGGCATTGGGCGTCCCGCATCCCTGCAGGTTCACCCAGCCCGCGGTGTTGAAGCCGATCTCCGAGCTGGTGGAGCTCGAGATGAACCGGGCCGGCCGCCCACAGCCCGAGGCGCCCCCGGGCTCGAACGGCGTGTCGGTGAGGCTTACCGGGAAGATGCACGAGGGCGGGATGGTCGGCGGCGGCGCCCAGGCGATGGCCGACGCCCGCGCCGTCATCGTGTTGATGCCGGCCAGGCGGAGGAACGACATCGGCACCGGCGCCGAGGTGGTCGTGCGCACGGCGTCCACGAGAACGCCGTTCAGGGAAGGCGTGAACGTCCGCGCGTCCGGGTCCCAGATGCCCAACACGATGTCGCCGTCCGGCGCGTTCCCCACGTTCAGGTCCAGATCGACGGTGCCCACGCGGTAGGCGTTGAGCTGCCCGTACTGGCGGGCGAAGTTGCGGGCGTCGGGGAACTGCTCCGTGGTGAACCCCAGCTTGCCGGCCCCGGCCAGGGATGCCGCGTCCATGGAGCGCTGCAGCTCGGTGTCGACCGTGCCGTAATACGCGACGTCCATGCCGAGCCCCCCGAAGATGATCATGAGGGGCAAGACCAGCGCCGTGGTGAAGAGCAGGACCGTGCCGCGCTGATTCGTGAAGCGCCCGCGCCTCATCGCCGTCCCTCCTCTCCGTGACAGCTCACCGGGCGAACCGGATGCTCTCGATCTGCTGCCAGGGGATCTCGACGCGTCCTTCCTGCGTCGTGCCGCGGACGATGGCGGTGCCGAGGTTGACGTAGTCTCCTTCCACACGCCGTCCATCGGTGAGGACCGCCGTGGCGGCAAACCGATAGTGCGCTGGGGCCACGTAGGGCGGCAGGCCGCTGTCGCGCACCGGCGTCCGCTCGAACATCATGGCCGCGAGGTTCGCCACCGGCACCTGCTGGGCCACCCCACCCCGGTAGAACGTCACCGCGTCAGAGCTCTTGTTCCCCTGCATGGGATCTGGCCCCCGATCGAGCATGGCTCCGAGGGAGCGCATCGAGCCGAACATCTGTCCGGCCTCCAGGCGGCCCGAGCCGGTCCGGACGTCTCGGTCCAGCATGGACAGACCCTCCATGCTTGCGCTTCCCGAGGCCTGCCCATCGTCTGCCGGCGGAGGGAAGATCGTGTAGAACACCTCGATCGACACCTGATCGAGACGGAGCGACTGGCCAGCCCACGTACGCACCTCGGCGCTGATGTCCTGAGCGAGGGCGCGCTCCAGCGGCAGAACTCCGAGGGCCAGCGAAAGGGCCATCAGTACGGCAGATCGGCTCATGCCCAATGCCTCCATGGGTAAGACTCCATCTATCTCGTGCCACCGATCGCCTTCAGGAGGGCGAGGATGTTCAGCAATGACGGGGCGAGGGCGACCAGGAAGAACGCGGGGAACAGAAAGAAGACCGTGGGCCCGAGCATCTTGAGGGGCGCCAGATGCGCCCGTTCCTCTGCCCGATGACGGCGCTGGACGCGGGCGGCCTCGGCGTGGATCCGCAGGGTCTTGCCGAGCGGCGTGCCGAGCTTCTCGGTCTGGATGAAGGCCCCCACCACAGCCTTCACTTCCTGGGCCCCTGTACGCTCACCCAGCGCGCGCAACGCCTCGGCGCGCGGGCGCCCGGCCCGGACTTCGAGGCTCGTCCGCCGCAGCTCCTGATGGAGCGGGCTGGACCGCGCCTCCGGCTGCTCGGCCACGCGCGTCACGGCGGCGTCGAAGCCCATCCCGGCCTCGACGCACACCGTGAGCATGTCGAGGACGTCCGGCAGGGCATGGACGATCTCGCGTCGGCGGGCCTTGATCCGGTTGTGCAGCCAGAAGTCCGGCAGGAAGAACCCGGCCGCCGCCAGCCCCAGGCTGACGGCGAAGAGGTTGGGCAGGACGCGCTGGACGGTGATCCCGTAGATGAAGTAGCCCGAGCCCACCAACAGGGCCAGCGCCACCTTGGCGCCCACGAAGAGGAGCAGGGCGTTCGGGTCGTGATACCCCGCCCACGCGAGCTTGCTCCGGTAGCGCGAGCGGCCCGCCTCGGTCCGGGGGGCGGCGGACCTGCCCAGGTGGTGGAGGATGCCCCGGATGCCCGACTCGGGTGCATCCGACCAGCGGAAGATGGACGCATCGCCGGAGGCTCCCGCCGCTGTTCCGGCCAGTCGCCCCGCGCGCACGGCCGGCCAGAGCCGCATGAGGGTGATGCCAATCAGGAGGGTGAAACCGGCCACGATCACGAAGGAGAGAACGACGACGATAGTGGGATCCATGGCGTCAGACCTTGATCTTGGCGATGCGCCAGACTGCGAAGAAGCCGATAGCCTCGAGCGCCAGCCCGGCGCCAATCAGAGTCGGGCCGATGGGGTTCGTGAGGAGCTCGCTGAAGTAGGTTGGCTGGAGGATGGCGAACGCCACCGCGGCGATGGCAGGGCTGAGGCCGACGAGGATGGCCGACCACTTGTGCTGGGCCGAGAGCACGCGGGCGTAGCTGAGGATCTTGAACCGCTCCCGGATGACCTCGGCCAGGCGGTCGAGCACCTCCGCCAGGTTGCCCCCGGATCCGCGCTGGATGCGGATGGCGGTGCAGAAGAACACCATGTCCTCGACGGGCACCCGGTACTGCAGCCTCGACAGCGACTCGCTCGGCTCCATGCCAAGCCGGATCTCCTCGGACACCTGGCGGAACTCCTCGCCGATCGGGTCCGGCATCTCCTCGCCCACGAGGCGGATGGCCCCGCTCAGGGCGTTGCCGGCCCGAATGGCGCGGGCGAGCATGTCGAGCGCCTCCGGCAGCTGGGCCCCGAAGAGGGTCAGGCGGCGGTGCCGGCGATAGGCGAGATAGCAGGCGGGAATGGCGGCGGCCAGCGGCATGGCGAGGATGCCCCAGGCGACCGAGCCGGTCCGCAGCCAGGCAGCGGCGCCCCCGACGGCGGCGAAGGCGATCACCACCAGCGCCCAGTCCGCCGTCGACTGCTTGAAGCCGGCCTGGACGACGAGGTCGCCCAGCTTGCCGTAGTACTTGCTGCCGGAGAGGGCCGTGCCGAGCGCTCCGGGCTGGTCGATGCCGGGCCGGAGGATCTGTGTGTCGTCCGGTACGCCGGCCGTGGCCAGGCGGTCGCGCATCTGGCGGCGCCGCTCGGACGCCCACCACAGCCCGACCACCAGGGTCGCGACGATCAGGAACACCAGGAGGGCGACGAGCAGGGCCATGGCTAGCGCACCGCCTGGTGCCGGTGGGGGTCGAACACCTCGAGGCCCAGGTGGACGCCCGCCTGGAGCAGCCGATCGCTGAACTTGGGCCGGATGCCGGTGGCGCGGTGGGTGCCCATCACGCGCCCCTCGGCGTCGATCCCCTCCTGCTCGAAGACGAAGATGTCCTGCGTGGTGATCACGTCCTCCTCCATGCCCACCACCTCAGTCACCCGGACCACCCTGCGCGTGCCGTCGGACAGCCGCGCCAGGTGGATGATCATGTCGAGGGCGGAGGCGATGTAGTCGCGCATGGCTCGCATCGGCAGCGGCAGGCCCGCCATCAGCACCATGGTCTCGATGCGCGACAGGGCGTCGCGGGAGGAGTTGGCGTGCACGGTGGAGATGGACCCGTCGTGCCCGGTGTTCATGGCCTGAAGCATGTCCAGCACCTCGGGGCCGCGCACCTCGCCCACCACGATGCGGTCGGGCCGCATCCGCAGGGCGTTCCGGATCAGGTCGCGCTGGGTCACCGCGCCCGCGCCCTCGATGTTGGGGGGCCGCGTCTCCAGGCGCACCACGTGCTCCTGCTGGAGCTGCAGCTCGGCCGAGTCCTCGATGGTGACGATGCGCTCGCGCCCGGGGATGAAGTTGGACAGGACGTTCAGCAGCGTCGTCTTGCCGGCGCCGGTGCCCCCTGACACGAGGATGTTGAGCCGCGACTGCACGGCGGCGCGGAGGATCTCCACGAGATCGGGCGTGAGGGTGCCGAAGCCCACCAGGTCCGACGCCCGGAAGGGGTCCACGGAGAAGCGCCGGATGGACAGCACCGGGCCGTCCAGGGCCAGCGGGGGGATGATGGCGTTGACCCGCGAGCCGTCGGGCAGGCGGGCGTCGACCATGGGCGACGACTCGTCCACGCGCCGGCCCACGCGGGACACGATGCGCTCGATCACCTGCAGGAGATGCGCGTCGTCGCGGAAGATCACCCGGGTGCGCTCGAGCTTGCCCCGGCGCTCCACGTAGATGTTCCGGGCCCCGTTGACGAGGATGTCGGACACGGTCGGGTCCTGCATCAGGGGCTCGATGGGCCCGAGACCGAACGTCTCGTGCTCGACCTCGGTGACGAGCTTCTCCCGCTCCTGCCGGCTCAGGGGGGTGTCCTCGCCGGCCAGCATGTCCTCCACCACCCGGCGGATCTGCTGCTGCACCGCGTCCACCGGCAGGAGGGTCAGCTTGGCCAGGTCGAGGCGCTCGATGAGCTGGCGGTGGATGCGGTTCTTCAGCTCGTAGTAGGCCACCTCGACCTTCGGCGGCGCCTCGGGCTGGGGGGCGACCGCCGCGGGCCGGGACGGCTCGGGGCGGAGG
The DNA here is from genome assembly GCA_035544455.1 of Binatia bacterium. GTDB lineage: Bacteria > Methylomirabilota > Methylomirabilia > Rokubacteriales > CSP1-6 > DATKEI01. Next base: position 24,917 of record DATKEI010000078.1, on the reverse strand, counting down.
GCGAGCTTGCGCTGGAAGAGTGCCATCTAGTCTCCCGTCGATCCCTTGGGGGTCCAGAGCAGTCGGGCCAGCGCGGCGGCGCCGCGCCGGCTGGCGGGGGGAGGCAGCAGCGTGGCCGCGAGCTGGCGCAGGTTGCGCGCGATCCGCGACCGGGGCGCCGCGCTCACGACCGGCTGCCCCGAGTTGATCGAGGCCACCACCGCCGGGTAATCGCTGGGGGTCTTCCACGACACGGCGACGCCGAGGGTGTCCCGGGCGTGCTTCAGGGTGACGTCCTCCGCCGTGTCCTCGCGCATCACCACCACCTGGACTCGCTGGAGGTTCAGTCCGAGGTGCCGGAAGGCGGCCAGCCCCGCGGCGCTCGAGCGCAGGGTGCACACGTCGAGGCTGGTGAGGAAGAAGATGGTGTCCGAGGCCTCCAGGGCCGCAATCGTCCCGCCGTCCAGGTCGTGGCGCAGGTCGATCACCACGTGGGCGAAGTGCGCGCGGATGCTGTCGAGGGCCACCCGCACCTGCTCCCCGCCGAGCTGCGCCCGCTCGATGCGGGTGGGCCCCGGCAGCACCAGCAGGCCGCTCGGATGCTTCACCATGAGCCCCTGCAGGAACGACTCGTCCAGCCGGTCCAGGCTCTCCAGGGCGTCGAGCACCGAGTAGGTGGGCCGGAGGTTCAGGTGGGTGGCGATGTCGGACTGCCGGGTGTCGAGGTCGATCAGGGCGACGCGCTCCGGCGCATGCTCGGCCAGGCACACGGCCAGGTTGCTGGCCATGGTGGTCACGCCGAGGCCGCCCTTGGTGGAGAACACCGACACGATGCGCCCGGCCTGGCGGGCCGGGGCGGCCGAGCGGCGCAGCCGCAGCACCTTGTCGAGGGCGCCCAGCAGCGCCTCCCGTTCCACCGGGCGGGTGAGCACCTCGATGGCGCCGGCCCGCATGAGCTGGATCACCGCCTCGGCCGGCAGGGCGGGGCCGGTGGCGAAGATGGCCGCATCGGGCACGGCCCGGACCAGCGACTCCATCGCCTTGGTGCCGCGGCCGAGGTCGGCCTCGCCGGGCCGCACCGGCACCTCGGCGATGACCAGGTCGGGCCGGCGCGCGGCCGCCTCGGCCATCGACTCCTGGAGGCTGCCGAACTCCCCGACCACGGCCACGGCGGGGCTGGCCGCCAGCAGGCGGCGCAGCGCCCCCTGCGCCTCGGGGTCGGAGTCGATGATGACGGTTCTCAGCATGTCCCGGGCTCCGCCTGCGCTCACTGTGCCGGCAGGTTGCTCTTGCCGAACGGGCGCGTCACCACCTCACCCACGCCGGGGATGCCCGGAACCAAGGTGAACTCCTTCTTCTCCTCCGGTCGCAGCTCCATCAGCCTGGTCGGGTCGGGGGCGGTGCCGGGCGGGCCCGGCTGCACCAGCTTCACCGTCACCAGGAAGAGCAGCTCCGTCTCGTTGTTCTGGAAGCGCGTGCTGCGGAAGAGGGCACCCAGGATGGGGATGTCTCCGAGGATGGGGATCTTGCCCACCGTCTGGCGCACCTCGTTGTTGATGAGCCCCGCGATGGCGAACGACTCGCCGTCCTTGATGCTGATGGTGGTCGCCACCTCGTTCTTGCGAACCACTGGGATGCGGAACCCGGCCGCCTCCAGCCCCTGGCTGAAGTCCAGGCTCGACACCTCGGGGCGCACCTGCAAGTTGATGGTCTCGCCGTCCACCACCACCGGGGTGAAGATGAGGCCGATGCCGAATTCCTTGAATTCCACGGTGATGGTGTTGAACTCCTGGGCCACCGGGAAGGGGAACTCGCCGCCCGAGAGGAACTTGGCCTCCTTGCCGCTCTGGGTCACCAGGTTGGGCTTGGCCAGGGTGCGGAGGAGGTTGCGGTCGCTCAGGGCTCGCACCAGACCCGCGTAGTTCTCGTTGGCGATGAAGAAGCTGGCCCCGGGCAGCAAGAAGTTCGCCCCACTGGTGGCGGCCAGCCCCAGCATCTCGAAGAACGGGCTGCGCCCGGGCGTGGACATGCCCCCCCGCAGGTTGGGGGCGTCCATGGCGCGGAAGGCGATCCCGAACTCCCTCAGGGCGTCCCGGTTCACCTCGGCCACGTGCACCTGCAGCATCACCTGCTGGGGCTTGGCGTCGGTGAGGCTCAGGAGGTTCACCACCTTGCCCCGGGGCGCGAACACCGCGGCCACCTCGGCGGCGCCGGCGATCGTCCGCTCGCTCGTCACGCTGCCGGTCAGGATGATGGCCTCGCGGGCGGGCTGAACGTCGATCTCGTCCCGGGGGGCCACCTGCCGCAGGCGCTCCCGCAGGAGGCCCAGGTCGCTCTGCACCACCAGGTCGAAGAAGACGGTCTTGCCCGGGTAGAAGACCACCAGCGACGTGGTCCCCACCGCCTTGCCGTTGATCAGGATCTGGTTCGGGGTGACGACGAAGGCGTCGGCGATGGCCGGGTTGGTCACGGAGACGCGGGTGAAGGGCTCCTGGAGGTCCAGCACCTGCGACTTCCCGATGGTCACGTCGAGCCGGACCATGGCCGGCTGCGCGCCGAGGGAGGACGCGTGCGACCCGGCCAGGACGGCAACGGCCAGTGCCAGGGCGAGGACGGCGGGCTGGCGGCGGCGGAGGCGGTCCATGGCCGTCACTTCTTCCCGGCGTCCGGCTCGACCTTCACGCTGCCCAGCTCGACCCACTGCTGAGTGGTGTCGCGCGTGAAGAAGTGCTCGGTGAGCTTGTCGGCCCTCTGCACCAGCACGCCGTGGGGAGCGCCCTGGAGCGGCTGGGCCGCCACCTCGACCATCGGGGCGGGGTGCACCACGACGTCGTAGTGGCCCACCGCCGCGTCCGAGAAGGTCACCAGCGAGGTGACGCCCACCGACCGGCCAATCACCAGCAGGCGGGTCGGGGAGATCACCTGCACGTCGGCGATGGCGGGGTTGGCCACGGCCACCGTCGCCGCCGGCTGGCGGAGATCCAGCACCTGCGACTTGTCCTTGGAGAGGTAGAGCCTGGTCAGCGTCTGGGCGCCGGCCGGCGCGGCCGGGCCGCCGAGGGCCACGGCCCCGGCCAGCAGCCCGGCGGCCAGGGCGAGCATTCGATTCACGCGCGAGCGGGTCATGGATTCTCTCTCCTCGATCGACGTGGGTCTACGGCCGCTTGGAGTCGGTGCGCTCGACCCAGTGCTGGCCGTCCTGCCGGATGAACATCTGCTCGCTCACCTTCTGGCCCCGGATGACGGACACGGTGCGGGCATCGAGCTTCGGGGGCGGCAGGGGAGCCGCCGCCGGGACCGCCCGTGGTCGGGGCGCGGCGGGGGTGGCCACGGGTGGCGCGGGCCGGGCGGCACCCGGGTCGGTCAGGAGCGCGGTGGGCGTCGCCCCCGGCGTCTGCACCACCGCGTTGTCGCGCAGGTTGCGCAGGGCCAGGGTGAGCCGGCCCTCGGCCTGGGCCACCGCGAGGCGCTCGGTCTGCTCGGGGGTGAGCGACAGGGTGACGGTGGTCACGGTCACCGGCTTGTTGTCGCGCATCTCGACCGTCTGGCCAGCCGCGAGCACCGGGATGTCCTGCAGGATCACCTTCGCGATGCGCTCGTCGGAGTCCTTGGTCTTCGCCATGCTCACCAGGACGTCGACCCTGCTGTTGGGCATCACGAAGCCCGTCTCCCGGACGGCGTCGTCCACCTTGATCGACACCCCGCGGCGCCCCTCGGCGATCAGCATGGGCATGATGCCGCCCCGGCCCGACAGCTCGGGGGCCAGCTTGGCCTCGATGAGCGGCTCGCCGGCGACGATCGAGCCCCGGACCACCCTGCCCTCGGCGTCCTCGACCTTCGCGAAGGACCCCGACGGGACCGACGTCTTCGGCCAGGCCACGAGCTTCACGTGCTGGGCCGTGACCGTGTCGGCCAGCCCCATGTTCGCGGTGGCCACCACGATGGGGGTGTTCCGCTCCTGGGGGCCGCCGGCCGCCACCTGGCTGACCACGCGGTACACCAGGAAGCTCGCGAGCAGGCCCATCACGGAGGCGACCAGCAGGATCATCACGACTCGCATGCGCATGTCACTTCACCTCGATCTTTGACCTTGCGGACTTTGACCTTGCGGACATCTCAGGGAGAGTGCTCACTCGAACCGCATGCTGGCAGTCTGCTGGATCGGAACCGAATCCAGCATCGGCACGAAGATCGGGACGATGGTCTGGAAGTTCACGGTCACGGTGGCTTCCACCCGCGAGTCCGTCTCCGTGGAGCAGGGGGCCGGATTGCAGGTGACCGTCGGGCCTATCGCCGCGGTCAGATTCGCAGACGCCAGGACCTCGTTGATCCTTGCCAGGCCCTCCGCGGGCGCGGTGGCCGCGGGCGCCACCGATGCGGTCCGGACGCCCTCCCGGACGGCGTTGGTCACCAGGGTGGCCGTCAGCCAGGCCCTGCTCATCTCGACTCCCACCAGGAAAACGAACAGGAGGGTGGGCAGAACCGCGAGCAACTCCAGGGTGGAGGTCCCACGCTGGTTCCTGGATGCGAGACGCCTCATGGCTTTGCCCCGGCTCGACCCTGGGCTCGAACATCGAGCCCAGGGCCGACATGTGCTGGTTTCAGGGTTGAGAAGACGGTGTCGGTGGCCGGGCCTACGGGGCGATCACGATACCGGTGAGCGCGGCTCCGATGTTGGTGGCCACCGTCACGAGTTCGGCCTGGAGCGTTCCCGGATACACGACGAAGGCCACCGCCAAGATCAGCGCGCCGATCCCGAGCCACTCCAGCGTCTCGATGCCCTGCTCGTCCTTCGCGTAAGCCCACAGCTTCTTCAGCATCTGCGTCCCCTCTCCGCGCATGCCCGCGCCGCGCACGGTCCATGCGCCACCGAAAAATTCACTGCACCGCCCGCCGCCCCGCCATGTCGGCGACCGCGGGCTCCACCTGGCTCCTGGAGGGCCGCCGCCTCGCCGCCCCCCCCGCCCCCGGCGCGCCGCCGGGTGGCCTCGGCTGCCTCTTCATCTCACCGGAGCGCCTACGCCTCCGGCAACCCCTCGTACGCTTTCACTTCCGGAAACCCTGCGCCTTCCAGGGCCAGCATCACCTCGGCGATGCGCTCGCGACCGATCCGGAATCCGAGGCCATCGGCCGGCACCAGGTCCTGCTCCGCCGGTGTCGTGTCGGCCGCGATGCCGAGGAGCTGGAGGACCTGGAACACGCGGCCACTCCCTCGGGTCCCGCCCAGCCTCACCACCACGACCACGCTGCTGTCACTCTCTCCGGGACCCACATCCTGGTCGCTCCCTCGCCGTTGCCGTGTGATCCCGACCGCTTCCGACGGATCAGGGACAGCACCCGGCGTGCCAGGACGGCGCGTGCGCGCCTGGATATGAGGGCGGACCGGCAACGCCACGAGAAATCGAGAGGTTGAATCCACGTGTCGAGGAACTTGTCGAAGGAGCGTTCCCCTGGGTTCGATTCGCGGCCGCATTCCCCGCGCGGGGGCGCCGGGTCCCAGGGAGCGCGGCTGCGGTCAGGCCTCGGCCAGATCAGGTGAAAGCGCGGCATCGCCTGCCGATCGACTCCGGAATGCAGATATGCGCCGGCGAATCGGAGACGGGAGAATCTCTCGAAGGTGGAGTGGAGCCTCCAGTCTTGGTGCTCCTTGCAATTCGGGGGCTCAAGGGAGGGCGCCCGGCACTGCAGGCCGGCGGTCCGTACGCGGTCGCCCGGTCCGCCCGGCCCAGGTCTGCGAAACAAGGGCGTTGCCGGATCGAAGCCGCGGAGGCCGCTGGCTGGCATGGACCATGCGTTGGACCCGGCCCGGATGGACGGAGCGAGGACCGGAGCCGGGAGGGTACAGACCGCCATGGCCGAGTACATGGTCGAACAGGCTGAGCGCGCGATCGCCTCTCCGCACGTGGACGCGAGGCTGCTCCAGGCCATGGTCGAGAGCGTCCAGGACGGTGTCTGCTTGCTGGGGCCCGGAGGGAGGCTGCTGCACGCGAACCGGGCCGCCTGCGAGATGCTGGTGCTCGAGCCATGGGCGTGGGGCGACGACCTGCGGGCGCTGTCGGCGAGTACCGGGTTCGACTGGTCGGTGGCGGAAGAGGTGATCGCCCGCAAGCTGGCGGTGAGCGTCGTCCAGACCCTGGGTGACGGCCGGAAGGTGCTGGTGTCGGCCACGCCGAGCCTGTCCGGGCGGGGCGAGGTCGATCACATCGTCCTGGTGCTCCGCGACGTGACCGGCTTCGGCCAGGCCATGTCGCGGCTCCAGGAGGCGGCCGACCTGGCCGGGTCGGAGAACGTCTCGGGCCCCTCCCGGGGGCGGGCGATCCAGCCGGGCGAGATCGTCGCGGGCAGTCGCGCCATGAGGGCGGTCCGCGAGAAGGCGGTCCGGTACGCCGCGGTCGACTCGGCGGTGCTCCTCCTCGGGGAGACGGGGACGGGCAAGGGAGTGTTCGCTCGCCTGGTGCACCAGTCCTCGCCCCGGGCGGGCGGGCCCTTCGTGGAGGTGAACTGCGGGGCCATCCCCGACGGCCTCCTGGAGGCCGAGCTGTTCGGCTATGTCCGGGGCGCCTTCACGGGGGCCGATCCGCGAGGGAAGGGCGGTCTGATCGAGCTGGCCCACCGGGGCACGCTGCTCCTGAACGAGGTGGGTGACCTGCCCGTCCCGCTCCAGGTGAAGCTCCTGCGCTTCCTGGAGGACGGGGAGGTGTGGCCGGTGGGAGCGGTGCGGCCCCGGCGCCCGGACGTGCGGATCGTCGCCGCGACGAACCGGGATCTGGCACGGATGATCGCCGAGGGCGCCTTCCGCGGGGACCTCTACTACCGCCTCAACGTCCTCACGCTCCAGATCCCGCCGCTGCGGGAGCGCCCGGAGGACATCCCGGCGCTGATCGAGATGATGCTCGAGCACCTCGCCGGCCGCCTCCGGCGCTGCCCGCCCATCGCCGCAGACGCCCTGGACGCGATCCGGCAGTACCCGTTCCCCGGCAATGTCCGGGAGCTGTGGAACCTCGTCGAGCGGCTGGTGGTGACGGCGATGGGGGACACCATCCAGCGGTCCGATCTGCCCCCGGAGGTGATGCCGCGCGGCCCCGGCGGGTCCGCCGGGCCGGCGACGCTTCGCGAGGCGATCGAGGCCCTGGAGCGACAGATGATCGGCGAGGCGCTCGCGAGGTACCGCACCCAGGCGCTAGCCGCCCGGCACCTCGGCGTCACCCAGTCCACCGTGGCCCGCAAGGCCAAGCAGCTCCGCCTGGCCGCCCCCGCCTCCTGACCCACCTGCTCGACCGCCCCGCGGCCGCCCACCTGCTGCCGGGTCCGGGTGGCGTGCCCGCCTCCGGGCACGATGGGCAGCCAGCCCTCCCGGCAGGCCCGGGCGCGGGCGTCACCTGACGCGCAGACCCCGCTCGGTCGCGACAGCCAGGTAGCCCGTGAGGTCTCGCTCCAGGAGGGCTCCCAGAGGCTCTCGTCCAGCATGACCTTCACCCGGGACCGAGCGCCACTCGGTCGCCGCTGCCCTCCTCCGCACCGACCGCCTCTCCGAGCCGGCCCGGAGCGGCTACTGCCGCCCGCGCGCGGCGGAGCCGAAGTAGTTCACCCACGCCACCTCGATCAGCTCGGGCGTGAGGGCCAGGGGGCGGTGCTCGAAGCGGGCGATGTCGGCGCAGCGGTCGACCAGGTCGCGCGGCTCGCACCCCGCCATGGGGCGCCCGTCGCGCTCGTAGAGGGCGAAGAGCGTGTCGAGCAGCTGCCGATCCCAGCGGAGGCCCAGCGCCTCCACGTGGCGGCAGAAGATGCTGGCGTAGGCGTCCCGGTCCGGCCGCTCCACCCGCAGGCGGTAGCCCATGCGCCGCAGGAAGGCGTCGTCGACGATCGACTCGGGCGCCAGGTTGGTGGCGAAGACCAGGAGCTGCTCGAACGGCACCTCGATCTTCTTGCCGGTGTGCAGGGTCAGGTAGTCGATGTGCCCCTCCAGCGGGATGATCCAGCGGTTCAGCAGGTCGTGCGGGTCCACCCGCTGGCGCCCGAAGTCGTCGATGACCAGGGTGCCGCCGTTGGACTTCATCTGGAACGGCGCCTCGTAGAAGCGGACGGTGCGGCTGTAGATCAGGTCCATGGTCTCGATCGCCAGCTCGCCGCCGACGATCACCAAGGGGCGCCTGATCCTGACCCAGCGCTGGTCGTGGGCCTGGCCCGGCGCGAGGTCGACGGGCTGGTGGTTGTGGATGTCGAAGATCTTGATGACCTGGCCGTCGACCTCGATGGCGTACGGGATCTCCAGGTCGCCGGCCTGGGCGTCGTGCAGGGCCCGGGCGATGGAGGTCTTGCCGTTGCCGGCCGGCCCGGTGATGAAGAGGCTCCGCCGCGAGCTGGCCACCAGGCCGAGCGTCTGGAGGGTGCCCGGGGCGAGCACGAGGTGGCCCATGGCGGCCTGGATGGCCTCGGGCCGGACACGCGGCCGGTGGCGCTCCTGGCGCTGGATCATCTCGGTGTAGGCGCCGAGCGACACCGGGGCGGGGCCGACATAGCCGCTGGTCTCGAGGAGGCGCTGGACGCGCTGCCAGCCGCGCTCGATCATGGCGTAGCGGTGGTTCCGGAAGGCCACCAGCCCGCGGATCTCCACGAGCTTCTCCTGGTAGAGGTGCTGCAGGAGGATCTCGGCCAGGGGCGGGGGGAGCTTGATCCGATCGGCGACGCGATCGGTGGTGCAGTTGGCGTCGGCGGCGACCGTCTTGAGCGCCAGGTCGGCGAGGAAGCCGAGGTCGAGGCCGGTGTCCTCCACGCTCTCCGGCGGGGGCGGAGGCGCCAGATCGACGGGGGCCTGCGGCTCCGGCTGGGCGAGCGTCATCGAGGGCGCCCGGGGGGCTGCCCGGTCCGCTCCGCGCCGGCCGGGAGGCGCGGCGGGCGCTGCGGCCGCGGATGCGGGATCGCGGTGCCGGTCACCGCCCGAGTATGCCACGGGTGACGGCCGGCCCAGGTCAGGCGCTCATCGCCTCACCACCCCGCAGGCGATGCGATCGCCGGCGTTGCCGGCGGGATCGGTGCGGTGGTCGTCGGGCCCGGCGTGGATGACGAGGGCGGTGCCCTCGCCGCCGAGCAGGCTGCCGGGCCGGCCGGGCTCGAGGGTGACCGCGTGGGCCAGGATCTCCACGGTGAGCCGCCCGCTGTCGGGCACATGGAGGTTGGGGAGGTCCCCGGCGTGCATGCCGCGGGGATTCGCGATACCGTGCTGCCGGTCGCCGGGATTGAAGTGGCCGCCGGCGGCGGCAAAGGTGGGCTCGCACCGGCCGGCGGCGTGGATGTGGAAGGCGCGCTCGCCGGGCGGCACTCCGGTGAGCGACACGGTGAGGAGCACGCCGTGAGGCGTCTGCCTCAGCGCGACCTCGCCGACGGGCTCGCCCCGCGCGCCGGCGAGGCGGGCCCGGGCCGAGAGCGTCTGGCCCTCCGCTGCCGGGGCGGGTCTTGCGCCGGGCTGGGCGGCGGTGGTGGTGGCGAGGGCGAGGAGGATCGGCAGCACGGGGGTGACGGCATCATGTCGCGTTCTCCTCCTCCTGCTGGCCCGGGCCCCCTCACCCCTGCCCTCTCCCCCTTCGGGGCTCGGAGAGGGAGAGGGTTGGGGTGAGGGTGGGCGTCTGGTTCACATAGAGTCCGGGCCAGTGTCCGGAGTCAGACGTTCGTCGGCTCGCGGCGCCGGGTGGGGTGGGGGTCCTCCCCCGCCCGGTGCTCTGTCGGCACATCTCTGACTCAGGTCATCAGCCGCCGGCGGCACCGTCGATGTTGCGCCGACGCTGGTAGAGGTAGGAGACCCCGAGGAGGACCAGGCCGAGGACGAGGAACGAGACGATGCGGTAGCCGGTGTGGACGGCGGCGAGGTCGACCACGGAGACCTTCGCGATCACGACGCCGAGCAGAGCGAGGGCGCCGTAGCGGAGGGCGGGAAGCGACCGGGCGAAGCCCCAGACGAGCGCCGCGGAGGCGAAGATCGTCCAGAGCACGGAGAGCCCGACCTGCATGCGCCAGCGGATCTCCTCGGCGCCCACGAAGTCGCCGGCGCGGCGGGCGGCAGCGCGCGCGACATCCTGGTGGGCAACCCAGCCGGCGCTGAGCACGGCGAGGAGCAGGACGGCGGCGCCGCACGAGAGCAGGCGGCTCATCGCGAGCCAGGCCGGGCCGGCGCCGGCGCGGGACAGGCTCTGGCCGGCCAGCGCCATGGCGACGCAGGCCCCCATTCGCACCAGGAGCGGAGCGTTGACGAGGCGGGCCGCCGCGCGCCGGGCAAGCGGGGCGTCCGCGCCGAGGATGCGGGCAAGCACGGCGGCAGCCAGCAGCGGCGTCGCCACCAGGAACGCCGGCGATTGCGCGACACGCCCGAGCCAGCCCACGGCGATCAGCTCCATCGAGAGCAGCACGGCCGGCCAGAGGCCGGTGGGCTCCCGCCACAGGAGCGCGGCCAGCACGAGGGCGCTGGCGAGCCACAGCGCGTCGCGAGCACGCTCGGCGCCGAGACCGGGCGGCTGGCCGGGCCGGAGACGCCGGGCCCAGGAGCCTCCGATCGCCAGCGCCGTCACCACCAGCAGATGCGCGAGGAAGGTCGCGTTCCAGACCCTGGTCACGGGCGGGTCCCAGGACGGATCGACCCAGATGACGCGGCCCGCCGCCAGGGCCAGCGCCGCCATCGCGCCCCAGCTCGCGACCGGGCTCGCCGCGCGCGGCGCCACCGCGAGCAGCGCCAGCCCCTGGGCAGCCCACGCCAGGGTGATCCACGGCCCCCGGAGGGCAAGCCCGATCCCCACGGTGAGGAAGGTCAGGGCCACCCCGACATGCGTGGGCGCGCTCAGGGCGTCGTCGGGCACGCGGCGCCGGCAGAGGATGGCCACCAGCCAGTACACGGCGGCAAGGCCGAGGGCACACGGCCCCTGCGCGCCCGGAGCCCACCACGAGAGGGTCGCGTAGAGCGCGTAGAAATAGCCGGCGGCGTTCAGCACGACCAGGACCTGGTCCAGCTCGCGCTCCCGGCGGCGCTCGACCAGCTCGCGGACCAGGGGCAGGGCCAGGAACACGGCCCAGATGGCGGTGAGCAGGATCAGCCGGCCGGCCAGGACAGCGCGCTCCGGTCTCCTCTCGATCCCCGGCATGATCAGGAGCGCGCTGCCCGCCCACGCCACGTACCCCAGGGCCGGCCAGCTCCGGTAACGGGCGACGGCGAGGGCCAGGCAGTCCAGGACAAGCACGTATCCGAGCAGCACACGCTCGTTGGGCCGCCCGCTCGCGAGCAGGATCGGGGTGAGGAGGCCGCCGATGAGCGCGAGCATCGCCGTCACCTGGCGGTGGGTGTTCACCGCCACCGCCGCGCCGGCGAGGGTGACGAGGAACATGAGATAGAAGGCGGCGCCTGAGCCGATGAACCCGTAGAAGACGTGGGCGGCGTACAGGGAGAGGTACAGCGCGCCCAGGCCTCCGCCGCTCAGTCCCTCGCTCAGGTAGGGCAGGTCGCGCCGCCGGTGCAGGCGCTGGCCGGCCACCAGGAGGGCCGCGCCCACGGCCACGCCCACGAGGCAGCGGGCGAGCTCACCGACGAGCTGGCGCTCGAACGCCCAGCGGAGGAAGAAGCTGAGGGCAAAGAGGATGGCGAGGACCCCGACCCAGGTGGTCCAGCGCGCTCCGATCCGCTGCTCGAGGTCGCGGGCCGCCCTGGGCGCGGGGACGCCCGGCGGGACGTTGCCGGGCGCGGCCGGAGGCCACGGGGGCCCCAGCGGGGTGCGCGACATCTCGTGGGGTACGTCGGCCACCGCCGGCGAGATCTCGTCCGGACTGCCCGGCCCGGCGGCTTCCGGCACGAGGCCACCCACATCGGCGGGCTCGGAACCCGCGGCCGCTCGATCGTCCACGGTGGACTGCGGCCCACCCGCCCCGCGCCCCTGCTCCAGGAACCACACGCGCTCGACGAGCAGGCGGAGCTGGGCCTTCACATCCCGCAGCTCGTCCTCGACGGCGGCGAGGCGGGCGGCCAGCGGATCCGCAGCTGGTGGCGACGACTTGATCCCGCCGAGGCCGCGCACGACGAGGACGAGGATGGCGACGAGGACGAGGGCCCACAGCAGGTCGTCGAGCATCGGCGTCAGGGTCCTCGCTGCACCCCAAGCCTACCCTCCCCCGCGATTGATCCCAAGACAAGAAAGATGCGGCTTCCGAATGAAGCGGGCGAGCAAGGCTATAATCGGCTTCTCATGACCGCCCCCCTCGCCGGGCTCTTGGTCGCCGACCTCACCCAGAACGTAGCCGGTCCCTATTGCACGCAGATCCTCGGCGACATGGGGGCGGAGATCGTCAAGATCGAGCGCCCCGGGCGCGGGGACGACGCGCGCGCGTGGGCTCCGCCCTACTGGGGAGACGAGAGCGCCACCTTCATGGCAATGAACCGGAACAAGCGGAGCCTCGCCGTCGACATCAAGGCGCCCGAGGGCCGGACCGTGGCGGAGCGGCTGATCGCCCGCGCCGACGTCTTCGTGCAGTCGCTGCGGGCGGGCGTGGCCGACGAGCTCGGCCTCGGCTGGGACCGGGCCCGCGCCCTGAACGGGCGGCTGATCTACTGCTCCGTCACCGCCTACGGCACCGAGGGCCCGCTCCGCGACCGCCCGGGCTACGATCCGCTCATGCAAGCCTCGGGGGGGATCATGTCCATCACCGGACACCCCGGACAGCCGCCGGTGAGGGTGCCGATCTCCATCGTGGACATGGGGACGGGGATGTGGGCGGTGATGGCCATCCTCGGCGCCCTCCGCGAGCGCGACCGGACTGGCGCCGGCCAGCATGTCACCACCGCGCTCTACGAGACGGCGCTCGCCTGGACGGCCGTGCCGGCCAACCAGTACTTCGCCACCGGCGAGACGCCGCAGGCGCACGGGTCGGGCACGGCCATGATCGTCCCCTACGAGGCGTTCCCGACGCGCGAGGCCTGGGTCATGATCGCCGCCGGCTCGGACAGCCTCTTCGGCCGGGCCGCGGAGGCGCTCTCCGTGCCGGGCCTGGCCCGCGACCCCCGCTTTGCCGACAACCCCTCGCGCGTGCGGCACCGCGCGGCGCTGTTCGAGCTACTCGCCAAGGTGACCCGCGGTCTCGCCGCGTCCGACGTCCTGGAGCGGCTCGAGCGCGCCGGCGTCCCCTGCGCGCCGATCCTGACCGTCGACCGCGTGGCCGCGGAGCCACAGACGCAAGCGAGCGGCATGTTCGCGCCCGCCCCCCATCCGCGCCTGGCCAGCTACCGCGAGGTAGCCATGCCCGTGCGCTGGGACGGCGAGCGCGGCGCGGGGCGGCGCGTCCCGCCCCTCCTCGGCGAGCACTCCGCCGAGGTCCTCGCCGAGCTGGGCTACGACCGGACCGGCATCGAGGACCTGGTCGCCCGCAAGGTCGTCCAGACCGCCGGCGGCGCGCCATGACCGACGACTACCGGCACCTGCGCGTCGAGCGCTCGCCGGACGGGCACGTCGTGACCGTCGAGATGCACCGGCCCGAGGCCCTCAACGCCATGAACACGGCCATGGGCGAGGACCTCGCGCGCTGCTTCGAGGCGCTCTTCTGGGATCGAGCCGCGCGCGCGGTGGTCTTCGCCGGCGCCGGCGAGAGGGCCTTCTGCGTGGGGGGCGACCTGAAGGAGCGCGAGGGCATGACCGATGAGGCCTGGCGCGCCCAGCACGTCATCTTCGAGGAGGGCGCCTTCCGCCTGCTGCGCTGCCCGATGCCGGTGATCGCGGCAGTGGAGGGCTTCGCCCTCGGCGGCGGCTGCGAGCTGGCCGTCCTGTCGGACTTCATCGTGGCCGGCGAGACCGCGGTCTTCGCCGTGCCGGAGGTCACGCGCGGGATCTTCCCGGGCATCGGCGGCACCCAGCTCCTGCCCCGCATCGTGGGCGCGCCCATGGCCAAGGAGATGATCTTCACCGGCCGCCGCGTCCCCGCCGCCGAGGCCCGGGCCATCGGCCTCGTGAACCACGTGGTCCCCGCCGGCCAGGCGCGGGCGCGGGCGCTCGATATCGCCGCCACCATCGCAGAGAACGGACCGGTGGCCGTGCGCCAGGCGAAGAAGGCGGTGGCCTGGGGCAGCGAGACCGACCTCGGGACCGCCATGGCCCTCGCCATCGAGGCCTACAACAACACGGTGACCACCGACGACCGCCTGGAGGGCGTGCGCGCCTTCAACGAGAAACGCAAGCCCCGGTTCCAGGGCCGATAGCGGGAGGGAGCGCGACATGGCGGACATGACGTTCGTGCTGAGCGATGACCAGCGGGCCCTCCGGGCCGCGGTGTACGAGCTGTGCAAGCAGTACCCGGCCGAGTACTGGCGCGACCTCGACACGCGGCGCGAGTACCCCGAGGCCTTCGTCAACGAGCTGACCAAGGCCGGCTACCTGGCTGCCCTCATCCCCCAGGAGTACGGCGGGGCGGGGCTCGGGATGATCGAGGCCGCCATCATCCTCGAGGAGATCAACCGCTCCGGCGGGAACGCGGGGGCCTGCCACGCCCAGATGTACATCATGGGCACCGTGCTCCGGCACGGCTCGGAGGCGCAGAAGCGGGCGTACCTGCCCAAGATCGCCACCGGGGAGCTGCGCCTGCAGGCCTTCGGCGTGACCGAGCCCAACGCGGGCTCGGACACGACCAAGCTGCAGACCACCGCCCAGCGCACGGGCGACCGCTATGTGGTCAACGGGCAGAAGATGTTCATCTCGCGCGTGCTCCAGTCCGACCTCATGCTGCTCCTCGCCCGCACCACGCCGGTCGACCAGGTCAAGCGGAAGACGGACGGGCTGAGCGTGTTCCTCATCGACATCCGGGAGCTCGCGGGCAAGGGCCTCGAGGTCCGGCCCCTGCGGATGATGATGAACCACTCCACCAGCGCGCTCTTCTTCGACAACATGCAGATCCCCGCCGACAGCCTCATCGGCCAGGAGGGCAAGGGGTTCTCGTACATCCTCGACGGCATGAACGCCGAGCGCATCCTCGTTGCCTCGGACTCGCTGGGCGATGCGCGCTGGTTCATCGAGAAGGCCGTCGCCTACGCGAGTCAGCGCGTCATCTTCGGCAAGCCAATCGGGACCAACCAGGGCGTGCAGTTCCCCATCGCCCGCGCCCACATGGCGATCGAGGCCGCCGACCTCATGCGCACCAAGGCGGCCCGCCTCTTCGACGCCGGCATCCCCTGCGGACCCGAGGCCAACATGGCCAAGTTCCTCGCCTCCGAGGCCGCCATCCAGGCCGGGGACGCCTGCATCGACTGCCACGGCGGCTACGGCTTTGCCGAGGAGTACGACATCGAGCGCAAGTTCCGGGAAGCGCGCCTCTACCGCACCGCGCCGATCAACAACAACCTCGTGATGGCCTACGTCGGGGAGCACGTCCTCGGCATGCCCCGCTCCTACTGATCGGGCGCGCTCCGCCCGCCGCCGGCGGGCGATGTGCCGACAAAGCGCAGGCGGGGCGGGGGCCCGAGCACTCCGGGCGGTCGGCCCCGCCAGGCCGCCCGCAGGCGGCGGCCGCATGCGGGCAGAAGCGGACCGGGGCGGGGTTGGCGTGGCGACAGCGCGGACAGTCCATCAGCGATGGTGGAGCGACGCTACCGCGGCGCCTGCCCCGGGCCGTGGGACCCCGGGGCGTCCTCCGATTCGGCCGGCACGTCCTCCGACTCGGCCGGGACGTCCGGCGGCGCGTCGACCTCATTGCGGACGAGGACGATGTCGTCGATGTCCACGCTCGCCGAGCTGGCGATGTAGATCTCGGTGACCAGCTCGAACCCGAAGACGTGCAGGGTTGCCCAGGGGAGCGTCGGATCGTTGCCCACGGCAAGGCCGACGGGGAAGCCCTCGAACTGCCCGCGCACCGGCCGGCGCGGATCGAACGACCGGGCCAGCAGGACCTCCACCGAGAAGTTGGTGAATCCGGCGATGCTGATCGAGCGCGTCGGGATCTGGCGGTTGCGGGTGACGCGATAGCGCAGGCTCTTCACCCCGAACGGCCGCCCGTCCGCCGACCGGATGAACAGTCCGTGGAGCTCGCGTGCGTTGCCCAGGTGCTGGGCCTCGAAGCCCGTGGCCAGATCCGGGGGATGGAAGTGCGCGCGCGCGAAGTACGCGTCGGCTGACCCGATCCGGACCGCCCAGAACGCCTCCACCACGAATCCCTTCTCGACGAAGCTCGGGTTCGCGCGGACCATCTTCCCGGGGGCGAAGGCGTACACGGAATGGGGCGATGGCCCGCGCAGGGCGGCGGCAGGCGCAGAGGCGCCCCCGGATGCGAGCTCGGCCTCCAGGACCGCGAGGACTTCGGGGTGCCTCCGGAGGACCTGCTTGATCCCCGCCCTCCGGGTGCCGAGACGCATACCCTGGAACACGTACCATTGACCCTCGCGATCGAGGATGCCCTGCTCGAGGGCGAGGTCGAGCGCCTTCCCCTCGCGGGAAATGTCCACGTTCTTCCCGTACCTTACCCCGGGGCTAGGTGTTCCGCTCCGAACGACGCCGCTGGACGGCGACAGGTTCGGCTCCTTGACATCGACGGGAGCGGGTAGATCGAGGTGAGCCAGCTCGGGCGGCAGCGGGACGCCGTAGGGCTCCCGGACTAAAACGCCGTCGAACGCAATGACGTAGGTCACCGGGCGGGCGCTCCCGGGCGCCGCGGCGAGGGCAATGCCGAGGGTGCCCAGCAGGCCGATCCGCCACCACCGCAGGGAGGAGAGTCGCATCCTGGAATGATACGCCATGCTCGTTCCCGCCCGGGACCGGCGGGGAGCGCCGCGGTGCGCGCTAGCCAGTGTCCCGTGCTCCAACTGTCCAGGGCGCGACGCCGCTCGAAGCCGATTGCAACCCTCCGATAGCAGGGTTGGTGACAGGAGACTCGCGACCGGCCAGCCGCCGCTCCTCGTACTTGAATCGCACTCAGGGTGGGGGCGGAGCCGATCCTTCCCCGGTCGACCTCGACAACATCTGCTCGAGGGCCGGGCGACCCGGCAGCAGGTCCTCGGGGGAGCACCGCGCCGGGGGCAGGACGCAACCGGATCAGGCGGACGCGGGTCCGAGCGCGCGCGGCCGCGCCGGCGATGGGCGGTCGCAGCGCAGGAAGCGCCCCTGCCCGGGCTCGGCCAGGAGCTTGCCCTCCTCCACGACGATCTCTCCCCGCGACATCACCACCTCCGGCCACCCGCGTACCGCCATGCCCTCGTAGGGAGTGTAGTCGCAGTCGTGGTGCAGGAGGTCGTTGGTGATCACCACCTCGCGGTCCGGGTTCCAGATAGCAAGGTCGGCGTCCGCGCCCACCGCGATGGTTCCCTTGCGCGGGTAGAGCCCGTAGATGCGGGCGGGATTCGTCGCGGTCAGGGCCACGAAGGTCGGGAGGTCGATGCGCCCCTTGGCCACGCCCTCGGAGAAGAAGATGGGCAGGCGCGTCTCCACGCCGGGCACGCCGTTCGGGATGCGGGTAAAGGGGGCGTCCTCGCCATGGGCCTTCTTGCCCGCGGGACCGTCGAACCTGAAGGCCGCGTGGTCGGACGAGATGACCTGGAACACGCCGCTCGTGATGCCGTTCCACACCGCGCGCTGGCTCTCCGCATCGCGCGGCGGCGGGCTACACACGAACTTGGCGCCCTCGAACCCGGGCGCATCGAGGTGGTCGGCGGTCAGGACCAGGTACTGCGGGCACGTCTCGGCGTAGATCCTGAGCCCGCGCCCCTGGGCCGCGCGGATCTGCTCGACGGTCTCGCCACCGGAGACGTGCACGAGCAGGATGGGCACGTCCACGATCTCGGACATGGTGATGGCCCGGTGGGCGCCCTCCCGCTCGACGGCGGCCGGCCGCGACAGCGCGTGGAAGTACGGCGCAGTCTTGCCCGCTCGCTCGAGCTCGGCGGTCAGCCACGTGATGCCGTCGGAATGCTCGGCATGCACCATGACCATGGCCCCTTCGCGCCGGGCCAGGGCCAGCACCGAGATGATCTGCCGGTCGTCGAGCCGGAGGGTCTCGTAGGTCATGTAGATCTTGAACGAGGTGTACCCCTCGTCGATCAGCGCGGGGAGCTCGCGCCGCCGGACGTCCTCCGTGGGATCCGAGATGATCAGGTGAAAGGCGTAGTCGATGACCGGCTTGCCGGCGGCGCGGCGGTGGTAGTCCTCGACCGCCGCCCGGATGCTCTGCCCCGCTTGCTGGCACGCGAACGGCACCACCGTGGTCGTCCCGCCATGCGCGGCCGAGATCGGGCCGGAGAGAAAGTCGTCGGCCAGGGTGACGCCGCCCCGCATGGGCTGGTCGAAGTGACAGTGGGCGTCGATGCCGCCGGGCAGCACGTAACGGCCGGCCGCGTCGATCTCGCGGCGCGCGGGCGCCAGGCTCCGCCCCAGCGCGGCGATGACCCCGCCCGCGATGCCGACGTCGGCCGGGAAGACATCGGAGGCGGTGGCGATCACTCCGTTGCGGATGACGGTGTCGAACTCGGCCATGCGACGCTCCTCTCACTCCCCGCGAGGCACATCTCCGATCCGGGCTAGTCGAACATCAGGACGGTGCGGGCGACCTCGCCGGCCTTCATGGCCCGGAAGGCCTCGTTGACGTCCTCGAGCCGCCCGCGCCGGGTGATCATCTCGTCCAGCTTGAGCCGGCCCTGGCGGTAGAAGTCGATGTAGCGGGGCATGTCGACCTTGAAGCGGTTGGAGCCCATGCTGCAGCCCTGGATCTTCTTCTCGCGCAGGAACATGGGCCCGTCGAGCTCGATCTTCTGACCCACCGGGATCATGCCGATGACGGTGGCGGTGCCGCCCGGCCGGATGCAGTCGAAACACTGCTCGGCGGCGACCTTGAGGCCGATGGCCTCGAACGAGTAGTCGACGCCGCCGTTCGTCAGGTCGCGGATGGCCTTGACGGGATCGCCGCTGGCGGCGTTGACGGCGTGAGTGGCGCCGAGCTCGCGGGCCTTGGCGAACTTCGCCTCCACCACGTCGACCGCGATGATCATGCGCGCACCCGCGATGCGCGCGCCCTGGATGGCGGCAAGCCCGACACCGCCGGTCCCGAAGACGGCGACCGTGGACCCGGGCTCGATCCGCGCGGTGTTCAGCACGGCGCCCACGCCGGTGGTGACCCCGCAGCCGATGAGCGCGGCGCGGTCGAGCGGCATGTCGGTCGCGATCTTCACGAGGGCGTTCTCGTGGACGAGCATCTTCTCGGCGTACGCGGACAGGTTGGCGAACTGATTGACGGGTTGCCCCTTCCAGGAGAGCTTCGGCGGATCGCCCTTGGCGCGCACCGGCCGCGTCTGGCAGAGATGGGTCTTGCCGGTCAGGCAGTAGTCGCACTGGCCGCAGAAGACGGACAAGCACGCGATGACATGGTCGCCGGGCTTGAGATCCGCCACCTGCAGACCCACGGATTCGACGATCCCGGCCGCCTCGTGGCCGAGAACGGCGGGGGTCGGGAACGGGTAGAGGCCGTCGACGAAGTGCAGGTCGCTGTGGCAGACGCCGGAGGCGACGGTGCGCACCAGCACCTCGCGGCCCATGGGCTTGTCGACGTCGACGTCCTCGATGGTCAGCGGCTGGTGCGGGCCGTGGAACATGGCAGCTTGCATCTCACACTCCTGTCGACGCCGGCCGCGGGCACGCCACCGGGCCACGCGCTGATCGAACGGCACTGCGCAGGGCAAGAGCGCCAGTGTCCCGAGTCGAACGTTCGGCGACTCACGGCGCCGGGTGGGGCGGGGGCCCTCCCCGCGGGACCGTGGCTTCTGCGGATTGCCAGAGCCACCCACCATCCATCCCGGGCCCCATCGAGTGCCGGCGACGCTCCCGCGTTACAGGCGGGTCGCGCGGGGAGGGCCCCTCCGCCTCGCCCGGCGCTGTGTCGACCGATCCCTGACCCGGGACACCAAGGACGAGACGAGAGTTAGCGCCCCGCCGCTGGCCGTGTCAAGGCCGGGGGCGGGGAGGGTCGAAGCGGGCGGCCGCCCCCGGCAGGAGTGGCCACGCGGCGCGGAGGGGGTCCCGGCGATCCCGGGACGGCAACGGCGTGGGCCGGGTCAGGACGCCGGGTCGAGGACCTGGTGGGCTTCGGCGTCGCGCGCGATCGCCGCCCACACATAGCGCATCGGGAAGAGCCGGCCCTCCCCCCAGGCGGCGCCCTGGTCGGCGTAGTGGGCACTGCCCGGGTGGCCGGAGGCCCCGAGAGGCACGACCCACGCGCTCCGCTCCCAGTCGGCGAGGTCGAACACGTAGCGGGCCACCGAGGTCGAGCTGACCCCGTACGGCGCTCCGGGCAGGAAGGAGGCGGCGTGCACCGTGTCGGCATCCCCGCCCATGGCGACCGGCGGGGGATTGAGGCGGGCCGCCCACTCCGGGTACACGGGTGCCAGCGGATGCTCGGGCACGGTCGTGTGCACGCGGCCCCAGGTCCAGGCGGACGCGTCGTCTCCGAGCGCTTGCCGGAGGGCGGTCACGGCGCCCGCGAGCGCCCGGGCCAGCGCCCCGGGCCAGGTGCCGCCCGGGGGGAGGAGGGTGCGGTCGCCGGCGCGGATCAGATCGGGGAGCAGCGCGCGAAGCCGGGCCATGTGCCCGACCGCGCCCCGGGGCGTGCCGGCGAAGGCCTCCCCGGCCAGGGGCCCGAGCATCGGCTCCAGGAGGTCGCGCATCAGCCGCTCGCGAAACGCGCTGTAGATCGTCGGCGCGACCAGGTGGCGGTCCATGTCGCCGTCCCATGCGGAAAGCCGCGCGAGCGCGGCCGCGACTGCCCCGCCCGCCCCCGGGGCCGGCGGCGCTCCCTCGCCGGCCCGCGCGATCTCGCCGGCGTGAGCGCGCAGGATTGCCACCATCTCCCGCGCGGGGATCGAGATCCGGTCCGCGTGGATCGCCGCCATGTCGCCCACGGTCGCGCCGGTCAGCCCGCGCAGCCGGTCGACGAGCCGCCGCGTCCGGAAGTCGGGGCTCCAGTCGAGGCCGAGGTGATGTGGATAGTCGGCGCCGACGATGCGGCTGTTGGCGGTGGCCACGAAACCGGCGGCGGGATCGCGCAGGGCCGGCATCGCCTCGAAGGGAATGGCGCCCTGCCACTCGTGCGCGCCGTCCCAGCCCGGGACGGGCAGCCACGCGTTGGCGGTGGCGCGCAGCGGCACCTCGCCCCGGGTCAGATACCCGATGGCCCCGTGCACGTCGGCATACACGAGGTTGTTGGCGGGGTCCACCCACGGCCGCTGGGAGGCGCGGAGCTCGTCCGCCGAGCGGGCGCGCAGCATGGGCAGGAACGCCTCGAAGGTCCGGTTGGGCGCCGCGGTCGCGGTGTACCGGAAGGCGATGGCGTGGCCGAGGCCAGGATCGCCGAGCACGATCGGTCCGTGGTGCGTGACGGTGACGTCGATCGGCACCGGCGCCGCGCCCCGCACGCAAATGGTCTCCCGCGCCACCTCGGCCGGGCGCCATCGCCCCTCGAACTCGTACCGGCCGGGGTCGTCGCGGTCGAAGCGCTCGACGTACAGGTCCTGGTAGTCGGCCTGGGCGTGGGTCACACACCAGGCCACGTGCGCATTGTGGCCGAAGTGCGAGAGCCCGGGCACGCCGGGGAACGACAGCCCGATCGCGTCGAACTCCGGGCTGGCGATGTGGTTCTGGTAGTACACGGACGGCACGTCCAGGGGGCGATGGGGATCGCCGGCCACGAGCGGCTTGCCGGAGACGGTGAACCGGCCCGACAGCGCCCAGTTGTTGCTGCCGACCTCCCATTCCGGCAGGGCGGGCAGGCTCGCCTCGGCGGCGGTGAGAGCCTCGAGAGCGGCGGCGACCCCCTGATCGTCGGGCCCCTCGAAAAGCGCCCCGGGCGGCACGATCAGGACCGGGTGGCCCTGCGTGCCCGGGCACAGCGCAGCCGCCCGGGCCGCGCCCAGATGGCGCACCAGGCGAGCCCGCCACGCCTTGACTTGCCAGGTGCCCATCAGGATGTGACGCACCTTGAACACGGCGGCGCTGTCCCACGGCTGCCACGGCTCCGGCCGGAAGTCGGCCAGCTGGAACTCCACGCCCGGCGCGGGCGCACCGGCGCCGAAGGCGTTCACGCCCTCGGCAAAGGCCTCGAGCATGTCGCGCGTGACCGCGTCCACGGCGGCGTAGTCGGCCCGCGCGCTCGCCTCCAGCCGGAAGCGCCGCATCTGGACGTCCTGCGCGACGGCATCCGGCCCGGCCACCTCCGCCCAGCGCCCGTAGGCGCGACGGCGATCGTACTCCATCTGCCACAGACGGTCCTGCGCGTGGACGAAGCCCTGGCCGACGAACGCATCGCGCGTGGAGGCCGCTCGCACGTGAGGGATCCCGAGCCCGTCGCGCCAGATCTCGACGCGAGCGCCGAGCCCGCGGACGGTCGAGGAGGTGCCGGGAACGCCACCGCCGAGATCGCTCATGATGTCTCCCGTCAGGGCCGTTCCAGGAGGCGCGGGAGCGTGGCTTCTCGTGGCCCCATTGAGTGCCGGCAGCGCTCTCGCGTTACAGGCGTGTCCCGCGGGAAGGGCCCCGCCCCCCGGCGCTTGTCGGCCCGTTTCTGACTCAGGACACTAGCCGGGCGGCCCCTGGCCGGTCAAGGGCGGCGGCGCCCCGCCGGCGCGGGGGGCGCAGTGGCCGGGCGGCCGGCGGCGCGCATGCTAGAGTGGCGGGGATGACGCTCGCCCCCGTCGACCGCATTGCCGTCACCACCGTCGTCGACAACTCGATCGACAACCTGCGCTCGGACGAGAAGGTGGCGCGCCGCTTCACCCACGCCCGCGCCCGGAAAATGCCGGCGCTGCGCGCCGAGCACGGCCTCGGGCACTGGATCGAGGTCACGCGAGGCGGGCAGACCTCGTGCATCGCCTTCGACTGGGGCATGAGCGGCGATGGTTACACCCACAACGTCCGCGAGCTCGACCTCGACCCCCGGCGCCTCGACGCCCTCGCCCTGAGCCACGGCCACCTGGATCACTTCGGCGGCCTCCGCACCTTCCTCTCGACGTACCGGCACCTGCTGCGCCCGGGCCTGCCCTTCTACGCCGGCGTCGACCACTTCCTGCCCCGCTACAACGAGCGGGAGGGCCAGCGAGTCTACATGGGCCGGCTCGACCGCGACGAGCTCTTGAGACAGGAGCTGGCCGTGTCCGTCGTCGCCGGACCGACGGCGCTGGCCGAGGGCGTGATGCTCTCGGGGGAGATGCACGAGGCCCTGCCCTTCGAGACCATCCCGGCCTCGCTCCGGGTGGAGCGGGACGGCCAGGTGGTCCCGGACACCTTCATCGGCGAGCAGACGCTCGTCGCCCACGTCCGCGACCGCGGCCTGGTGGTGGTGACCTCGTGCTCCCATCGCGGCATCATCGGCATCTGCCGGCACGCCGCGCGAGTGGCCGGCGTGCCGCGAATCCACGCCGTGGTGGGGGGCTTCCACCTGAGCGGACTCGGCGAGGAGCGCATCGCGCGGGTGGTCGATGCCTTCCGGGAGCTGGGCGTCGACTACCTCGTCCCCCAGCACTGCACGGGGATGGAGGCCATGGTCGCCCTCGGGACCCGCCTCGGACCGGCCGTCGTCTGGAGCTCGGTGGGCAGCACCTTCACGTTCGCGGCGCCGGCGTAGACCGGGGCGCTGGCCATCGGCATCCCGCCGCGCTAGAGTGAAGTCGCGTGCTCGGCCGCGATCGACGGTGAGCGGGCCCGGCACAACACGGCGAGAAGGAGACCCCCGCTATGAAGCTGCCCACGCGCGTCGGCATCTGCGAGGTGGGGACCCGGGACGGCTTTCAGATCGAGCCCGAGTTCATCCCGACCGAGATGAAGGTCGAGGTGGTGGACCGCCTGTCCGCCACCGGCGTGCCGCGAATCGAGGTGACCTCCTTCGTCTCCCCCAAGGCGGTTCCGCAGCTGCGCGACGCCGAGGAGGTCATGGCCCGCATCCGGCGCCGCCCGGGGACGGTGTACTCGGCCCTCGTCCCCAACGACAAGGGCGCGGTCCGCGCGGTCGAGGCGGGAGTGGACGAGATCCACACCGTGGTCTCCGCCAGCCAGAGCCACAACCTGGCCAACGTGAACATGACCATCGCCGAGTCCATCGCCAAGCTGCGCGCGGTGGCCGAGGTGGCCCGTCGCGCCGGCATTCCCGTGTCCGCGGGCGTGTCGTGCGCGTTCGGCTGCCCCTTCGAGGGGGAGGTGCCGCTCGGCCAGCTCGAGTCCGTCGTGGACCGCCTGGTGGATCTCGGCGCCCGCGGGATCGGCCTGGCCGACACGACCGGCATGGCGAATCCGATCCAGGTGGCGCGGGTCGTCGCCCACCTCACGCCCCGCTTTCCGGGCGTCGAGTGGACCCTGCACACGCACGACACCCGCGCCATGGCGATCCCGAACATCCTGGCCGCGATGGAGTGCGGGGTGACCCACCTCGACGCGTCCATCGGCGGGCTCGGCGGTTGCCCCTTCGCTCCTGGCGCCTCCGGTAACGTCTGCACCGAGGATCTCGTGCACTGCCTGCACGCGATGGGCGTCGAGACCGGGACCGACCTCGACGCGCTGATCGCCACCTCGCGGCGCGTTCAGGAGATCATCGGCCGGCCGTTGCCGGGGCAGGTCGTCAAGGCCGGCAAGTGGGACCGGCGCTACCCGGCGCCGGACGGCGTGGCCGAGCGGCTCCCGCGGCAGGCGGCCGCGCGCGGCTAGTGTCCTGAGTCAGAAGCTCGTCGACTCGCGGCGCCGGGTGGGGTGGGGGTCCTCCCCGTGGGACCGTATCTTCTGCGGATCGCCGGAGCCACCCACCACCCATCTCGTGGCCCCATTGCGTGCCGGCAGCGCTCCGCGACACAGCGTGTCCCGCGGGGAGGACCCCCGCCCCGCCCGGCGCTTTGTCGGCACATTGCCCTCGCCCTGCCCCTCTCGCCCCCTCCGGAGGCGCGGGCGCCTCGACGACGGACGGCCGGCCGACCT
>DATKEI010000077.1:0-16621 GCA_035544455.1 Binatia bacterium | reverse complement strand
GCGGGCGGCGAAGGTGCCCCGCAGCGCGTCGTGGAGCTCCATGCGATGCCTCCTCGGTTCAGGTGAGCGACGTTCCACTCTACACCGGCGCCCGCCGCCGCTCATCCGGCGCGGGCTGCGGCGGTGGCGAAGCTGCGCCCCATCATCGTGCAGTGGCAGGGCGGGGAGCCCTTCACGGTCGTCCCCGCCGAGTTCGCCACGCGCAAGCCGATCCCCCCGAAGTAGGCGGGCGCGCCGAGCGAAGAGGGCCCGGAGGTGACGTTCGACGGGCTCGCGCAGTACGTGGTCACCGGCCTGCTCGTGGGCGGCGTGTCCGCCCTCATGAGCATCGGGCTCGCCCTGATCTTCGGCGTCATGCGCGTCGTCAACTTCGCCCAGGGCGACTTCATGATGCTCGGGATGTACCTGACGTACTACCTGGCCATCGCCTACCATGTGGACCCGCTCGCGGGAGCCCTCTTGACCATGCCCCCGTTCTTCGCCGCCGGGCTGATCGTGCACCGGCTGCTGCTCGTGCGCGTGACCGGGGGCGGGGACCCGCAGCGCCAGATGGACGCCCAGCTCATCCTGACCCTCGGACTCTCGCTCATCATCACCAACGCCACGACCATGCTCCTGTCGCCGATGCCCCGTGGCATCAAGACCGCCTACGCCACCCAGGCCTTCGCCATCGGGCCCATCCTCGTCAACGAGGCCCGCACCTACGCCTTCCTCATGTCACCCCGGACGCGGTGTTCGGGGTGCTCGTGATCGTGCAGACCCTGGTCGTGTGCCTCGTCGGAGGCATCGGCAGCATGTGGGGGCCGCTCATCGGGGCGGCGGTGATGGTGCCGATCAGCGAGATCCTCGACGCCACCGTGGGCGACCGGCTCCCTGGCATCCAGGGCGTGGTCTACGGCTCGGCCCTCGTGCTGATCATCCTGGTGGCGCCGGAGGGGCTGTACTGGCGCGTGCGGAGCCTGCACCGCCGGGACGAGACGGAAGGTGCGCCGGCCGCCCGCGCCGCGGGGCCCTCGCCGGGGGCGGTGGCGGCGCGGCCCGCTCCGGGCGATGTCGTGCTCGAGGCGCGCGGAGTGAGCAAGGCGTTCCTGGGTGTCCAGGCCCTCGACGACGTGAGCTTCGCCGTGCGCGAGGGCGAGATCCTCGGCATCATCGGCCCCAACGGGGCGGGCAAGACCACGCTGCTCAAGGCCATCTCCGGCTCGGTGCCGGCCGCGGCCGGGCGCATCGAGTACGGGGGGCGCGACATCGGCCGACTCGGGGCGGCGGCGCGGGCCGGGCTCGGCATTGCGCATGTGCCGGAGGGGCGCAAAGGTGTTTCCGTCCCTGAACTCAGCACACTAGCGTCGGCGAGCCCCCGGGGCCGGGCGCGCCGCGCCCCCGGTCGATGTGGCGGGATCGCCGGGCTGCGCCGCCGGGTCGATCTGGCGGGCCGCCTCGAAGCGCGCGTTCACGTCCTCCCAGTTCCAGCAGTTCCAGATGGCCTTGAAGAACTCGTCCTTGCGGTTCTCGTACTGCAGGTAGTAGGCGTGCTCCCAGGCGTCCAGGACGAGGAGCGGCTGGCCGGCCTGGGTGATGTGCGACTGGTGATCGTGGATCTGCACGGTCAGGAGCCGCTTCCCGAGCGGCTCCCAGACGAGCGCCGCCCACCCCGAGCCCATGATCGACGACGCGGTCTTGGTCATCTGCTGTTTGAAGGTGTCGAAGTTGCCGAAGTCCCTGGCGATCGCCTCGGCAAGGGCCCCGTCCGGGCGGTCGCCGCCGTCCGGGGTCAGGTTCTGCCAGAACAGCGAGTGCAGGACGTGCCCGGACAGGTGAAAGGCGAGCGCTTGCTCGAGTCCGGCGAGCGGCTCGAAGTCCTTCTTCTCGCGCGCCTCGGCGAGCTTGTCCAACGTCTCGTTGGCCATCTTCACGTAGGTCGCGTGGTGCTTGTCGTGGTGCAGTTCCATGATCCGCCCGGAGACGTGGGGTTCGAGGGCCCCGTAGTCATAGGCGAGGTCGGGGAGCTTGTACGTGGTCATCTCGGCTACCTCCGGGCTGCCTGCCGGGCGCGTTGCGAGCGACCCGGGCAAGTTGTTCCGTGTAAGAAGGATGGGGTCGCCGCGTCGGAACTAGCGCCCAAGCTCAGAAGTTCGTGGACTCGCGGCGCCGGGCGGGGTGGGGGTCCTCCCCGCGGGACCGCATCGCCTGCGGATTGCCGAAGCCACCCACCGCCCATCCGCCCATCTCGTGGCCCCATTGAGTGCCGGTCGCGCTCCGGGACACAGCGTGTCCCGCGGGGGGACCCCACCCCACCCGGCGCCTCTGTCGGCACATTTCTGACTCAGCACACTAGCGGATCGGGGTGGGCGGCCCGGTTTCGGTGTAGCGCTCCTCGCGATCGCGGCCGAACGTGGCGTCGGATCCGCCGAAGGTGGTCGTGCCGGCGTCCGCGCGAGCCCAGCCCCGGGCGACGCGGGCCCGCGCCTGCTCCCACCAGTCTGTCGCGGTGTCCCGGATCATTTCACGGCGCCGGCGGCCGTTCTCGGGGTCCATCAGGTACATGCAGCCGGCCCCGACGAGCACGAGCAGCGCGGCGGGGCCGAGGCCGAGGCCGAGCGCAGCGGCGGCGGGCACCCGGCGCCGTCGCGCCGCCGGACGCCACGTCGTCGCGAGCCGCCGGACCTGATCCTGCACGACCGGCATCCCGGCCACCATTGTCGCGCCCTTGACCACCGCGCGTCGCGCGCGCGATCCGTTGTGGCCTGTCACGTGGCCTGTCAGATTATCTGTGAGCCGTCGAAGCGTCGCCAGCATCGTCTACCTCCCGGGGGAATCTCTGCTCCCGTACCTGGGCCCAGGCAACGAGCAAGCTTTGTGCCCGCGACCCGGGGAGGCTTCGAATGCGGCCGGTTGATCGCCGCGCTGGCCGGAAGGCGTGGTACGGAGCGTCGAGTCGGTGGCGTGCTGCCCCGGAGCTTGGCACTGCCCATCGCGACGGTGGTGACGTATCATCGGGCCGCACGACATCCCGGGCTTCACAGGGTTCTGCTGCTCCGCTCGGATCGACCGGACAGCTCGGGCCGGATCCCATCCGGCCGGTGCCGCCGGGCTCGTGCAGTGGCGGCCGGCCGCGCGTAGCCCGCGGCCGTCCGGCCCACCGCGCCGCGCAGGCGCGAGGGGGCTCATCCGTGACGCATCGCACCAGGACGCATCGCACCAGCCGGCGCGGGGCGAGGAGAGAGAGATGGCGCAGACACTGACCGAGCTGCTGAAGAGGCAGGTCGCCCGCTTCGGCGATCGCGTCCCGGACTGGGATGCCTTCGCCGATGCGCGCGTGGAGGGGTTCCGGCGCGCCCAGCATCGATTCATCGGCCCCGGGGCGTCCGGCAAGAGCGACGGGCGCTTCATTCCGGCCGAGCACTTCACGCTGAGCATCATGTTCGTGCCGCCCGGGCAGGGGAACGCCTCCCACACCCACGAGGTGGAGGAGGTCTTCTTCGTCCTGCGCGGCACGGTGAAGGTCTTCTTCGAGGACGGGGCGGGGCAGCGCGCGGAAGCGGTGCTCGGACCCTGGGACTGCGTGTCGTGCCCGCCGGACGTGATCCACGGCTACGAGAACGTCGGGCTCGAGCCCGCCTATCTCCAGGTGATGCTGGGCAAGGGCCGCCCGGACCTCATGCAGTACTCGGACGGCCAGCTCCAGGCCCGGCGCGATGAGCACCTCCGCCGCGCCCCCTGAATTTGGGGTCCTGAATCGGCGATGGGCCGGCAAAGCGCCGGGTGGGGTGGGGAGGGCCCTCACCCCACCCGGCGCCGTGAGTCGACGAGATCTTGACTCAGGACTCTAGCGAGGTCGGTCGGGCCGGGTTCTTCGGCGCGTCCCTCAGGCGCAAGGAGGACCACCGGCTCCTCGTCGGCGGAGGGCGCTACGTGGAGGACGTGCGCCTCCCGGGACTCGTCCACCTCGCGGTGGTGCGGAGCCCCCACGCCCACGCCCGCGTCGCGGGCATCGACGGGCGGCCGGCGCTGGCCCTGCCCGGGGTGATCGCCGTCCTCGGAGTGCGCGAGGCGCCCGAGCTCGGGCGGGGCGTGCCGCCGCTCATCGCGGAGACCGCGTTCCGCCCGTACGTTCACCCCGTCATGGCGCGCGATCGGGTGCGCCACGTGGGCGAGGCGGTGGCCGTGGTCGTGGCCGAGGACCCGTACCGGGCGGCCGACGCCGCGGACCTGGTCGCCGTCGACTACGAGCCGCTGGCCGCCGCCGCCGGCCCCGTCCTTCCCCCTGCTCCGGCGGCGGTGGTCCACGACGGCTGGCCGGACAACCTCGCGGGCTCGACGCGGAGCGCGGTCGGCGACGTCGCGCGCGGATTCGCGCGCGCCCACGTGACCGCGGAGGTCCGCGTGTGCTACCCGCGGGTGACCGGCGTGCCGATCGAGACCCGCGGCGTCCTCGCCGCGCCGGATGCGGTCAGCGGGCGGATCACCGTCTGGACCTCGACCCAGGTGCCGTTCAACGTGCGGGCCGCCATCGCCAGCGTCCTCGAGGTCCCGGAGGACTCCATCCGGGTGATCGCGCCCGATGTGGGCGGCGGCTTTGGCATCAAGGGCCACGTGTACCCCGAGGACGTGATGATCCCGGCGGTGGCCCGCCGGCTCGGGCGGCCCGTCCGGTGGATCGAGACGCGCCGCGAGCACCTGCTGACCGCCTCCGGCGACCGCGACCAGACCCACCAGGCGCGCATCGGCGTGGACGGCGAGGGGGCGATCGTGGCCATCGAGACCACGTTTGTGCGCGACCACGGGGCGTTCCCGACGCTGGGCGACGCCATCACGCGGAACACCATCAACCATCTGGTCGGGCCCTATCGCGTTCCCAGCTACCGCGCCCTCGGCCACAACGTCGTCACCCACAAGACGTTCGCCGCCGCCTATCGCGGGGCGGGCCGGCCCGAGGCCGCCTTCGTGCTCGACCGCCTCCTCGACCGCGCCGCGCGCCGGCTCGGGATGGATCCGGCGGAGCTCCGGCGGCGGAACCTCGTGCGCGCCGACGAGATGCCGTTCGCCACCGGGCTCGTCTACCGCGACGGCGTGCCCATCTCCTACGATCCCGGCGACTACGTCGCCGCCTTCGACGAGACCCTGCGCACGCTCGACTACGCGCGCTGGCGGAAGGAGCAGGCGGCCCGGCGCGGAGGCCCGCGCCCCATCGGCGTCGGCGTGTGCGCCTACGTCGAGGGGACCGGGCTCGGGCCCTTCGAGGGGGCCGAGGTCAAGGTGGATCCGGGCGGGATCGTGTTCGTCAACATCGGAGTGTCGGCCCAGGGGCAGGCCCACGAGACCACGCTGGCCCAGATCGCGGCCGATCAGCTCGCCGTCGCCATCGAGGCGGTGGTGGTCCGCGGGGGCGACACCGACCGCGTCGGCTTCGGCATGGGCACCATCGCGAGCCGCGTGGCCGCCGTGGCCGGGCCGGCGGTGGCGCGCTCCGCCCGCGAGGTCGCCAGGAAGGCGCGGCTGGTCGCGGCCGAGGCCTTCGAGTGCGCCCCGGAGGACGTTGTCCTGGCCGACGGGCACGCGGTCGTGCGGGGAGCTCCGGACCGACGCCTCGCCCTCGGCGCTCTGGCTCGCGCCGCCGTCCGCAGCCGCGCCGCCGCCCAGGCTGGCGGGCCGGGCCTCGGGGCTTGCGTGTTCTTTTATCCGAACAGCGTCACGTGGGCCTTCGGCGTGCAGGCGGCCGTGGTGGAGGTGGACGCGGAGACCTGCGAGCCGTCCATCCTCAAGCTGGCGGTGATGCACGACTGCGGGCGGCCGATCAACCCGCTGATCGTGGAGGGCCAGGTCCACGGGGGAGTGGCCCAGGGCATCGGCAGCGCGCTCATGGAAGAGATCGTGTACGACGCGAGCGGTCAGCTGCTCACCGGCGCGCTCACCGAGTACGCGATCCCGCGGGCGGCGGACGTGCCCGCCATCGACCTCGTGCACGTCGAGTTCCCCTCCGCCGTCAACGAGCTCGGGATCAAGGGCGTCGGCGAGAGCGGCGTGATCGCCCCGGGGGCGGTGGTCGCGAGCGCGGTCGAGGACGCCCTGGCCGACTACGGCGTGGAGGTGGACCGGCTTCCCGTCACCGGGCGGTACCTGTTCGAGCTGCTCTCCGCCACCGGGCGCTGGCCCCGCCCTGGCGCCCGGGGCTAGGCGGGGGCGAGGCCCACGTGCGCATCCGGGTGCTCGGGTCGGCCGCCGGCGGGGGGTTCCCCCAGTGGAACTGCGGGTGCGAGAACTGTCGCGGGGCGCGGGAGGGCACGCGGCCCTTCCGGCCCCGCACCCAGGAGAGCGTGGCCGTCAGCGCCGACGGCGCCCGGTGGCTTCTTCTGAACTGCTCCCCGGAGATCCGCCAGCAGATCGAGACCTTCCCGGCGCTTCACCCGCGCCATGCCCGGCATTCGCCCGTCGCCGCCATCGCCCTGACCAACGGCGACCTCGACCACTGCCTCGGCCTGCTCTCGCTGCGCGAGTCGCACCCCGTGGTGATCTACGCCACTGGCTCCGTGCGGCGCGGCTTCACCGAGGGCAACGTTCTGTACCGGACGCTCGAGCGCTTCCCGGGACAGGTGAGCTGGCGCGAGCTGACCCTCGGGGGCGAGGTGACGCTGGCCGGCGCCGACGGCGCGCCCCTCGGCCTGGCGGCGGAGGCGCTGGCGGTGCCGGGCAAGGCGCCGGTGCACCTCGAGGGGCTGCGCCCCGCCGAACCCGGCGACAACATCGGCCTGCGGATCCGCGAGACGGCGACGGGCCGCCGCCTCGCGTACCTGCCGGCCGTGGGGGCGCTCACGCCTGCCGTCCGGAGGGCCATGACCGGCGCGGACTGCGTGTTCTTCGACGGCACCTTCTGGTCGAGCGACGAGCTGCCCGCCCAGGGCCTGGGGACCCGGCGCGCCGAGGACATGGCCCACGTGCCGGTCGGGGGACCCGGGGGGAGCCTGGCCGCCCTCGAGAACGTGCGCGGGCCTCGGCGGATCTACATCCATCTGAACAACACGAACCCCCTCCTGCGGGACGCCGGGCCGGAGCGTGCGCGCGCCGAGGCGGCCGGGTGGGAGATCGCCGAGGACGGCCTGGAGATGGAGCTGTGATGGAGCTGCGCCCGCCGCTGCCGCGGGACGCGTTCATCGCCTGGGTGCGTCGCGAGGGCGAGCACCGCTACCACGACCACCACCGCTACCACGTGCTCATGCACGAGGGGAAGCTGACGCGCCTCCAGCTGCAGCAATGGGTGCTGAACCGCTACTATTACCAGACGCGCATTCCCATCAAGGACGCCGTCATCCTGGCCCGGTCCGACGACCCGGAGTTCCGGCGGATGTGGATCCGGCGCATCCGCGACCACGACGGCGACGAGCCGGGTGAGGGCGGGCTCGACCTGTGGCTGCGGCTCGCGGAGGGCGTGGGGCTCGATCGGGCGGAGGTCGCGAGCTGCCGGTCCGTGCTGCCGGGGGTGCGCTTCGCCTGCGATGCCTACGTCGAGCTGGTCCGGCAGCGCAGCCTGGTAGAGGCGGTGGCCTCCTCGCTGACCGAGTTCTTCGCCCCCGACCTGATGTCCCGGCGCGTCCTCGCCTGGGAGCGGCACTATCCCTGGGTGAGCCCGGAGATGCTGGCGTACTTCCGCTCCCGCGTGCCCCGCGCGCGGCGGGATTCGGAGGAGGCCATCGACTTCGTGATCCGCCATGCGACGACCTACGATCTCCAGGAGCGCTGCGTGGCCGCCCTCATCCGCAAGACCGAGATCCTCTGGCACCTCCTCGACTGCGCGTACGCCGCCTACGTCGAGCCGGGCTGGGGGCCGGGGGGCGCCCGCGCGTAGCCGCCGGGCTGCCCGCGTGTAGGATGGAGACCTCGGAGACGGGGGGAGAGCCGGCGGGCGAGGCACGGGTGCCGTGGCCGTCGATGACGAGCCGGCTCCGGCTGGCCCCCCGCGCGCGGCTTCGCCTGGACCGGCAGACGGGCCGCTCCATGCTGCTCTACCCCGAGCGCGGGCTCGTGCTGAACGACACCGGCGCCGCCGTCCTGCACCTGTGCACGGGCGCGCGGACCGTGGAGGCGATGATCGAAGAGCTGGCGGAGCGGTACGGCCATCCCCGGCCGGACGTCGAGCGCGAGATCCTGGGCTTTCTCCGCACCATGGCCGAGCGCGGGCTGATCCAGGAGGCGCCGTGACCGGGAGCGACCGGCCCTACACCCTGATCGCGGAGCTCACCTACCGCTGCCCGCTCCGCTGCCCGTACTGCTCGAACCCGCTCGACCTTGCCCGCCACCGGGACGAGCTCGACACCGGGAGCTGGCTCCGGATCTTCCGCGAGGCGGAGGAGCTCGGTGTCGTCCAGCTGAACCTGACCGGCGGCGAGCCCCTGGTCCGGAGCGACCTCGAGGCGCTGGTCGCAGGCGCCCGCGCTCTGGATCTCTACACCAACCTGATCACCAGCGGCGTGCCGCTCGACCGCGAACGCCTCGAGCGCCTGCGCGATCGCGGGCTCGACAGCGTGCAGGTATCGGTCCAGGACGTGGCGGCTCCGGAGTCGGACCGCATCGCCGGGCTCCGCGCCTTCGACCGCAAGATCGAGGTGGCGCGATGGGTCAAGGCGCTGGGCCTGCCCCTCACCCTGAACATCGTGCTGCACCGCCAGAACCTCGACCGGGTGGCCGACGCGATCGCCCTGGGCGAGCAGCTCGGTGCGGAGCGGCTCGAGCTGGCCAACGCCCAGTACCTCGGGTGGGCGCTCTCGAACCGCCGGGCGCTCCTGCCCGACCGCGCCCAGATCGAGCGGGCGCGCGCCGTGGCCGCGGCGGCGCGCCAGCGGCTCCGCGGCCGGATGGACGTGCTCTTTGTCACCCCGGACTATCACGCCGGCCTGCCCAAGGCCTGCATGGACGGATGGGGCCGGCGCTTCCTCGTGGTGAGCCCGGACGGCCTCGTCCTGCCCTGCCACGCCGCCCACACCCTGCCCAATCTCGCCTTCGAGCGCGCGCGCGATCGGTCCCTTGCCGCAATCTGGCGGGACTCGCCCGGGTTCAACGCCTTCCGGGGCGAGGCGTGGATGCCCGAGCCCTGCAAGAGCTGCGACCGGCGCGCCGTCGACTTCGGCGGTTGCCGCTGTCAGGCCTTTCACCTGACCGGGCGCGCGGAGGCCACCGACCCGGTGTGCCGGCTGGCGCCGGATCACGGCCTGGTCGCGGCCGCCCGCGCGGCCGCGGAGGACCCCGCCGGCACGCCGCCCCTCCGGTACCGCGGCCCCGGAGCGACCTCGTGAGCGTCCGGCGCCCGCTCGCCATCGGCCCGCTCGTGGGCCTGCTCGCCCTGTGGCTGCCGTCGGCGGCCGCCGCGAGCGACGCGGTGTGGAACCTCCTGCGAGGCGGAGGGCAGGTGGTGCTCATGCGCCACGCCGTCACGACACCGGGGGTGGGCGATCCCGCGGGATTCCGGCTCGACGACTGCGCGACCCAGCGCAACCTCACGGGGGCGGGACGCGAGGAGGCGCGCCGCGTGGGCGCGGCGTTCCGGGCGCGCGACATCCCCGTCGGCCGCGTTCTGTCGAGTCGCTGGTGCCGGTGCCTCGAGACGGCCCGGCTGGCCTTCGGGCGCGCGGAAGCGTGGGCGGACGGCCTGGATTCGCTCTTCGAGGAGCGCGCCAAGGACCGGGAGCGCACCGCCACCTTGCGCCGGTTCGTCTCCGCCCGCCCGACGAGCGGCAACCTGGTGCTGGTCACGCACGGGGCGAACATCCGATCCCTCACGGGCATCCAGCCGGCGCCGGGCGAGCTCGTCGTGCTGACCCCGGGGGAGAGCGACTTCCGGGTCTCCGGGCGCTTCGCGCCCGCCGCCCTGGAGTGAATCGCGCGAGACCCAGTCGGGACGCCCGGCCCCCGCGACAAGCGCGAGACGGGGCCGGTGTCTCTTCCCCAGCTCGATCAAGGAGGCGACAAACATGACCGCGGCCACCGATCTTGAAACGCCTTCCGTCACCGTGGACCTCGGCATCATGGAGGCCAACATCCGGCGCGTGCAGGAGCACCTCGACCGGCACGGTATCGGCAACCGGCCCCACGTCAAGACTCACAAGATCCCGGCCATCGGCCGCATGCAGCTCGAGGGAGGCGCGGTCGGGATCACGTGCCAGAAGATCGGCGAGGTCGAGGTGTTTGCCGCCGAGGGCGCCGCCCCCGATGTCCTGCTGACCTACAACATCCTGGGCCGCACCAAGACCGACCGCTTGATGGCGGTGGCCGGCCGCGTCGCCCGGCTGACGGTGGTGCTCGACAACGAGGTGGTCGCGCGGGAGCTCTCGGAGGCGGGGCGGCGCCACGGCATGGACGTGCGCTTCCTCGTCGACTGCGACACCGGCTTCTCGCGCACGGGCGTGCAGACGCCGGAGGCGGCCGTCGAGCTGGCCCGGCTCGCCATGCGGCTGCCGCGCATGGACTTCCAGGGTCTCATGACGTTCCCCAGCCGCGATCCGGACACGCGCGTCTTCTTCGAGCGCGCCCTCGCGCTGTTCAAGCAGGCGGGCATCCCCGTGCCCATGGTCTCCGGCGGCGGCACGCCCGCCCTCGCCGCCGTGGACCGCTTCCCCATGGTGACCGAGCACCGCGCCGGCACGTGTGTCTACAACGACGCCATGACCGTCCGCTCGGGCTGGGCGGACTGGGACGACTGCGCCATGCGGGTGCGGACCACGGTGGTGAGCCGGCCGACGGACACCCGCGTCATCCTGGACGCTGGCAGCAAGGTCCTGACCTCCGATCTCTACGGCATGACGGGCTATGGCCACGTCCTCGAGTACCCCGGAGCCGTCATCTCGGCGCTCTCCGAGGAGCACGGCACGGTAGACCTGTCCGCCAGCCCGGAGCGCCCCGGGGTGGGCGAGGTGGTCACCGTGGTGCCCAACCATTGCTGCGTGGTGACGAACATGGTCGACGAGGTCTACGGGGTGCGGGGCGGCGCGGTGGAGGTCGTCTGGCCCGTCGCCGCGCGCGGCCGGGTGCAGTGAGGGCCGGCCGCCTGGCTGGGCAGGGGCGCCCTCCTTCCACCACATCCTGCGGGCCCTCATGCTGTCCCTCGCCTCCCCCCGGACCTTCGGCGACGGATCCGAGTTTGGCCTCGCCACGTTCCATATGCTGAACAGCGGCGCGCGCTCGCGCAGATTCTTCTTGACAGGTCTCCCGATGCCCGCCTAGGTTGACCCCCGCGGCTGCTCCTGCGAAGGTCGCGGCGGGGCCAGTGCTGTCACTCCCCGCCCCAAGGGGGCACGGCCGGTCGCATTCGGACCTATCCTCGCCAGGTCCCGCCGCCGAGAGGAGGCGCGATGCCGAAGCTCGTCCCCGATGGAATCGCCGTCAACGGCCGGCTCCGCGCGCTCCTGATCAGCGTGCCGGCCGCGGTCATCCTGCTGACCGCGGCCACGCTGCTGGTCGCGTCGGGACGCGCGGAGGACGTGCTGGAGTTCTTCCGGGAGTACCTGCCGATGTTCATGTTCGCCTCGCTCGGCGTGCTCCTCTTCTCGGGATACCCGGTGGCGTTCGTGCTCGGGGGGAACGCCTTGCTGTTCGGGTTCCTCGGCTACCTGCTGGGGACGTTCAAGCTGGTAGAGTTCTTCAACTTCGTGCCGCGCATCTGGGGCCAGGCCGCCGAGAACCTCGTGCTCGTCTCGGTCCCGACGTTCGTGTTCATGGGCGTCATGATGGAGCGGAGCGGCATCGCCCGGGACCTGCTCTTCTGCTGCCAGGTGCTCCTCCGGCGGGTGGCCGGGTCGCTCGCCCTGTCCGTGACCGTCATGGGGACGATCCTGGCCGCGATGACCGGCATCATCGGCGCCTCCGTCACCATGATGACCTCGCTCGCCCTGGCCCCCATGCTTCGCCAGGGCTACAGCCACGCGCTGGCCACCGGGTGCATCGCCGCCGCCGGCACCCTGGGCATCCTGATCCCGCCGAGCATCATGCTCATCCTGTTCGCCGACCTCCTCTCCGTGTCGGTAGGCACGCTCTTCATGGCCGCCCTCGGTCCCGGGCTCCTTCTCGCCGCCCTGTACCTGATCGGGATCGGCACGGCCTGCCGGCTCAATCCGAGCCTCGGCCCCCCGCTGCCTCCGAACGAGCTCAACATGTCCGGGTCGGAGAAGGCCCAGCTGTTCCTAAAGAGCTTTCTCCCCCCCGCCATCCTGATCGGCATGATCAAGGGCTCCATCCTCTTCGGGTGGGCCACCCCGAGCGAGGCGGGCGCGGTGGGGGCGTTCGGGGCGGTGGCGCTGGCCTTCTTCAAGGGCCGCGGCGGCTGGTCGGTCCTCAAGGAGGTGGCCAACTCGGCCTCCCTGACCATCTCGATGATCTTCTTCATCGTGATCGCGGCCACGTGCTTCGCCTACGTGTTCCGGGCCCTCGGCGGCGACCACATCGCCGAGAGCATGATCCGGTCGGCCGGGCTCGGCACCTGGGGCCTGACGTTCCTCATCATGGCGCTCGTCTTCCTCCTCGGGTTCTTCCTGGACTGGATCGAGATCACGCTGATCGTCCTGCCCGTGTTCGGGCCGATGATCGCCAGGATGGACTTCGGGGGATGGGTCCCCCAGGAGGCCGTGCTCATCTGGTTCACCGTGCTTCTGGCCGTGAACCTGCAGACCTCCTTCCTGACCCCGCCGTTCGGCTTCGCCCTCTTCTATCTCAAGGGCCTGGCCCCGCCGGAGGTCAAGATCCAGAGCATCTACCGCGGCATCATCCCCTTCGTGATCTTGCAGCTGATCTGCCTGGGGCTGGTCATCGCGTTCCCCGCGCTGTCCCTGTGGCTGCCGGGCGTCGTGTACGACAACTGAGCCCGCGCGAGGGCGAGGAGGGCGCGCCATGCCCGTCGAGCTGATGCTGCGCGTGAGCGAGCGCCTCCGGAGCTTCGTCGAGTTCGTGGGCCGGTGGGGGGCGGTATTCATCCTGCCCCTGGTGTTCATCACGATGTGGGACGTCTTTCTGCGCAAGGTCGGGGGCATGCAGGGCTGGCTCGTCCAGACCTTCGGGCGGACCTTCGAGTCCACCGTGATCCAGGAGATGGAGTGGCATTTTCACACCGCGCTCTTCACCCTGGTGCTGGGGTACGGGGTGGTGCGGAACCGGCACGTCCGGGTGGACCTCGTCCGGGAGAAGCTCTCGTTCAGGAAGCAGGCCTGGATCGAGTTCCTCGGGCTGACGTTCTTCATGATCCCGTACTGCCTCATCGTGGGGTATTTCGCGTCGATCTTCGCCTGGGATTCCCTCCTCGTGGGCGAGAAGTCGGCGTCGACGGTGGGCCTGTCCTATCGCTGGATCATCAAGAGCGTCCTGGTGATCGGGATCTTCACGGCGCTGCTGGCCGGCATCGCGGTGTGGCTGCAGACCGTGATCGCCCTGTTCGGACCGGAGCGGCTGCGCTTCAAGCTCATGACGCTCGAGTGGCCGGAGGACGCCGCCGCCCGGGGCGGCAAGCTGACGTCGGGGTAGGCCGCGCCGAGGTGGACTGGCCGGCGCTCGTCAGGCGCTACGTCTGGGACGAGCAGAGAACCCCGTACCTGCTCCGCGCCGGCCAGCTCACGCGAGCCCAGGGGCGAAGCGAGTTGTTCGCCTACGGGTTCTTCCTCGCCCTCCTGGCCTCGGTGGCGACGGTGGTGGCGGCCCTCCTGCCGGGGCCGGCTGGCCTGACCGCCTCGCCCGTGATGGCGCTCTACTCGATGTCGATCCTCGTCGGCGCGATCGCGCTCGGGGCCGGCGGCTATCCCGCCGCGGCCCGGTACTGCGCCACCGCTCCGGTGGCGATGGCTCTCGCTGCCCTGACCGGGATCCTGCGGCCGGACATGACCGGGTGGGAGATCCTCGCGGTCGTGGCGGTGAGTGCCCTCTGGCTGGGTTACACCGTCCGCATCGTCCGGATCGCCCGACGACTGCACCCCCAGGACTGACCCCTGCGCCCGCGGGGGGACCGCTGCCGATCCCCCGCGAGCCCGCCACGCCTCTCCGTCCGCGGCTACTGCAGGTAGGAGCTCTTCAGGGCCTGGGCGTCGCCCCAGATCTTGTAGGTCTTGCGCCAGGCCAGGTAGCTGTCGGCGGTCTTCTTGAACAGGGGGTCCTTGGCGCTCTCCTCCTGGAGGACCTCCAGCCAGGCCTTCTCGAGAATCTTGAGGTCGTCGTCGCTCCAGCGGCGGTTGACGACGTTGTGCTTGTCCTTCATCTCCTGCATGACCGGCGGGTTCTTCGCCTCGGTCTCGGCGAAGGTGTGGATGATGGCCTCTCCGAGGGCGAGATTGAGGATCATCTTGTGCTGCTCGGACAGCTCGTTCCACTTCTGGCGGTTGATGAGCAGCTCGCTGACCGACGCCTGCTGGTGCCAGCCGGGGTAGTAGTTGTTCTTGGCGATCTGGTGGAAGCCCAGGGCGAGGTCCATGGTCGGCATCGAGAACTCGGTGGCGTCGATGACGCCCCGCTCGAGGGCGGGGTAGATGTCCGCGGCGGCCAGGAGCTGGGTGGACACGCCCACCTTCTGCATCACCTGGGCGCCGAGGCCGAAGAAGCGCATCTTGATGCCCTTCAGGTCGGCGACCGATTTGACCTCCTTGCGGAACCAGCCCGAGGTCTCCGGGCCGATGGCGAAGCAGTCGAAGGCGATGAGGTTGTGCTTGGCGTAGATCTCGTCGCGGAGCTTGTTGCCATCCCCGAACCATTTCCAGGCCAGGAACTCCCCGAGCTGCGGGCCGAACGGCACCGTGGTGAAGAAGGCGAGGGACGGGTACTTGCCGGTATGGTAGCCGGGCGTGGTCCAGCAGGACTCGATGGCGCCCTTGGACACGGCGTCGAAGCACTCGAGCGGGGGCACCAGGGCCCCGGGCTCGAAGAACTGCAGCTCGAGGGTGCCGCCCGACGCGATGCGCACGTTCTCGACAAAGCGCGTGGCCGAGGTCCCGAGGTGCGGGAGCTTGCTGCCGAAGGCGCTCTGCATCTTCCAGCGCACCTTGCGCTGGGCCTCGGCCGGCGCGTAGAGGCTGGAGGCGATCACGGCGACGCCGACGATGGTTGCGGCGGCGAGGGTGAGGGGTTTGAGCCAGTGTCCGAGTCGCATGGGGCACCTCCCGGCAGTGAGGGTTCAGGTCCCGCGATCCGGCGGCTCCCGCCGGGATCGCCGCTTCATTGCAGTTCGATGGGATGGGCAGGACGTTGGCCGCCTACTTGCCACAGAACCTGGGAGGAGTCAAGAGCCAAGGTGGGGTGGGTGCAGCAGATCTGTTCATCGGGCTGAACGGGATGCCGGGTCGCGGGCCTTGCCCTCGGCGCCTCTCCGGGCGCGGTGGGGGGATCGCCGGTGCGACCGGCCGTCCCGGGTGGGGCCGGCCGCCCCGGGCAACGCCTTGGCGTGATCTCGGGGGCCTGGGGGGCGCCGCCAGAGACGCCAGGGGGGCCTGGGCACGGCGCCGGGGAGTCGGCGGAGCGAGCCGGATCCCTCCCGGGAGGGCGGCCTGGTGTCGATCCGGCGTCGCACGAGGAGAGGCGAGCGTCCCGCGTTCGCGCGGGGGAACGCGGCGACAGCGAGATCCGTCCGGACGTGGCGCCCTCCCGTCCCGGCCGGGCTTGCCGCGTGCCCCGCGCTCGACTATCGTCGCGGTGAGCGGCGGCTCCATAGCCATTCCAACACCTTCGCGAGGAGGCGGCGGTGCACACGATCCAGGACGTCTCCCTGATCCCCCTCGAGTACCGCATGCCTCCGGCCCGGGCCTACGGGATGGCTCGCGGACTCACCGCCCGCCGCGCGCTGTCCATCGTGCGCGTCACCACCGACGACGGCGTCGTCGGGAGCGGAGAGGTCTTCGGACCGCCGGCGGTCGCCCGGGCCTACCTCGACCTCGTCCGCGAGGCCTTCCTGGGCCGCGACATCTGGAGCTTCGAGCACGTGGCCGGCGATATCTACGACCGGTCGTATCACCTCGGCGTCCAGAACCAGCTCACGGCGTGCCTCGGCGGGATCGACGTCGCGCTCCACGACGCCATTGGCCGCACGGTCGGTGTGTCGGTGAGCCAGCTCCTTGGCGGCCGGCGCCTGTCGCGCGTCCCCGTCTACGCGTCGACGGGCTTCTTCTCGAACGATCCGGATGGCCAGCTCGAGGCCCAGCTCGCCCGCGTCGCCGGCGGCGGGTTCCCGGGCGTGAAGATCAAGATCGGCCGGAGCCCGGCGTCGGACGTGGAGAGGGCCGAGATCGCTCGCAAGATCATGGGTGAGGACATCCTGCTCATGCTCGACGTGAACGGCAACTACACGGTGGATGTGGCGCTGGAGAGCATGCGCCGTACGGCGGGGCTCGGCGTCCACTGGTACGAGGAGCCCCTGCCGCCCCGGGACACCGCCGGCTACCGGCGGCTCCGGGCCCGGGCGCCCGTGAGCCTCGCCACCGGGGAGGCCGCGTACACCGTCGCAGACTTCAAGCGACTGGTCGACGCCGAGGGTGTGGACGTGGTGCAGCCCTCGATTCCCACCTGCGGCGGACTCGGCCAGGCTCGCCAGGTGGCGGCCCTCGCGCGGCAGAACAACCTGCGCGTGTCACCTCACGTGTGGGGCGGGGCGCTGGGCCTGGCCGCCGCCGTGCAC
>DATKEI010000076.1:0-3067 GCA_035544455.1 Binatia bacterium | reverse complement strand
CGACAGCCGGGAGCGGCCCTTCCCGGCCGGAGGCTCGTGGATCACCGCGGCGCCCGGACCGGCCGGTGGCCGGGGAATCGCCAAGCGCGCGCTGCTCGACCTGGAGCGCCGGCGCGTCGCGGCGCCCCGCACGCGGGCTCCAAGGGGCGCGACCGGGCGGCCGGCGGGCGCCCGAACCGAGAGGAGAGGCGATGCGCTTCGGCATCTGCGTCATGGCCAACGTCGACGAGATCGGCTTCTTCAACCACGCCGAGCAGCTCGGCTATGACTCCGTGTGGGTCACCGACAGCCAGATGCTGTTCTCGGACTGCTACGCGGTGCTGGCCCTGGCCGCCCGCCAGACGCA
This sequence comes from Binatia bacterium, assembly GCA_035544455.1. GTDB lineage: Bacteria > Methylomirabilota > Methylomirabilia > Rokubacteriales > CSP1-6 > DATKEI01. Next base: position 2,721 of record DATKEI010000076.1, on the reverse strand, counting down.
GCGGCTCCGGCTGGGCCCGGGCACGGCGATCTGCGGTACGCGCATCCCGCCGGTCCACGTGGCCGCGATGGCGACGCTCAACCGGATCGCCCCCGGGCGCGTGCACCTCGGCATCGGCACCGGCAACACCGCCATGCGCAGCATGGGGCAGCGTCCGATGCGCATCGCCGAGTACGCGGAGTATCTCCGCGTGCTCGCGGCGCTCCTGCGCGGGGAGGTGGTCGATTACACGTTCAACGGGGTCACCCGCCCGATCTCGGTGCTGATGCACGACCAGGAGTACATGAACCTGTCGCCGCGGATCCCCCTCTACGTCTCCGGCTTCGGCCCGCGGGCCATGGAGCTGGCCGGAGCGCACGGCGATGGTCTGGTGTTCGCCATCCCGCCGCGCGGGGTGCCGGTGGCCGAGGCCCTGGGCCACGCCCGCCAGGGCGCCGCCCGCGCCGGCCGGACCTTCGAGGGCTTCCGCAACTGCGCGCTCACCAACGTGGCCCTGCTCGATCCCGGCGAGCCCGCCGACTCCGAGCGGGTGATCCGCACCGTCGGGCCGAACGCGATGGCGAGCGTGTACTACTTCTACGACGAGGTGCACGAGCGGGGCATCGACCCGCCGCCCTTCCTCCGCGGCATGTGGAAGCAGTACTGCGCGCTGGTCGAGGCGGCGCCGCCCGCGCACCGGCACTTCCGCACCCACGAGTACCACTACACGCGGCTGCATCCGGGCGAGGCGGAGCTGATCGACGCCGACCTCATCCGCGCCACCTGCCTGGTCGGCACCGCGGGCGAGCTGGTCGAGCAGATCCGCGCCCTCGAGGGCGAGGGCCTTCAGGAGCTGATGTTCGCCACCGGCGTGCCCGAGAAGTGGCGGTTCGCCGAGGCATTCTCGCGCCAGGTGATGGCGCGCCTGTAGCCTGGCCGCCACCGATCCCACGGAGGTGACAATGCGAGTTCCCGCGACGGCAATCCGCGAGCAGCTGGTGACCGTCTTCCGCGCCTGGGGCATGGCCGACGACCATGCCGACACCACGGCCGACATGATGCTGGAGACCGATCTGCGCGGCGTGGATTCCCACGGCATCTCCATGCTACCCACCTACGACCAGGAGTTCCGGCGGGGGCGGCTGAACATGCGGCCGAAGTTCACCGTCCAGCGGGAAGGGCCGGCCATGGCCCTCATCGACGCCGATGCGTCGCTCGGCCACCCCGTGTCCGTCCACGCCATAAACCTCGCCGTCGACAAGTGCCGGACCACGGGGGTGGCCGTGGTGTCCGTGGTCAACTCGCATCACTTCGGGGCGGCCGGCTGCTACACCCGGATCGCGGCGGATCGCGGGGTCATCGGCATGGTGACCTCCTCCACGCGGGGGGTCTCGATGGTGCCCACGTTCGGGGCCGAGCCCGTCATGGGCACCAATCCGCTGGCCTTCGCCGCGCCCGCCCGGCGCAATCCGCCGTTCCAGCTCGACATGGCGACGACGACGGTGGCCGCCGGCAAGGTCAAGGTCCACAAGCTGAACCACCGGCCGCTGCCCGCGGGGTGGGTGGTCGACGGCGGCGGACAGCCCGTGACCGACGCCGCGGAGGCGTTCGCCCACGTCTTCGAGCGGCCGGAGGGCGGCATCACCCCGCTCGGCGGCCCGCGCGAGGTCGGCGGCCACAAGGGGTACGGGCTCGCCGTCATGGTGCACATCCTGGGGGGCGCCCTGTCCGGCGCGTCGTTCTCGCCGATCCGACAACGGACGCAGGGGCCGTCCGATCCGCACAACATCGGCCACTTCTTCCTGGCCATCGATCCGCGGGCGTTCCGCCCCGACGGCGCCTTCGAGGACGACCTCGACCAGGTGATCGACGTTCTTCACGGCGCCCGGCCCGCCGATCCCGCCCAGCCCGTCCTGGTCGCCGGCGATCCCGAGATGGCGACGCGGCAGGAGCGGCTCGAGCACGGCGTGCCGGTGCCGGAGGACCTGATGGCCCAGCTCCGGGCGGTGGCGGAGGCCGCCGCCGTCCCGTTCATCCTGGAGCGCCCGTAGCGTTCCCGAGTCAGAAATGTGCCGACAGAGCGCCCGGCGGGGAGGGCCCCACCCCATCTGGCGCCGTGAGGCGACGAACTTCTGGCTCGGGACACGAGAACCAGCCGGCGCCCGGCAATCCCGCGGCGTGACCTGTCCCCCGGGGACCCCGCCGCGCACGCTGACCGGTGACGGGGGCAAGGTCGGGGGAGCCGCAGCGGTGTCGGGGCCGCCGTGGTGGGCGAGCCGGAAGATCCGGGGTACAGTGGCGCGCATGGACGCGCCCGGCTCTCCGACGATCGACGCGCCGCTCCCGTCGCGCACGTACGAGTTCGCGGACGCCCTCGAGGCCAACGAGCACTTCCAGGAGCGCGGCTGGACCGACGGGCTCCCCATCGTGCCCCCGACCGAGGACGCCGTGCGCCGCTTCCTCACGGCCGGGGCCCTTGCCGCCGGCGCCATCGTCGGCGTGGAGCCAGTGCGCAGGCGCCGCATCACGGCCGAGAAGGTGGCGATCTCGTCGGTCATGGCGGGATGTCGACCCGACTACATGCCCGTGGTGCTGGCGCTGGTGCGGGCGATGTGCGAGCCGGAGTTCGGGCTGCACGGCTGCACGGCGAGCACGGGCGGCAGCGCGCCGTTCGCGGTGGTCAACGGGCCCATCCGCCGCGATCTCGCCATGAACGCGACCCACAACGCCCTCGCCAACGGC
>DATKEI010000075.1:0-13105 GCA_035544455.1 Binatia bacterium | reverse complement strand
CCTCCCCGCGGGACACGCCTGTAACGCGGGAGCGTCGCCGGCACTCAATGGGGCCACGAGATGGGTGGTGGGTGGCTTCGGCGATCCGCAGAAGATACGGTCCCGCGGGGAGGGCCCCCACCCCACCCGGCGCCGTGAGTCAACGAACTTTCGACTCGGCACACTAGCCTCCCGGCGCGGCTGGCTGTCGGGGGCCGGCGGGCCGGGTCTCGCCGGCGGCGTCCGACTCGGTGTTGACCATCCACAGCGAGAAGTCGCGGAGAAAGGCGCGGAACCCCTCGAGGTGCGCGGCCGGGAAATCGTAGCGCTCGGGGGCGTGGGCGAGCACGCGCTCGAAGCAGGCCAGCCACTCCTCGCGCGCGGCCAGGGAGATGGCGAACTTCATGTGTCGCGCCCGCATCATGGGATTGCCGTAGCGCTGGTGGTAGAGCGGGGGACCGCCGAGAAGACCCACGAAGAACGCCGCCGAGCGCCGGGAGGCCGCCACCATGTCCTCCGGGAACAGCCGGCGCACGGGAGACCCGGCGAGTTCCCGGTAGAAGTCCTCGATCATCTGGACGATGTTCGCCTCGCCCATGGCCCCGAAGATCTCCCGGCTCGGCGGTGCGATGCGGGCGGGATCGATGGGCGGGACGTACACGGCGCCTCTCCTCGGGCTCGAGACTACCACTGCCGTGCCAACCCGACCGCCCGGACGACGCATCCGGGCCAGGGGGAGCGGCGACCGCCCGCGCCAGGGCATCGCCAGCCGCTCGACGCCAGGAGCCCCCCGCCGCCCCTCTCGGGACGATGCGGGTCAGCCCGCGCGCTGCAGCCGCTCGATCCGCTCCTCGATGGGCGGGTGGGTCATGAACAGCCGCATCAGCCCGCGCCGCGCCGCGCCCGAGATCCCGAAGGCCGCCAGCTGGTCGGGCAGCGGCTCCCGCGCATGGGTCCGCAAGCGCTCGAGCGCCCCGATCATTCGCTCGCGGCCCGCCAGGCGCGCGCCGCCCGCATCGGCCCGGAACTCCCGACGGCGCGAGAACCAGAACACGATCAGGCTCGCCAGGATGCCGAGGACGAGCTGGGCGATGATGGTGGTGATCCAGAATGCCGGCCCGTGCCCGCGCTCCGTCTTGAACACGACGCGGTCCACGACGTGGCCGATGACGCGGGAGAGGAAGATCACGAAGGTGTTCACGACGCCCTGAATCAGGGCCAGCGTGATCATGTCGCCGTTGGCGACGTGGCTCACCTCGTGGCCCAGCACGGCCTCGACCTCGTCGCGCCGCATGCGCTGGAGGAGTCCCGTGCTCACGGCCACCAGCGCGCTGTTGCGGCGGGCGCCCGTGGCGAAGGCGTTGGGATCGGGCGAGTCGAATACCGCCACCTCGGGCATCCCGATCCCGGCGGCCCGCGCCTGGCGGCGCACCGTCTCGACGAGCCACTCCTCGGTGGGGTTGGACGGGCGCTCGATGACGTGGGCGCCGGTGAACCGCTTGGCCGTCCACTTGGACAGCGCCAGCGAGATGAACGAGCCGCCCATGCCGAAGACGGCCGCGAAGGCCAGCAGCGCCCCGAGGTTGAGGTCCACGCCCTGGTCATCCAGGATGCGCTCTACACCCAGGAACCGGAGGGCGATGCTCAGCACCACCATGATGGCCAGGTTCGTTGCCAGGAACAGCATGACGCGCTTCACGGGTAGTCCCTCCTCCCGGGTCCAGGCGCCGCCTCGACCCGAGCGGGTCGAGGGCGCAGGCGTTCAGTGGCTCCCGGCCCGAGCGGGCAGGGCCGCGTCCGAGCAGGACTGGTGTGCCGAGACAGAAGTTCGTGGACTCGCGGCGCCGGGTGGGGTGGGGGTCCTCCCCGCGGGACCGTATCTTCTGCGGATCGCCGGAGCCACCCACCATCCATCTCGTGGCGTAGTTTACACCATGGACGCAGGCCAGGAGCTGTCCGCCCGGCGGCGGGATCGGTCCAGCTCGGCCGGGGGGCGGACGCAGGCGGGGAGGCGTAGGAGGCGCGAGTATACTCGTGGCGTGCCGGGCGATGTCGAGCGACAACGCCGCGCGACGAGACGGCAGGATGCCGGCGAGAACCCGGGCAGGGGAGGTCGTGGATGGGTATGTGGGCGAGGCGGGGTGCGGTGGTGGCGGTGGTTCTCTCGCTGGTGTTCTGGCCGGTGCCGGCGCAGGCGACGGAGCCTCTGTGGCGGGAGAGCCCGGCGGCTCAGGTGCCGCCCGACATCGCGCGGATCAACGACTTCATGAACAGCCTGGCGGAGCGGATGAAGCCCGCCCTGGTCCAGGTCCGGGTGCGGCGGATCGCCGAGCCCGCGCGCGAAGGCAACGACTCGCCGCGCGGACCGGACGAGGGCCGCCGGGGCTCCGGCTCGGGCTTCATCATCCGCGAGGATGGCTACATCGTCACCAACGCCCACGTCGTCGAGGGCGCCGAGCGCATCGAGGTCAAGCTCTTCACCGGCAAGCGCCACATGGCGCGCGTCGTGGGGCGGGACGAGCGCACCGACCTGGCCCTGCTCAAGATCGACACCACCGGCCTCCCGGTGGCCCTCCTGGGCGACTCGAACCGCATCCGGGTGGGCGAGTTCGTGCTGGCGCTCGGCAACCCGTTTGGCCTGGAGCAGACGGTGTCGTTCGGCATCGTGAGCCGGAAGGGGGCGCCCCTCGACAGCGCCGCGGTCGGCTTCGATTTCGTCCAGACCGACGCCGCCGTCAACCCCGGCAACTCGGGGGGCCCGCTCGTGAACATGGCGGGCGAAGTCGTGGGCGTCAACAGCATGGCCGCCCGCAACGGGTCGATCGGCTTCGCCATCCCCGTCAACCTCGTGAAGTTCCTCGTGCCCCAGCTCGCCGAGAAGGGCACGGTTGAGTGGGGCTGGCTGGGCGTGGCGATCGGCGAGGTTCCGGAGGACGAGGCGGCGAAGTACGGGCTGCACGAGGCGCGCGGTGTGCTGGTCCGGGGGGTCATGGCTGGGCAGCCGGCCGAGCGCGGCGGCCTCCGGCCGAACGACGTGGTCGTGGCCGTCGACGGCGCGCAGGTCGAGGGCCCGCGCGACCTGCAGCGGATCATCTCCGTCACCCCGGTGGGCCGGCCAGTGACGCTCAACCTGATGCGGGATGGGCAGCCCGCCCAGGTCGAGGTGATCGTCGGCGCCTATCAGACGAGCGCGCAGCCGGTCCCGGTGCGCCGCGTGCCGGCGGGACCGCCGGCCGCGCCCCCCGGATCGCCGGCGCCGCCCTCGCCCTAGATTCGCCCCGCATGCGGGCAGTTCTCCTCGGCACGGGCTCGCCTCCGCCCAACCCGGAGCGCCGAGGGCCCGCCGCGCTGGTCGAGCTCGGGCCGGAGCGCTTCCTGGTGGACGCCGGCTCCGGCGCGGGCGCCCGGCTCGTGCAGGCCGGCGTCCGGCCCTACGACTGGCCGCGCGTGTTCATCACGCATCACCACTCCGACCACGTGATCGACCTCGGGCACCTCATGATCACGCGCTGGATCGTCGGCCAGAACGCGCCGTTCGAGGTGTGGGGGCCGGCGGGGACGCGGCGCCAGGTCGACAAGCTGCTCGACTACCTGGCCTGGGATATCGACGTGCGCCGCTCCCACATGCACGACCGGCGACCGCCGGCGGTGCGCGTCACCGAGGTCGAGGAGGGCGCCGTGCTCGAGGCCGGCGGCGTGACCGTGTCCGCCTTCGAGGTGGACCATGGGCCGGTCCGGCCCGCCCTGGGCTACCGCTTCGAGGGCGGTGGGCGGAGCGTGGTCGTCTCCGGGGACACGCGGCCCTCCGAGAACCTGATGCGCTGGAGCCAGGGCGTCGACGTGCTCGTCCACGAGTGCTGCGAGATGGTGCACACGAGCTGGTCCCCGGACTGCGGCTGGCCCACCCGGGAGGACAAGGTCCGCGATCTCGCCTCGTACCACACGCAGCCGGCCGACATCGGGCGCGTCGCCGCCGGCGCGCGGGCCCGCCGGCTCGTGATGACTCACCTGATGCCGGGCTCCGTTCCCGCGGAGCTCGAGGCCGCCGCCCGGCGGCACTACGACGGGCCGATCGTTGTCGGCGAGGACCTCCTCGAGGTCTAGTGTCCCGAGTCAGAAAAGTGCCGACAAAGCGCCGGGCGGGGTGGGGGTCCTCCCCGCGGGGCACGCTGTATCGCGGAGCGCTACCGGCACTCAATGGGGCCACGAGATGGGTGGTGGGTGGCTTCGGCAATCCGCAGAAGATACGGTCCCGCGGGGAGGGCCCCCACCCCACCCGGCGCCGTGAGTCGACGAACGTTCGACCCAGGACACCGGAGCCGGGGCACGTCGGGCTAGCGCTAGTCGAGATCGAGGAGGTCGAGCACCGCGCGCGCGGGCGGCGAATCGAGCGCGGGCGGGGGGGCGTAGGCGATCCCCCCGGTGATGCGCAGGCCGGCTTCCCAGGCGGCCGGTGTGTCCTCCAGCACGTCCTCGACCGCGAGGTCGAATCGGACGAGGGGACCCCACCGCCCGCCCGCCCCAGTGGCGCGGCACTTCACGTAGACGGTCCGGCTCGCGTCCACCAGGAGCAGCGTCGCCGCGCCACGCGCCTCGAGGTTCTCCGCCGTCCGGGACGACGCCCCGACCACGACGCGGATGCTCCGCGGCCCCGTCGCCCGGAGCTCGAGGTAGGAGGCGAGCATCGGGTGCGGCTGCCCGCGCCCATCCACCGTGACCACGGGGATGGCCTGTCCGAGCAGCGCGGCAAGGTCGCGCTGGGACAGGAGCGCGACGAGCGCGGGCGTGAGATCGTGCCCGATCGACCTCGACATCAGGCCGTCCCCGCGCGGGGACTCGCGACCGCGCCACGCCGCCGGGCCGACGCGAAGGGGCGCGGGGCGCCGGCCTCGACGCGCGCGGGTGGGCGCGGGCGGCACACCGCCATCCCGCGTGGCGGGCCGGAGATCGCACGCAGGCTCATCGCCGGTCGCCGGGCGGAGGCGGGCGATCGCCGCTCGCCTCGCCGGGTGGTCCGGAGATCGCCCGCACGGCTCATCGCGGCCTGCCGCGCCCGCCGACCACGTCCGCCTCGAGCCCACCGCCCGGGGCCCATCGTTCATCCCGGCGGGACGGGATGGCGATAGTCCTCGAGGAGCTCGCCGACCATCTCGTCGATCAGGCCCAGCACCCCCTGACCCGAGGCCTGCCACGATCCCCGCAGCGGCCGGTCCGCCTGCCAGACGATGGCGGGCACGGGGGCCTGTCGCCCGGCGATGCGCACCGGACGCTGCACGGCGAGACGCACTGTCCCGATTCCGTAGGAGCCGGAGAAGGGCAGGTAGAATCCGCGCAGCTCGGACGAGCTGACGCGCGCCACCGAGATCGTGAGCTGCAGGCGGTCCGCGCTGTTCGGGTCGAGGGTCGGGGCGGGGCGATCCTCGCCCAGCAGGAGCTCGACCCGGGCCTCCACGGCGTCGATGCCGAGCCCGGGCAGCTCCTGGGCCATCGCGATGTCGACGGCCACCTTTGGCATCCCGGTGATCCCTTGCCAGCTCTGGGCGCGGACCGGCGTCGCGAGGGGGGCGAGGATCGCGGCGACCGAGGCGACGGCGACGACGGCGGCCCGCAGGGCGACGGCGCCCCACGCGGGTGAATGCGCGGCCATGGCGCCCGGAGTGTATGCTGGCCGCGCCGGCCGCCGCAACCGCGAACGGGCGAGGGAGCGACGGACGGCATCGGGCAGACGCCTGTCCGCAGGAGGGATATGGACGCCTTCGGCGTGATGACCGGGGAACAGCTTCCACGCGACGATCGCCTGGCCTGAGGACCCACTCGGACCGTGCGCCGCCATCTCCTTCGCCGGCTGGCCCAGGGGGTCGCGGTGCTGTTCGTCGTGAGCGCCGTGGTGTTTGCCATCGTCCACGCCGCCCCCGGCGGCCCCGCCCTCCTGAACAACCCCGACGTCGATCCCGTGATGGCCAGGGAGATCGAGAGGCAGCTGGGACTCGACGACCCCATCCCGATCCAGTACGCCCGCTGGCTCGGGAACGCGGTGCGGGGCAACTTCGGCCGCTCCTACCAGCACGGCCTGGGCACGGCCGAGCTGCTCTGGGCGCGCATTCCGAACACGCTGTTGCTGTCGGGGACGGCCCTCCTCCTCGCGGTCGTGCTCGCCGTTCCCCTCGGCATGATCTCGGCCATCTACCGCTACTCTGCGCTCGACTATGTGGCGACGGTCACCGCGTTCCTCGGAGTATCCGTCCCGGTCTTCTGGCTGGCCATCCTGCTCATCATCGTGTTCTCGGTCACCCTCGGCTGGCTGCCGTCGGCGGGGATGCTCACGGTGGGGCTGCCGTTCTCGATGCGCGACCGGGCCCTGCACCTGATCATGCCGAGCATCGTGCTCGCCACATTTCCGCTGGCTCAGCTCATGCGCTATGTCCGATCGAGCATGGTGGAGGCCCTGGCCCAGGACTACGTGCGCACGGCCCGCGCCAAGGGGCTCCCCGAGCGCGGCGTGGTGGGTCGGCACGCTCTCCGGAACGCGCTGATCCCCATGGTGACCGTGCTGGGTGTGCTGACACCGCGCCTGCTGGGAGGCGCGGTCGTGACGGAGACGATCTTCGCCTGGCCGGGTCTCGGCCGGCTCGCGGTCGAGGCCGCCATCACGCGCGACTACCCGGTCATCCTCGGCGCGACCTTGCTCGTGTCGGCGCTCGTGGTCCTGTCGAACCTGATCACCGACGTCCTCTACGTCGTGATCGACCCGCGCATCGCGCTGCGGTGACCACGGCACGGGGGCCCGCGGTCGCCATGGATCAGACCGCCGTTCTCGAGGGGGGCATGGCGCGAGACGCCGGGGCCGAGCGCGGCGTTGCCGATGCGTGGCGGCGCTTCCGGCGGAACCGCCTGGCCGTCGTCGCCTTCGCGTATCTTGTCATCGTGCACGGAGTCGCGGCGCTCGCGCCGTGGTTCGGCCTCCCGGACCCCGAGGCGATGGATCTCCTGAACCAGTTCTCGCCACCATCGAGCGAGCACGTCCTGGGCACCGACGAGACGGGCCGCGACGTGCTGGCACGCCTGGTGTTTGGCGCGCGCGCGTCGCTGGCCGTCGGCCTCGCCGCCATGCTCGTCGCCGTCGCCGTGGGGACGGCGCTCGGCGCTCTCAGCGGCTTCTGCGGAGGGTGGCCCGAGACCGCCATCATGCGCCTCACCGATGGGATGCTCACGGTCCCGACCTTCTTCCTCGCCCTCCTCGTGCTCGCCGTCTTCGGATCGAACATCGGGAACGTCGTGCTGGTGATCGGGCTCACGGGGTGGATGGTGGTGGCGCGGGTGGTGCGTGCCGAGATCCTGCGCGCGTTGCCGCAGGAGTTCGTCGTGGCCTCGCGCGCGCTGGGCGCGAGCGAAGCGCGGATGCTCGTCCGGCACCTGCTGCCGCAGGCCCTCCCATCGGTGATCGTCGCCGCCACCCTGGGTGTGGCCTACGCGGTGCTCACGGAGTCGGCGCTCTCGTACCTCGGCCTGGGCGTCCAGGCGCCCACGCCGACGTGGGGCAATATGCTGAGCGGCGCCCAGCACTACGTGTGGAAGAGCCCGGTGCTCGCCCTGTATCCCGGGGCGGCCATCATGCTGACCGTGCTGTCATACAACGCGTTGGGCGATGCCCTGTCCGATACGCTCGACCCGCGGCACGCGGGTTCGTGAGCTGCGCACGGGGATCGACCCGGAGGAGGACACGATGCGACGAGTCCTGGGAGCGGTGTTGGCGGTGTCGCTGGCCGTGGTCATCGGTGCGGGCGACGCCCGCGCGCAGGGAGGTCCCCCTGGCGTTCTCCAGATCGCCGTGATCTCCGACGTCACCCTGAATCCGTTCACGTTGCCGCAGCAGCTCCCCACGCTCATGGTCAGCAAGGTGATCTTCGGCACGCTCACGCGGTACCAGCCCGGAGACGGGAAGCCCGTGGGCGACCTCGCCGCGTCGTGGAAGACCATGGACGACGGACGCGCCTGGGAGTTCAAGCTGAGGCCGGGCGTCACGTGGCACGACGGGAAGCCGTTCACCGCCGCCGACGTGAAGTTCACCCTGGAGAACATCGTGAACCCGCAGGTGAAGGCCCTCTTCCGGAGCCAGCTCCAGGGCCTCCAGCGCGTCGACACGCCGGATGATCTGACGGCGCGTCTCGTGTTCAAGGACCCGATGCCGGCGCTGCCCATCGTGCTCGGGTACAACATCTACATCGCGCCGAAGCATCTGCTCGATGGCAAGGACCTCAACACGCTCGACGAGTTCATCCGGCAGCCCGTCGGCACCGGACCGTTCAAGTTCAAGGAGGCGGTCAAGGGCTCGCACGTGGCGGTGGAGGCCAATCCCGCCTACCATGGCGGCGCGCCGAAGCTGCACACCGTGGTGTTCAAGGTCGTCCCCGACGTCAACTCGGTGGTGGCGCAGCTCCGCACCGGCGAGCTGGACCTCGCCGTGGTGACGGCCAACCATCGCGACACGCTGGCCAGCGCCCCGAACCTCGCCTTCAAGGTCACGGTGCTCCCCAGCACCTTCTACCTGGCCCTGAACAACGCGCGCTGGCCCTTCAACGACCGGCTGGTGCGCCACGCGCTCATGCACGGGCTCAACCGCGAGCTCATGGTCCAGCGGCTCGTGCGCGGCGACGCGCCGCTGGCCGGCGGCCCCTACGCGGACGCGTTCGGGCCGTACGTGAACAAGGATCTCAAGCCCTATCCGCACGACGTGGGACGCGCCAAGGCCCTGCTCGCCGAAGCGGGGTTCACGCCTGGCGCCGACGGCGTGCTCCAGAAGGACGGCAAACGGCTGGCCTTCAGCCTCATGGTGGACAAGGGGAACCCCGAGCGGGAGCAGATCGCGCTCTACGCGCAGCAGTCGTGGAAGCAGCTCGGCGCCGACGTGAAGGTCGACGTCGAGGAGTGGTCGGTGTACATCAAGCGCGGGAACCAGATCCCCTCGGGGGACTACGACGCCCGCACGAGCTGGCGGATCACGTCCGCCGATCCGGACAAGACCGCGGAGTACACCACCGGAGGCGTCAACAACCACTACGCCTACTCGAATCCCGAGGTGGACGCCCTGATGGCCAAGGCGCGCTCGACGGTCGAGGAGGGGGCGCGCGTGGCCATATTCCGGAAGCTCCAGGAGGCGATCTATCGGGACGTGCCGGTCGTGTGGATCTACCATCAGACGGAGATCCTGGCCATGAGCAAGCGCGTGAAGGGCTACCCGGACCTCGGCATCCGCGACGCGCTGCCGTGGGTCCACCAGATCGCCGTGCCGTGACGGTATCGCAACGGGATGTCCGCGGCCGGATGCGCTCGCCGACGCCTGGCCCGGCCCTCCCACGGCCCGGCCGGCAACCGCGCATGTGCCTCGTCCAGAGCGCCCTGTCGCCACCGATCCGGGCGAACGGCGGCCGGCCCGCGCCGGCCGTGACGTCCCGGGGTGGGCGCCCGGGCCCGGGACGTCGTGCCCTCGAGGCGCCCATCGCGCCGCCGGCATGGGCCAGCGCGGGCGCGGTCGGAGGGGGGCCGCCCGGCATCGAGCGCATTGCGTGCGATGCCCGCAGGGGGTCGGGCGCCTTGTGAGGACCGGGGGCGCGGTGTATCGTCGCGGCTAGATGCGGGCTCTCGTCATCGGCGTCTCCGGCCAGGTGGGCACCATGCTGATCACCACCCTCCGCTGTCGCGGCCACGAGGCCACGGGCACCTACGGCCAGCATCCCGTCGAGGGGGCCTGGCCGCTCGACATTAACGATCCAGCCGCCGTCGAGCACGCCGTCGCCTTCGTCAAGCCCGACTGGGTGATCTGCCCAGCCGGCCTGAGCTTCGTCGACTACTGCGAGGACCATGTGGACGAGGCCCTCGCCGTGAACCGGGACGGGCCTCTTCACGCCGCGCGCATGGCCCAGCGCTTCGGCGCCGGCTTCATCTACTACTCGTCCGACTACGTGTTCGACGGCACCGCCGGGCCCTACGCCGAGAGCGATCCCCCGAACCCGCTGTCCGCGTACGGGCGGAGCAAGCTCGAGGGCGAGCGGGCCGTGCTCGAGGCGCACCGGCGCGCCATCGTCGTGCGCACCACCTGGGTCTACGGCCCGGAACCGCAGGGGAAGAACTTCGTCTACCAGCTCATGCGCCACTGCCGGAGCGGGACGCCGATGCGCGTTGCGGCGGACCAGGTCTCGAGCCCCACGTACAACCTGGATGTCGCCGCGGCCACGGTCGAGCTGGCCGAGCGCGGACTCGCCGGCGTCTACCACCTCGCCGGCGCCGATCTGCTCGACCGCCATGCCTTCGCGCTGATGGCGTGCGACGTGTTCGGGCTGGACCCGTCCGCACTCAGGGCCAGCCCCACGGCCGCGCTCGACCAGAAGGCGCCGCGCCCGCTCCGCTCGGGGCTCAGGATCGACAAGGCGCGCGCCGCCCTCGCCACGCCCCTGCGCGGAGCGCGCGCCGGCCTCGAGGCCATGCGCCAGGCCCTCGCGGACCGGTGCCCCTGAACAGTCCCGGGCGGATCGGCCGAGGGGTGGGAGCCCAGTGACCGCGATCGCGCCGGGCGCGATCCCCGTTGTCGATGTCGCGCCGTACCGCACGGGCGGCGCCGGAGGGGCGCGACGCGTCGCCGAGGCCGCGCGGGCCGCGTGCGCCGACACGGGCCTTGTCCTCGTGGTCGGCCACGGTGTGCCGGAGGCCCTGGTGCGCCGTCTCTTCTCGGTGTCGGCCGAGTTCTTCGCTCTCCCCATGGAGGACAAGCTCCGCTGGCGCGCGGCCGACACCGCCGAACCCCGCGGCTACATGCCCTTCGCGACCAAGAACCTGGCGCGCACCTACGGGCTGGAGATCCCGCCCGATCTCCGCGAGCAGTTCTTCGTCGGACCGCTGGACGACTGGGCGGCGGACTTCTCGCACGTGCCGGGTGCCGAGCGCTTCTACCGCCCGAACATCTGGCCGGATCGCCCGGATGCGTTCCGGGCGGTCTACACCGAGTTCTACCGCGCCCTCGAAGGCTTCGCCCGGGATCTCCTGCGCCTGCTCGCTCTGGCCCTCGACCTGCCCGAGCGCTGGTTCGACGACAAGCACGACCGCCACTTCAGCACGTGTCCGAGCAACCTCTACCCCGAGCCGTCCGGCGAGCCGCTGCCCGGCCAGCTGCGCACCGGCCCGCACACCGACTTCGGCAGCTTCACCGTGCTGTGCGTCGATGACGCGCCGGGAGGGCTCCAGGTGCTCCGGCCGGCCGAGCAGGAGTGGCAGGACGTCCGCCCAGGGCCCGGCCAGCTCGTCGTGAACCTGGGCGACATGATGGCGCGGTGGACCAACGATCGCTGGCCCGCGGCCGTGCACCGCGTGGTGAACCCTCCCCGCGAGCACGCCGCGGTGAGCCGGCGCCAGACGGCCGGGTTCTTCCTGCATCCGAACTACGACACGGAGGTCGCGCCGCTGCCGGCGTGCTGTGGGCCGGATCGGCCGCCCCGGTACGCCCTGGCGCGGGCCGGCGACCTCATGCGCGACAAGCTCGAGCGGCGCCACGATCCGCGCGCGGGCTCGCCCTGAGGCGATGGCGCCCGTCCCCTCCGTGGACTACCTCGACCGCCTGAGCGCCTGGGCCGCCTCCGCAACCCTCGACCGGCTGCCCGGAGCCGTGGTCGATCGCGCGAAGCTCGTCGTGGCCGACAGCCTGGGTGTCACCGTCCATGGCATGCAGACCGACGAGATGCGCCGGCTCGCCGAGCATGTCCTGGCCCCCGGACCCCGGGGAACGGCGTCGATCATCGGAGCCGACCGGCGCGCGGACGCGAGCACGGCGGCGCTCCTCAACGGCACCGCCGGCACGTGGATCGACATGAACGAGGGCAACCTCCACGCGGGCGGGCACCCGGGGATCCAGGTCCTCCCGCTGGCCTTCGCGATGGCCGAGGAGCGGCGCGCGAGCGGGGCCGATCTCCTCGCCGCCTTCGTCGCCGGCTACGAGGTGAGCTCGCGCATCAAGCGGGCTTCGGCCACGCGGCTGGCCATCCACCCCCACGGCACCTTCGGGGTGATCGGGGCCGCGGTGGCGGCGGCGCGGCTGCTTGGCTACGACGCCACCGCGATGCGGTCGATTGTCAACGTCAGCGCCACCCTCGGCCTCGCCACCAGCCGCAAATCGCTCACCACCGGCGCCACCGTGCGCAACGTGTACACCGGGGTGAGCGGGGCGATGGGCTGGCTCGCCCACACGCTGGTCCAGAGCGGCTTCACCGGGGAGCCCGACGCGGTGCAGTCCGTCTACGGCTCGGTGTACGCCGACCGCTTCGATCCGGCGGCGGCAGTGGCCGGACTGGGCGAGGAATACCTCCTGCCGCGGGGCTTCATCAAGCTCCACGCGTGCGGGCGGTACATCCACGGCGCCCTCGACCTGGTCGAGGCCATCATGGCCCGGCGGCCGCTGGCGCCGGAGTCGATCCGGCGGATCGCCGTCCGCACCTACGCGCTGGCCGCGGGGCTCGGCCACCCGCGGGTGACGTCGAGCTTCGGCGCGCGATTCTCGCTGCCGTTCGCGGTGGCCTCGCTGATCGTGCACGGCGGCCCCGGCCTCGCCAACTTCGAGGCGGCGGCGGTGGCCGATCCGCGCATCCAGGCGCTGGCCGCCCGCATCGACGTGGCCGAGGAGCCGGCGTTCACCGCCGCGTTTCCCGGCCGGCAGCCGACCGCGCTGACGATGACCCTGGCCGACGGTACCGAGATCGCCGAGCGCGGCGACTTCATCCGGGGCGAGGCCGAGAACCCGGTCCCCCAAGGCCCGGTGCGCGCCAAGTTCCTCGAGCTGTCCGCCCCGGTGTGGGGCTCCGCGCGCGCCGAGGCGCTGTGGGAGACGGCCATGCGCCTGGACGCCCTTGCCGATGTCTCCGCGGTTCTGGATCACACCCCCTCCTGAGCGGCCTGTCCCTCTGTTCGCGGCCGATCTCAGGCGCCGCCACTGCCCCGCAGGCGGGGGTCGAGGGCCGAGCGCAGGCCGTCGCCCAGCAGGTTCAGGCCGAGCACGGTCACGAAGATGGCGGCGCCCGGAAAGAGCGACAGCCACGGGGCGCGCTCCATGTACTGGTAGCCGGAGCGCAGCATCGAGCCCCAGCTG
>DATKEI010000074.1:0-3096 GCA_035544455.1 Binatia bacterium | reverse complement strand
GTGGTAGCGGAGGCCGCCCTTGGTCGGTCCGAGCGCGGTGTTGTGGTGGACGCGGTAGCCGACGAAGACCTCGGTGCGGCCGTCGTCCATGCGCACGGGCACGGACACCACCAGGGCGCGCCGCGGCATGCGCAGGCGCTCGAGGGTGTCGGCGGGCAGGTCGAGCCGGGCGGCCACCCGGTCGAGCTGAGAGAGCGCCGTCCGGTGCATGTCGGAGTCGAATTCGCTGGTCACGATGCCCATGATACGCCGGTGCCCGTCGACCGGCTGCCCCCGGCCCGCGGGGGCCTCAGGGTGCCGTGTGCGCTGCCTTCACCCCTGCTCGCGCGGTCCGTACTACGATGCCTTGCGGCCGCCTGGCCCGGCCTGTGCGGGAACCGACGCAAACCTCCTCCGCCGGCGAAGGGGGTTGTTGCGATTCCCTCGCCCCGGAGGGGGAGAGGGCGGACCCTCCTCGCGGCGTCTCGAACGGGCAGGTCAGGCGCCATCGGGCGGGGGCGCGATCGCGTCCTCGTACCGGTGCCGCCGGGTGATGAGGCCCGAGTGCTGGAACACGTCCTGCGTCACCTCGAAGGCCGGGCGCGTGATCTCGACGTGCGGCGTCCAGCAGCCGAGCTTCTGGTAGTAGGCGATGGTCGAGGTGAGCACGGCCCGGTCGATCTCCGGGAAGAACGAGGCCTCGGCCTCGGCGACGCGGGCGGCGGGGGTGTCGATGAGCCATGTCCGCGCCTTGCGATAGGCGCGCATGAACTGGCGCGCGGCGTCCGTCCGGAGCCACGCGCGCGTCGCGGCGAGACTCGAGAAGGCGCAGGGGCCGATGGCTTCTCCCACGGACGCCACGACGTGGCCGACGCCGTCGTGCTCGAGCTGCTGCGGGGCCGGCCCCTGCTGGTGGATGTAGTCGCCCTCGCCCTTGCGGAAGGCCGCGTCCATCTGGTCGCTGGGCACGTTCACGGCGGCGATGGCCGCATAGTCCAGCCCGCGCCGGTGGCACGCGTACTTGAACATGACGAGGGGCTGACCACCGTGGTCCACGAGCACCCGCTTGCCCCGGAGCGCGCTCCAGGAGAACGCCGGATCCGGCGCGCGCCCGGTGAGGAAGAAGCCGTCCTTCTCGTTGATCTGTGCGAAGTGGACCGCCGGCGGCGCCTGGCCCTTCTCGAGGGCGCCGAAGGCCTGCGATGGCGCCGACTGGCAGACGTCGACCGTCCCGTCGACGAGCCCCTCGATCGCCGACTTGCCGGCGGGGGCGATGGAGTGGCGGGGCTCGAGCCCTTGCTCCTTCAGGAAGCCGCCGGCGATGGTGGCGATGAGCGGGGAGTAGAAGGCGGAGAAACGGGTGAACTGGATGCGGATCTCGGTGCTCAAGGCGTACCTCCGGACAGTGTGGTGGCCGTGTGAGATCGTGCTGTCCCGGGCAGGATGGGCCCCGTCCCCGACGGAGTCAAGCCGGGCGCGCACGTTCCGGGGACGCGGCCACCCGAGGCTCCGTGGACGCCATTCACGTGCCGCCGCGAGATTGACTCGAGGGCGGGCCCCGCGTAGCGTGGACAACCGATCGGGACTCCTCGAAGCGTCGCTGCCGCCGGATGTGGCTCTCCGCTATCCTTTCGCGGTCGGCGTTCGCCCGGCGGGAGTCGCGATGGGGTGGCCCGGGGCGGCGGTCGAGGCGGGGCGGGGCGCCGCCGGCCGGCGCGGGCCTGCGGCGCTGGTCACGTCAAACGACACGGACAAGGAGAGACGCATGTTGATGCGCAAGCTCGGTCGCACAGGGCTGCGGGTGGCCGCCCTCTGTCTCGGCGGCAACACCTTCGGATGGACGACGGACCAGAGGGCATCGGAGGATGTGCTCGATGCTTACGTCGAGGCCGGCGGCAACTTCATCGATACCGCGGACGTCTATTCCCGCTGGGCGCCCGGCAACTCGGGCGGCGAGTCCGAGACTGCGCTTGGGAAGTGGATGACGGCGCGCGGGAACCGGCATGGCGTGCTCATCGCCACCAAGGTGATGGGCCCGATGGGACCGGGCCCGAACGACACCGGCCTGTCGCGCCAGCACATCATGCAGGGGGTCGAGGCCTCGCTGCGACGGCTGGAGACCGACTACATCGACCTCTACCAGTCGCACTGGGACGATCGCGAGACGCCGCTCGAGGAGACCCTCCGCGCCTTCGACGACCTGGTGAGCCAGGGCAAGGTGCGGTACCTCGGGTGCTCGAACCACCAGGCGTGGCGCCTCACCCGTGCCCTCTGGGAGAGCGATCGGCTTGGCTACGCCCGGTACGAGTCGCTCCAGCCCAAGTACAACCTTGTCTTCCGCGACGAGTACGAGCGCGAGCTCGAGCCCCTGTGCCTGGAGCAGGGCGTGGGCGTCATCCCCTACTCGTCGCTGGCGAGCGGCTTCCTGTCCGGCAAGTACCGGCCGGGCAAGGACCTGCCGGCGACGGCCCGCGCGGCCGGCGTGCAGAAGACGTACATGAACGACCGGGGCTTTGCCGTTCTCGAGGCGGTCGAGAAGGTGGCGGCGGGCGCTGGCGCCACACCGGCCCAGGTCGCGCTGTCCTGGCTCGCCCACCGGCCCGGCATCACCGCGCCGATCGCGAGCGCCACCTCGGTGGCCCAGCTCCGCGAGCTCCTCGGCGGCATCGACCTCCGCCTGGACGAGGAGGCCACCGCCACCCTCGACCGCGCCAGCGCCTGGCGCGACAGCTAGCCCGGACTCGGTGTGAACAGACGGCCTCCCTCCCCCCGGCCCTCTGTCCGGTCAAGATGACGCTCGGCGCCGCCTCCCCGTACTCCGGGTGATACCGGTGCCCGCTCCGAGGGCGAGGGAACCGCAGCGACTCCGTTGCCCTTGGAGGGGAGCAAGGGGAAGAGAGAATCGGGGTGAGAGGACATAGGAGCTGAAGGCACGTCCATGAACAGGTCGGGCTAGTGTGCTGAGTCAGAAGTTCGTGGACTCGCGGCGCCGGGTGGGGTGGGGGTCCTCCCCGCGGGACCGTATCTTCTGCGGATGGTCGAAGCCACCCAGCACCCATCTCGTGGCCCCATTGAGTGCCGGTAGCGCTCAGCGACTCAGCGTGTCCCGCGGGGAGG
>DATKEI010000073.1:0-9121 GCA_035544455.1 Binatia bacterium | reverse complement strand
CCTACCGGAAGAGGCGGGAGACGCTCGACCCGTCGTGGATAGCCCGGATGGCTTCGGCGAAGAGGCGCGCCACCGACTGCACGTGGATCCTGTCGATCTGCTTCTCCGGCGGGAGCGGCATCGTGTCCGTCACCACGAGCTGGCGGAGCGGGGAGGCCTCGATGCGCTCGATGGCCCGCCCCGAGAGCACGGCGTGGACCGCGCAGGCCTCCACCGCGACCGCCCCCCGCTCCAGGACGAAGCGCGCCGCCTCCAGGAGCGTGCCCGCGCTGGCCACCTCGTCGTCGACGATGAGGGCGACCTTGCCCTCGACCTCGCCGATCAGGTTGGTGGCCCGCGCCTGCTCGTCGTCGCCGTCGCGCCGCTTGTCCACGATGGCGATCGGCAGGTGCAGGCGGTTCGCGTACTGGCCGGCCTCCTTCGACTCCCCGACGTCGCCGGCGACGAGCACGTGGTTCGAGAGATCCCGGCTGCCCCGCAGGTAGTCGCACAGGATGGGCGCGGCCTGGAGCTGGTCGGCGGGGATGCGGAAGAAACCCTGCACCTGCGGCGAGTGCAGGTCCATGGTGAGCACCCGGTGCGCGCCGGCCGTCTCGATCAGGTCGGCCATCAGGCGGGCCGTGATCGAGATGCGGGGCCGGTCCTTCTTGTCCGACCGCACGTAGGGAAAGTACGGCAGCACCGCCGTGATCCGCCCCGCCGAGGCGTGCTTGAGGGCGTCGATGGTGATGAACAGCTCGACGAGCCCGTCCGAGACGGGCGGGCAGGAGGGCTGGACCACGAAGACGTCCGCCTCCCGCACGTTCTCCTCGATCTGGACGAGGATGTTCTCGTTCGAGAAGCGGACGACGCTGGAGCGGCAGAGCTCGATGCCCAGGTGCGCGCAGATATCCCGCGCGAACCCGCGATGGGCGGTGCCCCCGATCACCTTGATGTCGCCGGTCACGGCCTCGCTCGGCCCGCGGGCGTTCCCGAGGCGTGCCGGGCGGCGGCCGCACCCCGCACGGCGTCGTTGTCCGAGCCCGGAAACGGCGACCAGCCAGCGACACGCCCTGGCGTGCGCGACAGCGCGGGCACCACTCCCGGCATGACGACCTCGCCCAGCCCGGCGCCGGCGACGCGCACGAGGTTGCCGCGCGCCCGCACATGGGGATCCTCGGCGAGATCGGCAACCGAGCCCACGGCGATGGCGAGGAGGCCGGCCCTGCGGAAAGTCGCCACGGCCTCGGCCGCGCTCAGCATGGCGGCCACGCGCATCAGCCCCGCCCGGGCCTGCGCGGCGTCGACGGGGCGCGACACTCCCAGCGCCTCGACCGCGGAGAAGACGCGCTCCCAGCTGTCGCTCGAGACGGCGACATGGCGGCCGTCAGACGCCTCCACCGTGAGGCTGCACGGGTAGAGCGACCACTCGCCCCCGGCGCGCTCACGCCGGATGCCGAGGGCGCTCCGGGCGGCGAGGAGGTCGCCGGTCATGCGCAGGACGGCCTCGAACATGGCGGTATCCACGACCTGGCCGGCGCCGTCGCGGTCGCGCCGCAGCAGAGCAGCCATCGTCCCCAGCACGTTGACGAGCGCCGTCGCGTAGTCTCCCGCCTGGACGCCGTCGCGCACGGGCGCGCGGTCAGGCCAGCCGTTCAGATAGGTCATGCCGCCGAAGGCGAGGCCCACCGGGTTGAAGGCCGAGCGGCTCCGGTAGGGCCCGCTCTGGCCGAAGCCGGAGCACCGGAGCACGATCAGGCGCGGGTTCGCGGCGAGCAGCGCCTCCGGCGCGAGGTCCCAGCGCTCCAGCGTCCCCGGGCGGAAGTTCTCCACGACGACGTCGCTCACCCGCACGAGATCGAGGAAGACGGCGCGCCCCTCCGGCGAGCGCACGTCGAGGGTGATGCTGCGCTTGTTCCGGTTGGTCACGGTGAAGTCGAGGGCCCGGGGCGCCGGCGCTTGCCCGGGCAGCTCGACCATGACCACGTCGGCGCCGAAGTCGCCCAGCATGGCCGCCGCCGCCGGCCCGGCCAGCCACTGGGAGAGGTCAAGGACGCGCACGCCGCCCAGGGCCCCGCCGCCGGCCGCGCCGGAGGGCGGACGAGCGGGGAGTGGAGACTGGCCGGATGCGCCCTCGACCCAGGCGCGGACGGCGTCGGTGTGCTCCCCGAGGCGCGGCGCCCGGGTCGGCCGCCGGGCCTCGGTGCGCGAGAACCGGGGAACGGGAGCCGGAGCCAGGAAGTCCACTCCGGACGGCGAGCGCAGAGGCATCAGGGAGCCACGGGCCTGGACGTGCTCGTTCGTCACGATGTCGTCCACCGAGCGCACGGCCGTTCCCGCGACGCCCGCGGCCATGAAGCGCGCCTCGACATCGGCGAGATCATGCCGGCCGATCCACGCCGCGACCAGGCGATCGGCGTCCGTCCGGTTCGCGCGGCGAGCGTCTCCGGAGACGAACCGCGGGTCCCGCGGGGCCTCGGGGGCCCCGATGGCCTCGCAAAGGCGGGCGAACGGCTGGTCGCCCGCGCCCGACAGGGCGACCCAGCCGCCGTCCCGCGTGGCGTAGACGTTGGCGGGGACGATGGTCGGGGACTCGGTCCCCATGCGGGCCGCCATCTCCCCCGTCCGGCAATGGCGGACGATGACGCCCTCCTGGAGGCGCAGCGGCGTCTCGTACAGGGCGAGGTCCACCACCTGCCCGCGCTCGCCCCTGCGCGCATGGAAGATCGCCATGAGCAGGCCGCTGGCCCCGTTGATCCCCGTCCAGCAGTCGGCGAGCGGCAGGGTCACCGGGACGGGCGGGCGATCCGGGTAGCCCGTGGTGAACTGCACGTTGGCAAAGGCCTGGGCGATGCGGTCGTCGCCGGCCGTTCCCGCGAGCGGCCCGCTCTGGCCGAAGGGCGAGATCCGGAGAATGCACAGGCGGGGGTTCGCCCGCTCCAGGATGCCGGGGGCCAGGCCGCTCGCTTCCAGCCGCCCCGGTCCGAGATCCTCGATCACGGCGTCGGCGAGCGGCAGCAGCCCCGTCAGCCAGGCCTCACGGACGAGATCGGCCGGCGCGGCGCACACGGAGTACTTGCCGCGGTTCTCCGACTGGAAGTAGAGCGAGTCCTCGCCGGCCAGCGCAGGCCCGCGGCGCCGGAGCGGCGACCCCTCCGGCGGCTCCAGCTTGATCACCGTCGCGCCGAGGTCAGCGAGAAGGCCGCCCGCGAGCTCGCCGGCCAGCGTCTCGGCCAGCTCCAGCACCACCAGCCCCTCGAGCGGACCGCCCCGGTCGCCGTCGGGCAAGGTCGGGCGCGACGGGTCGGGCCGCCGGTCTGCCCGCTGCACGGCGGGCGGGGTCACGACGCGCGGGTCACGACCGACGGGGTCCCCGCGGGAAGATTTGCCGCGGGCGGGGTTTGACGGCGAGTCATCGCGGGCGGCCCGTCTCTTACGCGAGCTTGAAGACGCGCGCGGCATTGGCGTACAGCCACTTGTCCTTGACCGTGTCCTTGAGCGGCAGGGCCAGGTACTCCTGGATGAGCTGCTCGTGAGGCTGGCCGACCAGGCCGGCCGAGAGCCCGACGAGCACCTTGTCCTGGATGAGGGTGTTGCCGAACTGCATGAGCATCTCCCATCCAGAGCCCGGCTGACCGAGGTAGCGCGCGCGATGCGCGGAGGTGTCGAGATGCAGATGGGGGTGCCGCCGGACGAGGGCGACCATCTCGTTGACCCAGGGCCACCCGCCCAGACCCCCGATGATCGTGAGCTCCGGAAAATCCATGGCCACCTGGTCCAGGTGCCGAGGATGCCCGAGGTCGTACGGGCGATCGGTCGCGTAGTTCATCGAGGAGTAGATCCGGACGGGGATGCCGAGCTCGGCGGCCTTGGCGTAGAGCGGATAGCAGCGCCGGTCGCTGGCGGGAATGCCGTCCACGAGGGCGGAGACGCCGAGGGCGTGGAATCCCTCGTCGCGGACGCGGCGCTCGAGCTCGCGCACCCCGTGCATCCCCGTCAGCGCGCTGATGCGCGCGAGCCCGAGGAAGCGGTCGGGATACTCGCGCAGGAGCTCCGCCACCTCGTCGTTCGTGGTCCCGAACGGCAGCGCGCGCTCGATGCCCAGCCCGGCCAGCATCTCGACGTAGGCGGAGAGCCCCGTATCGGGGCGCGTGTCGCCGCCATCCTGGCGGCTGCGGAAGATGCGCCCGTAGTTCGCCATCCCGTACCCGGCGGGGCGCGTTGCCTCGGTCGCGGCCAGCGGGGGCATGCTGGCCGCTCCTGGAGCGCCCCCGGCAGCCGCGCTCTTCGGGACGCTGCACTCCATGTCGATGATGCGTGTCATTGCGCGCTCCTTCCCCGGGGCCACGGCCGCGCCACGTGCTGGTGAGCCTGCTCGACCAGGGCCGCGACGACTGCCCAGTCCGGGCGCCCATCGATCCGCACGCCGACCCAGCCGCGATGGCCCACATAGGGCGGCCGGAAGAACCGCCCCGGGTCCGCCGAGACCAGCCCCTCCTGCTCGCCCACCGGCGCCGGCAGCCAGACCGCGAGATGAGCGGCGCCGTGGTGGTGGTCGTCGAGCTGCGCGAAGAGCCGCCCCTTCACGCGCCACGTGGGCTCGCCCCAGGCCGCCTTCTCGGTGGCGCCGGGAAGGGCGAGGCAGATATCGCGGAGCCGCTCGAGAGGGGCACGGGCGGGCCGGCGGGCCGCCGCGCGCTGCCGGGCCGCGCGAGCGGTGGGTCTGGTGGCAGTTCTCGAGCGGCCGGCCATGAGGCGCTCCTCGCCAGTGTGGCGTGTGAGGAACCCGATCGACGGAGGGCAGTATAGCGCGGGGCCCGACTCCCGGCGGTCAGGTCAGCCGGTTCTTGTGGAAGCGGCCGCCCTTCACGATGGCCGAGAGATGCGCGCCCTGGTCCTGGAACAGGCCGAGGTCGCCGAGCGGGTTGCCGTCGACCACGAGCAGGTCGGCCATGGCCCCCGGCGCGATGACTCCGAGCTTGCCCTCCTGCCGCAGCACGCGCGCCGCGACGGTGGTGGCGGACTGGATGACCTCGAGCGGCTTCATCACCTCGCCCCGGATCAGGAACTCGCGGCTCTGCTCGTCCTGGAGCTGGCCGAGCAGGTCGCTGCCGTAGGCCACCGGCACCCCGGCGCGCTTGCAGACCTCGAGCGACCGGTAGCCGTGCTCGAGCACGAGATCGTTCTTGGCCAGCATGTCGGCCGTCATGCCGAAGTGGGCAGCCCGCTCCTTCATGACGCGATAGGTCACGAGGTTGGCGACGAGGAAGGCGCCGGCACCGGCCATGAGCCGGGCCGCCGCGTCGTCGATGAGGTTGCCGTGCTCGATCGTGCGCACGCCGCCCTGCATGGCGCGGGTGATGGCCTCCGGCGTGTAGGCGTGGGCGCAGACGTACCGGCCGAAGGCTCGGGCCTCCTCCACCGCGGCGGCGACCTCGGCCGGACTGTACTGCAGGCTGTCGAGCGGGTCGTACGGCGAGGCCACACCGCCCGACATCATGATCTTGATCTGGTCGGCGCCCTGGCGCATCTGCTCTCGCACGGAGCGCCGCACCTCGTCGGCACCGTCGGCCAGGGCCATGGTGAAGGCCATGGCGTTGCAGCAGCGGCACGGAGGCGCGCCGTCCGTGCGCCGCCGGGGATCGCTGTGGCCGCCGGTGGGCCCGATGGCGCGGCCGGAGATGAACAGGCGCGGGCCGGGCAGGAGACCGGCGTCCACCGCCGCCTTGATGCCCCAGTCCGCTCCGCCCGTGTCGCGCACGGTGGTGAAGCCGCGGTCGAGCATGCCCCGCATCAGCGGGGCGGCGCGCGCGGTCATGAGGGTCAGGGGCACGTGCTCGAGGTTCCGGATATTCACCTCGCTGAGGTAGACGTGCACGTGGCAGTCGATCAGCCCGGGCATCAGGGTGCGCCCGCCGCCGTCGATGGCAGTCGCGCCGGAGGCCTGGATCGGCCGGGCCGAAACCTCCCGGATGACGTCGCCCTCGACGAGCACCTCGTGCCCGCCCAGCAAACGGTCCTGCGCCGGGTCGAGGATCTGCACGTTCCGGAACAGGAACTGGGTCATCGACTGGCACCTCCCGTCGCGATCTCGCTGCGCTCGTCCACGCCGAGGCTCCGATGCCACCGACGTTCTCGATCCAGCACGCCGCACGTCGCCGGCTGGCGATGCCGAGGAGATCGTCGGTCGAGGCGAGGTTCGTCAGCTCTGCCGGCGACCCGCCCAGCGCCTCCCCGCCCTTCCCGCGCCGAGGATCCCGTTTCAGCTGGCGGAGCGCGCATTCCAGCCCGCCGGCGCAGAAGGGGTGCCGCGAGGCTACCACAGCTTGCCGGGCGCCGGTCCGGCGAAGGCCTCGGCTGGCTGGCGACGACCACTTCGCGTGGAGTCCTCATCCGCCCGGGCCGGGGTACGATGACGCGATGGGCAGGATCGCGCGTCGCCTCGCGGTGATGGTCACCCTCGGGTGGATCGCCGGCTTCGCCGCGGGCGCCGCGGCGGACGCCCCCGGAATCGCCGCGCCGCCCGCCACGATCCGGGAGATACAGTCCGCGCTCCACCTCGCCGTCCAGCAGTTCCAGGCGCGCGACCTGTCCGGTGTCCTTGCCCACGTGTCCGAGCGCTACCGGACCGGCCCGTTCACCAAGTCGGGCGTCCGGGAGCAGCTTCGCGCCATGTACGGCGTCTACGACGAGGTGCGGGCCCGGGTGCACGTCGACCAGGTTCGCCTGGTTGGAGACAGCGCCTGGGTCTACACGACCGGCGAGATCTCCGGGCGGCTCCCCGTCGTGGGGTACTGGATCTCGGTGTTGACCTGGGAGCGCGAGCTGGAAGTGGCCCGGCGAGAAGGCGACGTCTGGCGGCTGTTCGGCTACCAGCAGTAACCCCCTGCTCGCCGCCTCACTGGTGGATGCTCCGGCCGGCGACGGCCAGGGCGGCCTCTCGCACGGCCTCGCTGAATGTCGGGTGCGCGTGACAGGTGCGCGCCAGATCCTCGGCGCTCGCGCCGAACTCGATGGCCACGACCGCCTCCGCGATCAGGTCCGAGGCGCGCGGCCCCAGGATATGGACGCCGAGCAGCCGGTCCGTCCCCGCA
This sequence comes from Binatia bacterium, assembly GCA_035544455.1. Classification (GTDB taxonomy): domain Bacteria; phylum Methylomirabilota; class Methylomirabilia; order Rokubacteriales; family CSP1-6; genus DATKEI01. The sequence continues at coordinate 2,048 of DATKEI010000073.1, read as the reverse complement.
TCGGCGACGACCTTGACCAGCCCCTCCCGCTCCTCGGCCGCCCGGGCCCGGCCGTTCGCCAGGAACGGGAACGTCCCGATCTTCACGGCCCGGCCGGCCGCGCGGCACTCCTCCTCGGTCTTGCCGACCCCGGCCAGCTCGGGCCACGTGTAGACCACGTTCGGAATCGCGTCGTAGTTGACGTGGCCAGGCTGGCCCGCCATGCGCTCGACGCAGGCGATGCCCTCGTCCTCGGCCTTGTGGGCGAGCATGGGCCCCGCGATCACGTCGCCCACGGCGAAGATACCGGGCACGCTGGTCTGGTAGTGCTCATCCACCTGGATGCGGCCCTTGCCGTCGAGGGCGACGCCCAGCGTCTCGAGGCCGAGCCCGCGCGTGTACGGCCGGCGGCCCACGGCCACCAGGACCCGGTCGAAGACCTCCGTGGACGATGCTCCGCCTTGCTCGATCGTCACGCTCACCCGGCCGTCCTCGATCGCGGCCTTGCCGGCCGCCGCTCCCAGGCTGAAGGCCAAGCCCTGCCTCTCCAGAGCCCGCTGGAGTGCGCGGGCGAGGTCGGCGTCCATGCCGGGGACGATGCGATCCAGGATCTCGACCACCCGCACCGCTGATCCCAGCCGCGCCCACACCGACCCGAGCTCGAGGCCGATGGCGCCGGCCCCGATCACGAGCAGCCGCTCGGGGACCGCTTCGAACGCGAGCCCCTCCTCGGAGGTCACCACGTGAGTGCCGTCGATCTCGAGCCCGGGGAGCGGGACCGGCTCGGAGCCGGTGGCCAGGAGGACGCGGGCGGTCTCGACCTCGCGCGATTCGGGAGCGTCCACCGCGACCCGGTGGGGGGCGATCAGCCGCGCCGGGCCGCGCAGGTGGTCGACGCCGTTCTTCCTGAACAGGCTGGCCACGCCCTGGGCGAGGCCGCGCACGACCTTGTCCTTCCTGGCCATGAGGGCGCCGACGTCCAGGGACAGCCCCTGCACTCCGATGCCGTGGATCCCGAAGCGCTCGCGCGCCTGCCAGTAGAGCTCGCTCGAGTCCAGGAGAGCCTTGGAGGGGATGCAGCCGATCCTGAGGCACGTGCCGCCGAGCGCTGGGTCCTTCTCGACGCAGGCGACGCGCAGGCCGAGCTGAGCGGCCCGGATGGCGGCGACATAGCCACCCGGCCCGGCCCCGATCACGACCAGATCGTAGCGGCCGGCCCCGGCCATCACACCTCCAGCAGCATGCGGACGGGGTCTTCGAGGCGCTCCTTCACCCGGACCAGGAACGTGACGGCCTGCTGTCCGTCCACCAGGCGATGGTCGTAGGACAGGGCCACGTACATCATCGGGTGGATCGCGACCTGGCCATTCACGGCGATCGGCCGATCCTGGATCTTGTGCATGCCCAGGATGCCCGACTGGGGCGGGTTGAGGATGGGCGTGGACAGGAGCGAGCCGAACACGCCGCCGTTCGTGATGCTGAAGGTCCCGCCGGCGAGCTGGTCCGGCACCAGCCGGCCCTCGCGGGCCCGGCTCGCCAGCTCGCCAATGGCGCGCTCGAGCTCGGCCAGGGTCATGGCGTGCGCGCCCCGCACGACGGGAACCACGAGGCCCCGCGAGGTGCTCACGGCGACGCCGAGGTGCACCTGGCGCTGATAGACGATGTCGGCGCCGTCGATGCGGGCATTGACCACGGGGATGTCGGCGAGAGCCAGGACCACGGCGCGCGCGAAGATCGACATGAGCCCGAGATCCACGGCGTGCACGGCCTTGAAGCGCTCCCGGTAGCGCCGCCGGACGTCGAGCAGGGCCGCGCAGTCCACCTCGTTGAATGTCGTCAGGATGGCCGCCGTGCGCTGAGCCTCGACCAGGCGCTCCCCGATCCGGCGACGCAGCCCCGTCATGGGCACGCGCTCGACGGCCTCGCCCTCCGGGGCGGCGGCCAGGCGGGGAGCGCGAGGAGCCTCAGGCGCGGGGCTCGGCTCCGGCGGAGGCGGGGGCGCCATGGCGGCCGCGCGCTCCTCGACGTGGCGAAGCACGTCCTCCTTTGTGAGGCGTCCGCCCTTGCCG
>DATKEI010000072.1:0-7993 GCA_035544455.1 Binatia bacterium | reverse complement strand
GGGGAGCGGTCGGAACGCGGTCCATCCCGGTCGTCGAGCTCGACGCCGCTCTTCCCGCCGAGGTTGGAGCGGCGTTCGGTTGCGCGCCCTGCTCCAGGGCGACGACAAAGCTCCCGGGCTCCTCGGCCAGGGAAAGCCCGCCTGCGAGGCGCTCGATGGCCGCGGCGATTCCGGCCAGATCGGGGTGTCCGGTGGTTGCTCCGTTCATCGCTTGTCTCCTTGCTGCGACGGCTATGCGCCTGTCAGGCGCCCACCCTCACCCCAACCCTCTCCCTCTCCGAGGGCGAGGGAGTGTTTGCGGTGCCCTCGCGACCGGAGGCGAGAGGATACGGTGACGGGGTGCGCGGTGATGTGAAGGGCACTTTCGCGAATGGATCGGGCCCTACGGCACGGCTGCCGCGTAGGACTCGGCTGTCACCCAGCCCATCACGCCGAAGCCGCCGACCATGTAGACCTCGTCTATTTCGAGTCGCCAGAAGGCGAAGTCGCCGAAGTCGACCCATGCCGCGGCCGCGGGATGCCGGGCCAGGTAGAGGGCGCGGGCCTCGTCCGCACCGGTGGGGTCGAGGCGCCTCGCCTGCCCGAGCAGCGTCACGCGCCCAGCGGCGAGGGGATCGGCCGCGGCCTCCGGATCGGCCACGCGGAAACTCGCCCGCGGATCGGCCTGGAGGTTTCGCGTGTGCACGGCGAGGGAGCTGATGAGGAACAGCGGCCGGCCCTGCCCGTCGGCGGCGTGGAGCATGAGCGAGGCGAACGGGTGGCCGGGATGGCGGGCCGAGACCGTGGCGAGGGCTCCCGAGCCGGCACCGGGCACCAGCCGGCGCGCCCGCTCCGCAAGCGACGGCTCGGCGGGCTCCGGCGTCATGCCCACGCCGTCCCCGCCCCGCCGAGGATCCCGAGCCTCTCGCCCTCCGTCTTGCAGTCCATCTCGCCCTCGATCTTGCCGTCGATCTCGATGCCGCTGGTGCTGGCTCTCATGGCATCTCCTACTCCTGGCGCGGCGAGCGGCTGGCGGGCAGCGAGCCGGGCCGTCACGCGGGGGTGGCGGTGCGCGTGCAGACCTGATTGTAGGGGCAGTGCCGGCAGGCGGGAAGCACGGCGTCGCCTCGAAGCGGCGGCCCGAGGGTGTCGCCATCGGCGGCCGCGAGCCCTGCTGGTCGCCGACGACGCCGGCAATGCGGTGTGGCGTGTGGCGCGCGCCGTGATTCGCGCGCCGGCCTAGTCCCAGCGTCCGGCCAGCGCCGTGTCGCACGCCGGACAGCGGCCGTGCACCAGGCCGACGGACTCGGTCGCGAAGTTGTGGCGGCGGACGGCGATGGCGTGGCAGCGCGGACATCGCGTGTGGGAGAGCTCGGCGACACGGTCCGCCATGTTGCCGACGTAGACGTAGCGCACGCCCCGGGCATACGCGCTGCCGGCGGCGCTGACGAGGAGCCCCGGATCCGTCGGGGCCCGGTCGCGCATGCGGTAGCGCGGCACGAACTGGTTGAGATGCCAGGGCACATCGGGGTCGATCCCCGCCAGGACTCCGGCCAGCGCGCGCAGCCCCGGGAGGTCGTCGTTCAGGCCGGGGACGACCACCGTGACCGCCTCGACCCAGTAGCCGAGCCGGCGCGCCTCGCGCAGGGCGGCGACGGGGGCTCCGGCCACGCCGCCGACGGTGCGGAAGTGCTCCGGCCGCCAGCCCTTGAGGTCGACGCGGTAGACGTCGGTGACGGGCCGCATGTAGGCGAGGGCCTCCGGGGTGGTGTTCCCGTCGGACACGAGCGCGGTGGCCAGGCCATGCCGCTGCGCCTCGGCAAAGACGGCTCGCGCCCACTCCGCCGTGATCATGGGCTCGTTGAAGGCGCTGACCACCGCGCGGCACCCCGCGGCGCGCGCCTCGGCCACGAGGTCGGCCGGCGTCACGTCCCGGACGGCCGGGGGCTCGACCTCGTCCCGGAGCGCCTGCGAGAGGGACGAGTTGCTGCACCAGGGGCAGTGGAGGTCGCACCCCAGCATGCCGAAGGTGAGCGCGAGGTGGCCCGGGAGAAGGTGGAAGATGGTGTTCCGCTCGACGGGCATCACCCGGAGCGCGGCGACATACCCGAACGGCACGCGCAACTCGGAGCCCGTCCGGAAGCGAACCCCGCACCGGCCAGTGGCGCCGTCGGGCAGCGCACACCGATGCGCGCAGGCCGTGCAGTGCAGCCGGCCGTCTCCGCCCGCCTGCGCCAGGGAGCCGGCGATCGTCCGGGCCGCGAGCGCACCGGCGAGCTGAGCGCGAGGCGTCACGGCGCGCGAGGCGTCACGGGGTGATGTCGCTCCGGCGCGCCTCGGTGATCGATCGCCCACCCTCGGAGCGTGGCGCGACCGCCGGACGCACCCGTGACCGCCACGCCCTTGCCGCGCAGGCCTGGCTCCATCATGTCGTCTCCGTCGTGACCCCCATGCCCTGGGAGAAGACCATGTGGCCTCCCAGGTATGCCGACGTCATGGCGATCCCGTAGCCGAGAGCGGCGAGCAGCCGGCCCTGCGCGCGGTGTCCCGCCCCCCGCGTGACCAGGGAGGCTACCATCAGCAGCAACGCGCCGCTGTTGAGGAGCGCATGCGCCATCCCGACGCGGCGGGTGTTGCCGGTTGTCCGGTGCCAGTCGGCCAGGCCGGTCGCAGCGGCTCCCAGGGCCGCGACCACCCCGAGCGCGAGAGCGCGATCCGCCCCGGCGCGACAGGAGGCCCGGCCCGATTCCCGACCGTCGAGCAGATCGAGCGCGACGGCCACGGTCCAGGCGCCGACGGGGACGTCGGTGAGGGCCGGGTGCAGCGGATGCCCGAGCCACTTGCCCTCGAGGAACGCGATCAGCTTTCGCGCACTCTGACCGCCCGCCACCACCCCGCTCGCGATCGCCTGCTGAAGCGGTATTGCCATGTCGTCCAGCCACGTCTGCCGTTCCAGAATCTTCATCGCCGCGCCAAGGCCGGCCTGTCCAGTGGGCTGCATGTGCGTTGTCCTCGTGCGAGCGCCAGGCGCGATCACCACAGCGGTCGGCGCTCGCCCGCCCCTGTGGAAGCCTCTCAAGCCGTCGCCGCTTCCTCCGCCCGGCGCCGCTCAGGCGTCCCCCCCGGTCGGGGCTCCGTCCGCCAAGCGCGACCCTGCCATGGGCGGGAGCAACCCGCGTGCCGGCCGAGTGGCAGTCATCTTGCTCTCCCGTGCCCGAACGAACACACGGGTTGGCGGACGGCCGACCAGGGGGATCAGATGAACGCCATCACTTTTCTGAAGCAGCAGCATGAAACGGCCAAGCAGGGCTTTGAAGAAATCGAGCAGGCGAGCCCCGACGAGCGCGGCGCGCTCTGGGAGAAGCTCGGCCCGGAGCTCAGGCTGCACGAGGAACTCGAGGAGGAGCATCTTTACGGCCCGGTGGCTCGGGAGGCCGCGGGGGACAGCAAGCTAGCCGCGTGGCCAAAGCGTCACGAAGACGAGGTGGCGGAGGCCGAAGAGCTGATGGAGCAGATCGACGGCTTCCCGGCAGAGGATCCCGACTGGCTTGCGCTGGTCAAGCGCCTCAAGAGCGCCCTGGAAAAGCACATCCAGCAGGAAGAGGGCGACATCTGGCCGCGGATCGAGCGCGTGTGGGACTCGAAGCATCTGGAGCAGGCGGGCAAGGCGATGGATGCGGAAGTGGGGGAGGCGGGAGGCCAGGGCTGAGGAGCGTCGCCAGAGACGCGGAAGTCCTTACATCGTACATTCGCCATCGACGATCGACAGGCGCTCTTCCCGGGGCATGGGTGCGCGCGATAGGCGCGCGGAAGCCGAGGGCCAGGGCCCGGACATGTGGCACCGGCTGGCGTCGGACGGGGCTTGCCGAGCCGGGCCCGGCCATCACTCGGCGCGCCCGCTCCGGCAGTGGCGCCTCGGCGGGCTCCAGCCGTCATGCTCCCGCCGGCCCCCCGCCGCCTCTCGGACCGTCCGCGGCGCCGGCGGGGGGCCGTGGTACCGAACTCGTCGGGTGGGGCGGGGAACAGTCGCAACCCCAGCTGGCGGCGCCTGTCCCGGAGCGATCCCCGCCAAGTCGAGGCGCGCCGGGGCGCTCGGCCCCGAGGACCACGCAAGGGTCGCGCTCGGCGCCGGTCGCGCCGCCGCCCAGGACCTGGCGCCGCCCCGCGAGGCCCTCGCACTCCGATACGTCTCGATCAGGTCAACCAATCGAGCCCGGAGGGGCCGCCCGGCACCAGCGCTCCGGCAACGTCCGGTGCATCGGGTGGATCGGCTGCCACGTAGACCTCGAACGGACCGGGCGCGGGGCCTCGCCGCTCACACCGCGGCGCGGCCCGACACCTTGTCGAGGAACCCGCCCAGGACGCGGGTGAACTCCTCCGGCTGCTCCAGGTTGGACAGGTGCGAGGCCGAGCGCAGGATGGCCAGCTCGGCCGACGGCAGGGCGGCGTGGATGGCGCGAGCCATCTCCACCGGGGTGCCCGGGTCTTCCTCGCCCACGATGACCAGGGCGGGGATGCGCACCTCCCCCAGGCGCGCCGTCACGTCGATCTTCGGGATGGCCTGGCAGCAGCCGATGTAGCCCGCGACCGGGGTGTTCCGGATCATGCCGCCCACGCGCTCCATCATGTCGGGCTTCCGCGCGCGGAATGGCGCGGTGAACCAGCGCTCCAGCGTGGGGGCCACCATGGGCTCCATGCCCTTGGCCGCCACCGTCTTGATGCGCTCCTCCCACAGGGGCGCGGCCTGGGCCGGGTAGCGGCTGGTGGTGTCGCAGAGCACGAGGCTCTCGAACACGCCGGGGTGCTTCAGCGCAAATGTCTGGCCGATCATGCCGCCCATGGACAGGCCCACGAAGTGCGTCCGGTCGATCTTGAGGGCGCCGAGCAGGCCGCGCAGGTCCTCGGCGAGCTGGTCGAGCGTGTAGGCGCCGGCGGGGGCCTCGGTCTGGCCGTGGCCCCGCGTATCGTAGCGCAGCACCCGATAGCGGTTGCGCAGGGCGCGCACCTGCTCGTCCCACATGCCGAGGTTGCACGCGAGCGAGTGGCTCATGGTGACCACCGGCCCCTCGCCCTCGATCTCGTAGTTGATCTCGATGCCGTTGGCGCTGACTTTCATGGCGTCTCCTTTCCCTGGCGCGGCGACCCGCCCGCCGGCAGCGGGGCCGGGCGGTCACTCGCGGGTGGCGGTGCTCGGGCAGACCTGATTGTAGGGGCAGTGCCGGCACGTCTGGAAGCCCGGCGTCGCCTCGAAGTCGCGGGCCCGGATGCCGGCGGCCGCGCCCTCGATGGCGGCCCGGGCCTCGTCCAGATCGGCCGGCGTCGGCACGTGGCGCCCGGCCACGCCCGACTCGAGAAACCGCAGCTCCACCCGGGCGGGGAGCCGGCCGGTCATCTCGTGCCGGGCCAGGGCGTAGATCTTGAGCTGCAGGCTGTCGCGGGTCCGCCGGTCGGCATTCCGGGCCTCGACCACGTCGCTCGACTTGTAGTCGATGATGACCGCCCCCGCCGGCTCCTCGTCGACCCGGTCGAAGCGGCCGCGCACGCGAGTGGGGCCGAGCGAGAAGCTGAACTCGCCCTCGACCGTCCCCGGCCGGGTCCCCCGCGCCTCCTCCTCGTGGTGGAAGCGCGTCAGCGCCTCGATGCCGGCTTGCTTGCGCTGCTCCTCGTGCTCGCGGGTGAGGAAGCCCTCGTTGCGCCAGGCCTCCTCGAAGGCGCGCAGGAAGTCCTCCAGCGGGGTGTAGCTGCCGGCGGCGCGCCGGCGCAGGTAGAACTCGACCGCCTTGTGCAGGGCGTTGCCGTAGACGATGGAGTGGTGGGCGGGCAGCGGGATGCGCAGGACGTGGATGTACCGGTACTTGAGCGGGCACGTCTGGTAGTCGTCCACCTGCCGGTGGCTCAGCACCAGGTCCTGGTCCGCCCGCCCCGGCCCCGGGGCCTCGTGCGTCTCGACGGGCGGGGCGTGGCGTTGCAGCTCCTCCACCGCCCGGGCCCGGAAGGGGCGGGCCGCGGCCTTGGGCAGGTCGAGCGCCTCCAGCACGAACTGGCTCACCTTGCCCTGGCGCCGGCCGCCCAGGTCCTCGGCGCTGGTCAGGTACAGCTCGTCCCGGGGCCGCGTCATGCCCACGTAGAAGAGGCGGCGCTCCTCCTGCAGGTGGAAGTCGCCCCCGGGCAGGGTGTCCTTGATCAGGCCGGGGGGCATCTCGATGGGCTCGCTGCGGCGGGTCGAGGGAAACCGGCTCTGCACGCAGTTGACCAGGAAGACCACCGGCCACTCCAGCCCCTTGGCCTTGTGCACGGTAAGCACCTGGACGGCCGGGGTCTCGGCATCGGCCTCGGCCACGGGCGGGTCCTCGCCCGCCTCGATGAGCGCGTCGAGGTGCTTGACGAACTCCCGCACGTGGTCGTAGCGGAGCACGCGGGAGGCATCGCGGATGCGGTTGAAGAACTTGCTGACGTTCTGCACCTCCTGCTCGAGCTCGGCCGGGGCCCGGGCGTAGCGCGTCATCAGGCCGGAGTCGGTCAGGAACTGGTACAGCAGCTCGCCCGTCGGCGTCTCCCGGGCCAGCTCCATGTAGCGCTCGAGGTCGCGCACCAGGCGGGCGATGGCGACCCGGCCGTCCTCCCCCAGGACGAGATCGGCCGGCACCTCGCGGAGCACGTCGAACAGCCAGCGGTGCCGCCGGTCGGCCAGGGTGGCGCACTTGGTCAGATCGACGATGGGCACCTGGTACACCGCCGAGGACGCCAGGTAGTGCAGGCTGACCGAATCGTCGGGGTGGGCCACCGTGCGCAGGAAGGCCACGAGGAGGCGCACCTCCGGCCGCCCGTACAGGCCGGCGTTGCCCGAGAAGGTCCAGGGGATGCCGCGCAGGTTGAGGGCGCGCAGGAAGGGGTCGGCATCGCCATTGGCCCGCACCAGCACCGCGAAGTCCTGGTAGGGCCGCCCGGCGGCGCGGCCGTCGGCCACGATCTGGGCCACGCCGTCGGCCTCGGACGAGACGGTGTCGTAGGCGCGATGCTCGGGGCCGCGGCCGGCCTGGGCCGGGCGGGCGCTCTTCAGGCGCTTGGTGATCCCGTACTTCACCTCCAGGCGCTCCGGGTTGTTGTGCTGGATCAGGCGGTAGGCGGCGTCCAGCACCTCCTGGGGGCAGCGGTAGTTCTCGGTCAGCACGACATCGCGCGCGTCGGGGTACCGCTCCTTGAAATCGAGCACGTTCGACAGCGCGGCCCCCCGCCACTTGTAGATGGACTGGTCGTCGTCGGCCACCACGGTGAGGCTCCGGTGCGGCTCGGCGAGGAGGCGGACCAGCTCGTTCTGGGCGTAGTTGGTGTCCTGGAACTCGTCGACCAGGATGTACCGGAAGCGCTGCTGGTAGCGGCGGCGGGCATGGGCCCGGGTGCGGAAGAGCCGGAGGGCGTGGACGATCTGGTCGCCGAAGTCCACCTGGCCGGCCTCAACCATCAGCGTCTCGTAGCGCGCGTAGGTCCGGGCCAGCTCCACCTGCTGCTCGGCCACCAGCTGGGCCTCGGGGTCCGCGGCGGCGGCGAGCATGGCATCGGCGTGGCGCAGGTACTCGTCCGGGCCGACGTCCTCGTCCTTCAGCCGGCTGAAGAGGGTGAGGATGGCCTGCAGGTGCCGGGTGGGGTCGCCCAGGGGCCGGTAGTGGCGAAGGGGCAGGGCAAAGAGGTGGTCGCGCAGGAAGATCACCTGCTCGGCCCGGCTCAGCACGCGGAACTCCGGGGTCAGCCCGAGCTCCAGGGCGTTCTCGCGGAGCAGGCGATCGCCGAAGGCGTGGAACGTGGCGATCTGCACGTCGGCATACCCGTAGGGCACGAGGGTGTCGACCCGCTCCTCCATCTCGGCGGCGGCCTTGTCGGTGAAGGTGAGGGCCAGGATCTCGGAGGGGCGGGCCCGGCGGGTGGCGATGAGCCAGGCGATGCGGCGGGTGATGACGGTGGTCTTGCCCGTCCCCGCGCCGGCGATGATGAGCAGCGGGCCCGCGTCGTGGGTGAC
>DATKEI010000071.1:0-3211 GCA_035544455.1 Binatia bacterium | reverse complement strand
CGAATCGCGGATCGCGCCCCCAGGCGGCGTTCACGGCGCCGGCCCTTGGCGGGCCCGGCGGCGGGCGCCGCGCGTGGTCAGGAGCCGCGTCGCCGTCAGCGCGCCCGCGTCTTCAGGAGATCGCGGATCTCGACGAGCAGGACCTCGGTCGGGGTCGGGCCCGCCGGCGGCGGCGGCGGCACCAGCCTGGCCGCGAACCGGCCGAAGGGCAGGACGATCAAGAAGTAGAGCGCGGCCGCCTTGATCAGGAACGCGATGACGGCGTTGGCGAAGTTTCCCACACCGATCCCGAGCGGCTTGATGGCGGAGAAGTCCGGCTGGCCCCCGATCAGGCCGATGATGGGGGTGATGATGTCCGTCACGAGCGAGTCCACGATCGCCCCGAAGGCAATGCCGATGATGACGGCGACGGCCAGGTCCACGATGTTGCCGCGCAGGATGAAGTTGCGAAAACCCTCCAGCATCGCCTCTCTCCTCGTCAGGGGTTCGCTGCGCTGAAGGTGTCGCACTGCTGGGGGTCGCCGGTGGCGAGTCCCCGCTTGAACCAGCGCACGCGCTGCGCCGAGCTGCCGTGGGTGAACGATTCCGGCGACACGTATCCGGTCGACTGGCGCTGCATGCGGTCGTCGCCGATCGCCGCCGCCGCGTTCAGACCCTCCTCGACGTCGCCCTCCTCCAGGATGTTCCGCTTGTCGTGGGCGTTGCGCGCCCAGACCCCGGCGAAGCAGTCGGCCTGGAGCTCCTGGCGCACGGACAGCGCCTTTTCCTGGGCCGGGCCCACGCGCTGGCGCAGGGCCATGACCTCGTCCGAGATGCCGAGGAGCGTCTGCACATGATGCCCGATCTCGTGGGCGATCACGTACGCCTGGGCGAACTCGCCGGGCGCCCCGAAGCGCTCGTGGAGGTCCCGGAAGAAGCTCAGGTCGAGGTACACCTTGCGGTCGGCCGGGCAGTAGAACGGTCCGACCGCGGCCTGGGCGAAGCCGCAGGCCGACTCGACGGCCCCCGAGAACAGCACGAGCCGCGGCTCCTGGTAGGTGCGATTCATCCGGCGGAACAGGTCCTTCCAGGTGTCCTCGGTGTCGGCGAGGACGACGGAGACGAAGTCGCGGACGGGATCGTCCGCGGGCGGGGCCTGGGGGCCGCGCTCGACGGGGGCGCGGGCAACGTCCGGGCCCCCGCCCTGCAGGAGCACGCTGGGGTCGACGCCGAAGAACAGCGCCAGCAGCACCACCACGATCAGACCGATCCCACCCCCGGCCACCCCGCGCGACATCGGGATGCCCCGGCGATCCTCGACGTTGCCGCTCCGCCGCCCACCTGTCCAGCGCATGTGTCACCTCGCGCGAGTTCGATCGAGCAAGTAGATCATTCCGGCCCGGACGCGGGCAAGCGCGCCGGACCCGCGGCGGCGAGCCGGCGGGCGAGGGCGGCCACGCGCTCCGCGGCCACGGGCACCGGCTCGACCGACGTGTCCACGACCAGCTCCGGCGCGGCCGGCGCCTCGTACGGCACGTCGACTCCTGGCACCGCCGCGCCCGGCTCCCCGCTCCGGGCGTAGATGCCGCGCGGGGCGAAGCCGGGTTCGCGCCGCTCCTCCCGCTCGCGCGCGACCTCGACCGGGCAGTCGAGCTCGACCTCGGCGAAGCGAGGGATGATTTCACGCGCCAGATCCCGCCACGCCCGGCGATGGGCGGTGGCGTCCACGAGGACGGGACGGCCCGCCTCGGTGACCAGGCGCGCCATGTACGCGAGCGCCCGGTACACGAGATCGCGCTCGCCGTCGCTGTACGTCGGCTGCGGGGTGAGCACGCGCCGGATCTCGTCCAGCTCGAGAACGGTGACGGGCTGCCCCTCCGCCCGGATGAGGGCGGCGGCGGCGCGCGCCACCACGGACTTGCCGCTTCCCGGTCGCCCCGTGATCCAGATGGCCCAGCTCATGAGCCCGGGCCGGCGGAGACACGGAGCGCGCCGGGAAGCCGGTCAGCCGGGAACGCCTCCGCATCCATCATGGCGCGGGCAAGATCGAGCACGGCGGTGCGCACGCCCTCGGACAGGGTCGGATACCAGCGCGGATGGCCGATGACCAGGGCGCGGAAGGCGAAGAACGGCGGGAGGACCTCGAGGATCTCCCGGTCCTGGCTCGCCTCGAGGTACGTGTCGAGAAAGATGCGGAACAGCTCGGCGAAGGGCTCGGCCACGCCCCCGCCCTGCCCCGGCCCCGCCTGCAGCCCGAAGAAGAGGTAGTTCACCGCGAGCGCGCTGACATCGTCGGCGGGCTCGCCCCACTCGCCGCGGCTCCGGTCGAGCACGAACAGCTCCGAGCCCTCGGTGAACAGGAGGTTCCACGGGTGGAAGTCCCCGTGTGTGCGGGACAGCCGGTGGATCCGACCGCGCAGTCGCCAGCGCCAGGACACCGCCGCCCGCTCGAGGGCCTCGCAGTCGGCCGGCGGCAGCAGCGAGTACGGGTGCGGGTAGCTGTCGAGGATGCCCATGAGGCATTCGCCGTGCCCCACCAGCTCGCGGATGCGCCGCTCGTACAGGGCCGGCTCCCGGCTCTTGTCGGCATGGGCCGCGGCCAGGAACATGGCCAGGGCACGGGCCCGGTCGCGGTCGAGCGCCCGGGCCGGCGCGGTGAGCATGCGGTCGAGGTCGAGCCAGTAGAGCGCTCCCGGGACCTTCTCCACCAGCTGGAAGTACTCGGCGCCGTCGCCGGCCGAGACCAGGTCTCCCGAGCGGCGCACGAATCCGACGTCGAGGCTCCGGGCGTGACGCGGGAAGCTGTTGTACGCGGCATGGGAGTAGATGGCCTGCCACGCCCGATCGGCCGGATAGTCGTGACCGAAGCCGTGGGTCGGCCGGGTGCGCGACACCACGAGGCGCCGGGGCGCGCCCCCCACCACGCACTCCACCTCGAAGGGCACGCCGTACCCGAGACCCTTCGGGTCGGCGGCCCCGCCGGGGCCGCCCCCGAGCGGGCGCATCGCGCGGACCTCGACCGGCCCGCCGAGGACGCGGGCCAGGTAGGCCTCGAGGGCCCCGCGCTCGATCGCGCCCGCCCGATCGTCCACGGCCGGGCGCCGGGGCCCCTGCCCCTACTTGCCCCGGACGGTGAGCACCGGGCAAGACGCCATGGAGACCACACGCGAGGCCACGCTTCCGAGGAAGAACCGGGCGAGACCGGTGCGGCCGTGGGTGCCGATGACGATCA
>DATKEI010000070.1:0-10528 GCA_035544455.1 Binatia bacterium | reverse complement strand
CCGGCGCGAGCGAACCGAAGGGCCGCACATCGGCCACATCGGGGCGGCGTTCCACGACCGCCTGTGCCCGCTCGTGCAGATAGCCCCCTTCGACGGACGCCAGGGGCCGCCTCCGCGGCCGCGACGGCGCGCTCCGCGCCGAGTCGCGTGTAGAAGTCGGTTGGGGCTCCTCCCGGCAGGTCATTCAGCGCCCGAACTATGCTCCGCCGCAGCCGCTGGTCAGGGTCACGACGGCGGCGGGCGAGATCCAGCGCTGGCGCTTCGTCACCGCCACGATGCAGGAGACGGCCCAGGTCGCCGTGCAGCGGCAGCGTGCCGAAAAAACGATCGATCTCCTCCCGGTAGTCCTCGACCGCGGCGTGGGTCACGGCCAGTTGCCGGACCAGAGCGCTGACCAGGCGCGCCTTGCTCCGGACGACGCCCGGCGGGATGGGCAGCTGGGGCTGCTGGACGAGTGCCCAGAGCGCGGCCGTGCGGGCGACGCCCAGCCCGCGCTCCTGGGTCCAGCCGCGCCACTGCGCCGCTGTCAGCGGCGTCAGGGCCTCGGGGGTGGGGAAACGCTGCAAAAACGCCCGGGCGAGTCCGGTGGTGAGGTCCTCGAACAGCTCCAGGGCCCGCGGGTAGTACTCTCCTGGTCCGCCCAATCGACGCCGAGGTAGTAGCGCACGGGTTCGCGTGCTCCTTTCGGTCTGTGCACCCAACCTGCCCGATCCCTGTGGAGGAAGAGGTCGCGCCAGATAGCCCCCTACGGTTCGGAACGGTTCGGAGGGATGTCGTGGTGGCTTGCCCCCTCCTACAGGCCCACCGCCTGGATCACTCCGGATCATGGAGCCGTATTCAGGGGCGATCGGACAGGGCAGATCGCCCGACGCCGGTCAACTGTCCACTGGGTCCAATCGCGGTTGCGCTCATGGGCATCGAAGAGCCACCGCAGGATGCCGCTTGTCTCCGCATAGACGGTCACGGCTCGGCTCGCTCCGCGTCCAGCAGCGCCTGGCTGAGGCGGCGGAGCGTCACCCCGCTCCTGCGGTACGCGCGCGAATCCTGGGGAGACCGAGATCGAGCAGCCCCTGCGAGGCGAGTGACTCGAGCGACGGGTCGAAGTCGACGCGCTCGGTTGACGGCCGGCGAAGCTCGGCGACGACCCGACCGCGGTCGGTGACGAGGACGATCTCGCCGGCGGCGACCTGGCGAAGGTACTGGCTCAGCCGATTCTTCAACTCTTTCACGGCGACGGCGATCATGGTGCGAAAGTAGCCCCGCGTAGCTACCATGTCAATCCGGACCCGGGCGCCCGTCGACGTGGTCGCCGAGACGGGTGGCGGCCGGCTCGATAAGCCTTCGAGGTCTGGCCACAGGGTCGGGTCCTTGTCCTGGGTGCGCTCCCGACCTTCGCCCGGCCGGCGGATCCGGCCGCCCCGGACCGTGCCGGCCGCCTCCAAGTCCTTGAGGCCACGCCGGATGGTCGAGTACGCGATCCCGGGGGCTCGCGCCACCCCCGCGATGCCGCCCCGCCCCGGCCGCCCGCGCCTCCGTCGCGGCCCACAGCCGTCGCGCCCGCTCCGTCAGGGCCGGGGCCAACGCCCGGTACTTCGGTCGACACGCCCGGACATCCACGCCGAACAAGCTGGGTCAGGGTCCACGGCGGTCCTTCCAGTACGGCTCGCGCAGGACGCGGCGGAGGACCTTGCCAGAGCCCGTGCGCGGCAGCTCGTCCGCGAAGGAGACGGACCGGGGCAGCTTGTAGCCGGCGAGGTGGGTGCGGGTGGCCGCCATCAGGGCGGCCGCGTCGAGGGCGTGGCCCGGCCGCGGGACGACCACGGCGTGGACGCTCTCGCCCCACTCCTCGCTGGGGATGCCGAACGCCGCCGCCTCCACGACGCCGGGATGGCGCTCGAGAGCGGCCTCGACCTCGGCGGGGTAGACGTTCATGCCCCCCGAGATGATCATGTCGCTCTTGCGGTCGCAGATGTGGTAGTAGCCCTCGTCGTCGCGGTAGGCGACGTCGCCGACGCTGGCGAAGTCCCCGCGCCGGCTGGCCCGCGTCGCGGACTCGGCCTTGTGGTACGCGACGAACGTGCCGGCGCTCCGCACGTAGACCTCGCCGGGCACGTAGGGGTGGGTCACCTCGCGGCCGTCCTCGCCCACGAGCGCGATCTCCACGCCGGGCACGGCCCGCCCACACGAGCCGGGCTTGCGCCGCTGGTCGGCGGGAGCGAGGACCGTGTTCACCCCGAGCTCGGTCGAGCCGTAGACTTCCCACAGGGAGTCCTCCGGGAAGTCGGCGAGGTAGGCGAGCTTGAGGGCGTACGACCACGGAGCGGCGTTGGCGATCATGCGCTTCATGCTCGAGCGGTCGTACCGGGCCTTCACCGCCGCGGGCAGGTTGACGACCATGCGGATGGGCGTCGGCGCCGAGAACGTCGCGGTCACGCGGTACCGGTCGACCAGGCGAAGCCAGTCCTCGGGGTCGAAGCGCCGCTGGACGACGGCGGTGTTGCCCAGGCGGTGGGCGATGCCGAGATAGCCCCCGGGACCCGAGTGGTAGAGAGGGCCGGTCGTGATGTAGACGTCGTCCGGCCGGTGGCCGACCGCTTCGAGGAGAGGCCGGAGCGCCTCGGGGTCGGCGGGCCGCCGCACCGCGCCCTTGGGGCGCCCGGTGGTGCCCGAGGTGTAGAGCATCGCGGTCGGGGCGTCCGCCGCCACGGCCACGGCGGGCTCGGTGTCCCGGGCGCCGGCCAGGAGCGCGTCGCCGTCGAGCGCCCCGTTCACGGGGAGGTACGCCCCCGGCCCCTCCGCGCGGCCGCCGAAGGCGATCAGGTGCCGGAGCCGGGGCAGCGCGGGCCGGATGCCCGCGAAGAGCGGGGCCAGCTCGGCATCGACGTAGGCGGCCCCGGCGTCCGCGTCGTCCAGGATGTAGGTGGCCTCCTCGGCGGTCAGCCGGTAGTTCAGGGGGACGGCCACCGCTCCGATCCGGGGCAGGGCGTGCATGGCGCGGACGACGTCCGGGGAGTTCGGCCCGCACCACACGACGGCGTCGCCCGGGCCGACGCCAAGATCCAGGAGGGCGTTGGCGAGGCGGTTCGCCTGGCGGTCGAGCTCGCCGAACGTGAGGGTGGTGACGGTCCCGTCGGGCCGGTCCTCGATCACCGCCGGCCTGTCGGGGGTCGCCGCCGCGTGGGCGCTCAGCGGGCTCGCCACGGGCGCCCCTCGGCGCACGGGCGAGGGCCGGCGGCGGCCCGGCTCACCGGCGGCCCTCGAGCTCGCGGCGGGCGAGGGCGGCGCCGGCGGCGAGGGCGCGGATCTTCTGGTTGCACATGTAGCGCGGCGACCAGCCGAAGCCGCAGTCGGGGTTGACGTAGAGCTTCTCGGCCGGACACACGGCGAGCACGCGGCGGATGCGGCCGGCCACCTCCTCAGGGGAGTCCGGGTAGAAGCCCTTGACGTCGATCACCCCCGCGCCGAGCTCCCGGTCCTGGCCGTACTCCTTCCAGAGGTCGATCTCGGACAGCTCGCGGCCGGCGAACTCGAGGACCAGCTGGTGGGCGCGCGCCTTCAGGATCCCGGGGAAGTACGGGCGATAGCTCCGGTCGAAGCGCGACCGGCCGAAGCGGTTGCCGAAGCAGATGTGGTAGGCGAGGCGCGCGTTCACGCCGTCGGTGGCCAGGTTGAACAGCCGCGCCATCTCCTCGCCGGGGACGTTGCCGCGCGCGGGCTCGTCGATCTGGATGAACGTGGCCCCGACCGCCACCAGCGCCCGGAGCTCCTCGTTGATGACCTCCGCGAACCGCTCCGCCACCTGCACGACGCCCGGGTACATCTTGCCCGGGTGGATGCGGGACCCGAAGGTGAGCGGTCCGGCGCAGGTGGCCTTGGTTCCCCGGGCCGTATGGTCCCGGAGGTACTCGAACTCCTTCACGATCCCGAGCCCGCCCGCGGGCGTCTCGATGCGCCCCACCGCCTCGTAGCGCGTCTGCTGGTCGTAGCCCCAGGGGCCCGCCTTGCGCCGGACCGCCACCGGCTCGATGCCCTTGATGATGGCGTAGTAGGAGTCCACGTAGCCGTCCAGGCGGCGGACCTCGCCGTCGGTGATGATGTCCAGCCCGGCCCGCTCCATGTCCCGGATGGCGGTGTCGGCGGCGTCGTCGAACAGCTCCTCGAGGTCGGCCGGGCCCATCTCGCCGGCCTCGTACGCCTTCACGGCGGTGAACCACCAGCCGGGCTTGCCGTGGGAGCCGACGACGGTGGCGGGGATGAGGGGAAGGGGATCAGCCATGGGTGGTTCCTCCGATGACGCGGAGCACGGCCGCGTCGGAATGCACGCCCGCCAGCGGCCCGGCGTAGATGATCTCGCCGCGCTCGATGACGTAGAGCCGGGTGACGAACTCGGGCACGTGGTGGATGTTCGACTCGGCCATGAGGATCGATCGACCGAGGATGGTGATCTCGGCGATCCCGGCGCTGACAGCGGGGATGATGGTGGGCGAGAGCCCCTCGAAGGGCTCGTCGAGCAGCAGCATCTCCGGGTCGAGGGCGAGGGCGCGCGCGATGGATAGCATCTTGCGCTCGCCCCCGCTCATCTCCGGGCCCTTGCGCGCGGCGTATCGCCGGAGTGCCGGGAAGACCCGGTACGCCTCCGCGATGCGCTCTCTGGCGGGGCGGCCTCCGGGCCGCGTCCAGGTCGAGATCTCGATGTTCTCGGCCACGGTGAGGTCCGGGAAGATGCCACTGTCCTCCGGCGACCAGCCGACGCCGAGCCGGGCGATCTCGAAGGTGCGGCGGCCGTGGATGGGCTCGCCCTTGAACTCGACGGAGCCGGCCCGCGGGGCGAGATACCCCATGACGGTGCGCAGGGTGGTCGTCTTGCCCGCGCCGTTCCGGCCCACGAGGCACACGACCTCCCGCGCCCCCACGTCGAGCGACACCCGCCGCAGGATGTGGCTCGCCTGGATGTACACGTCCACACCGTCGACCTTCAGCATCGCACTTGCCGCGCGCTCCCCCCGGTCCCGCCTCTGCCGGCGGCCCGGCCCGGGCCGCCGCGCCGGGTCATCGGGGGGCCGCGCGCCGGCCGATCACCATGTCGACCACGCGCTGGTCGGCCTGGATTGCCGCGGGCGAGGCGTCGGCCAGCACCTTGCCCTGGTGCAGGGCGACGATGCGGTCGGAGTAGGCGAACACGATGTCCATGTCGTGCTCGACCTGGATGATGGCCCGGAGCCCGACGCGCCGGGCCGCCCCCACCAGGATCTCCATGATCTGCGTCTTGTCGGCGGTGCTGACCCCGCTCGTGGGTTCGTCGAGCAGGATCACCTCGGGGCGGAGCGCGAAGGCGGAGGCGACGTCCAGGAGCTTCTTGTCGCCCTGGGCCAGGTGCCGGGCGAGGGCGCCCCGCCGGTCCTGGAGGCCGAAGAGCTCGGCCGCCGCCAGGGCGGCGTCTCGCACCTCGCGGTCGCGGGCGAGGGAGGCGAGGAGCCGACGGCCGCGCCCGAGGCGCGACACGGCGGCGACCTGGAGGGTCTCCATGACGGTGAGGTCCGGAAAGATCTGGACGAGCTGGAAGCTCCGGGCCATGCCGAGGCGGGCGAGCGCGACCGGACCGACGCCGCGGATGTCGCGGTCCTTGAAGTGAACGGTGCCGGCGGTGGGCCGCAGGATGCCCGTGAGCACGTTGATGAGGGTGGACTTGCCGGCGCCGTTGGGGCCGATGATGGAGACGAACTCGCCCTCCCCCACCGCGAGGCTGACGCCGTCGAGGGCGCAGTAGTCGCCATACTGGTGCCGGATGCCCTCGGCCCGCAGGATCATGCCGACGGCGCCGCGTCGGTGGGCCGGCGGGTGAAGAGCCCCATGAGCCCGCCGGGGGCGGCGATGACGATGGTGGCGAGGAGGGCTCCGAACACCAGCCGCCAGTACGGGGTCACGGACATGACGAGGTCCTGGAGGTAGATGAAGACGAAGGCCCCGAGGATCGGTCCGAAGAAGCTGGCGAATCCTCCGAGGAGGGTCATGAACACGATGTTCCCGGAGTGGGTCCAGTAGACGAGGGTCGGGTCCACGGTGCCGGTCGGCGGTCCGAGCAGCGCCCCGCCCACCGCCGCGTACACGGCGGAGATGACGAACGCGTACCAGCGATAGCGCGTGACCCCGACGCCGAGGGTCTCGGCCTTGACCGGATTGTCCCGGATCGCGCGGAGACAGAGGCCGAACGGGGAGTGCACGATCCGCCACATGAGGGCGGTGGCCACCACGAGGACGCCGAGGCAGTAGTAGTAGTAGGGTCCGGCGAGGTACTCGGTCTTGGGCATCCCGTCGAGGTCGAGGCCGAGCAGCGCCGGGCGGAGTACCCGCATGCCTTCGTCACCCCCGGTCCACCGGTAGAACTTGAGGAGAAAGGTGTAGAAGAGCATCCCGAAGGCCAGCGTGAGCATGCCGAAGTAGATCTTCACGTAGCGGACGCAGAGGAGGCCGACCACGGCCGCCACCGCCGCGCCCAGCGCGGCCGAGACGGCCAGCACCGCCTCGAGCGAGCGCACGCCGAGCTCGCTGGTGAGGACGGCGCCGGCGTACGCCCCGATGCCGATGAACAGGGCGTGGCCGAACGACACCAGCCCCGTGTAGCCGAACAGGAGGTTCAGGCCGAGGAGGATCACCCCGTAGGCCATGAACGGCAACATGAGGAGCACCTGGTACACGGGGACGACGAGGGGCACACAGAGCGCGGCCAGCCCGACGAGGCCGAGCACGATGCGTCCCCTCACGCGACCGCGCCTCCCCCGAAGAGCCCCCGGGGCCGGAGGACGAGGACCGCGATGACGATGGCGTAGATGACGAGCATCTCGACCTCGGGATAGACGGCGATGGCGAACGCGCGGAGCACGCCGACCACGAGCGACCCCACCACCGCGCCCCGCATGCTGCCGAGCCCGCCGATGACCACCACGGCGAAGGCTTCCACGACGAGCTCGATGCCCATCTCGCTCATGGCCGCGGTGGCGGGGATGACCAGCGCCCCGCCCAGCGTGCCCATGGCGGTGCCGAGGGTGAACACGGCGGCGTAGACCCGTCGCATGTCGACGCCGAGGGCCTCCGCCATCTCCCGGTTGTCGGCGGTGGCGCGCACGATGCGGCCGAAGGCGGTGCGGGTGAGCAGCCAGCCGATGCCGAGGGCGATGGCGAGGCCGGCGGCGATGACGATGAGGTTGTAGGTCGGGATGATCGCGCCGAGGACGCGCGTCTGTCCGTAGGCGAGGTACAGCCCCGACGTGGACCGGGGGGCGGTGCCCCAGGTCATGCGGATGAGGTCCTCCAGCATCAGCACGATGGCAAAGGTGAGGAGCAGCTGGAACGTCTCGTCCCGGTCGTACACGAAGCGCAGGAGCCCGCGCTCCACCACCGCGCCGACGAGGCCCACCGCGAGCCCGGCCACCATGAGCGGGACGATGAAGAAGGCGGGCGGCCCCCCCGCCGCCGTGTACCACTCGACCGCGGAGACGCCGGCGTAGGCCCCGAGGGCGTAGAACGAACCACAGGCGAGGTTGAAGATCTTCTGCACGCCGAACACGACCTGGAGCCCGGCCGCCACCAGGAACAGGATGGCGGCGTGGAAGACCCCGCTCATCACCACGGTGACGAGCCCCGCGGTCATGTCCGGGGTCCCCCGCGCGAAAGGGGCGGTCTCAGATCTTCCAGCCGTTGATCCAGTCGAAGAGCTTGGTACTCGTCGAGGGCTTCATGGCCTGCCGGGTCGACACCACCTCCACGGGGTCGATGGTGACGAAGTCATAGCTGTTCTTGTGCGTGGTGATGCCCTGGTAGAAGCTGCACATCTGGACGTGGTCCTCGCGCCACGACCGCTTGCCGGACAGCGAGTCGACCTCCAGCCCTTCCAGGGACTTGGCCACCTGCGCCTTCGTGGGCCACTGCTGCGCGCCGGCATACGCCTTCTCCACCGCCGCCTTCCAGGACTCGACGCAGAAATAGCCGTGATCGCACTCGTACGGCGGGTACTCGCCGTACTTGGCCCGGTATTCGGCGACGAACTGCTTGAGCAGGGGGCTGGCCTTGGGATCGGCGAAGTACATGGAGTTGTAGCCGAGGAGCAGGCCCTCCGGGGTGAACTCCTTCTTGAGGGAGTCGTGCACCCCGCCCCCGGTGGTGAACACCCCCCTGGTGGTCTTGAACAGGCCCACCGCGGTGGCCTGCTTCATGAGGATGGTGGCATCCCCCGACCAGAACGAGGTCATGAGGAGGTCGGGCTTGGCCTGCTGGATGGTGGCGATGTGCGAGGTGAAGTCGGTGACCCCGAGCTTGGGGAAGAGCTCGACCACGGGCTTCGGATCCACCCCGTACTTCCGCAGCACGGCGAGATAGGACTGCCAGCAGTCGTGCCCGTAGGAGTAGTCGTTGTTGATGCCGGCCACCGTCTTGACGCCCTTGAAGTACTTGACGGTGAGCATGCCGGCCACGATGGCCTCGACCTCGTTGTCGACGCTGCGGAACGCCCACTGGGGTCTGGGCATGGTCTCCTCGACGCCCTTCTGCGTGGTGGCGTCCCACGACAGCCAGGGCGTCTGAAGGTCCTCGGCCACCGGACCGAGGGCCAGCCCGACCGCGGTGGAGATGCCGCCGACCACGACCTCGACCTTGTCCTGGAGGACGAGCTTGCGGTAGCGCTCCACCGTGTCCTTGGGGCTCGACTCCTCCTCGACCACCAGCTGCACCGGGCGGCCGAGGACACCGCCCGCCTTGTTCACCCGCTCCGCCCACCACTCCGTCCCGCGCAGGCCCGCCGCCCCGACCGGCGCCGCGATGCCGGCGCGGATGGTGAGGACGCCGATCTTCACCGCGTCCGGAGGCACGCCCGGCCGCGGCTGAGCCTCGCTGCGCGCCGCCGGAGCCAGGGTTGCCGCCAGCGCCGCCGTGCCCGCTCCCGTGAGAAAGCGCCGTCTGCTCGTGATCATGCGACCCTCCTTGGTCGTGTCCGCCGCCCCGGAAAAGGGCGCCGGTGCTGCCGGCGTATCGGTGCGGCGGGCTGCGGGCGGAATCGCCGCGCGCCCCTCCGGCCCGCCCGCGGTCATCCGCGGTCCACCTCCGGCCCGCCTCACCTGGTCAGGGGTACGTAGTCGTAATCGCCGATGCCCTGCAGCACCAGGAAGGTGGCCGAGGTCTCGCCCCCATTGGTCACGAGGTGGGCCCGCCCCGGGCGCACGGTGTAGGTCTCGCCCGGCCGGAGGCGCAGCTCCTCCTTGGGCTCGCGCAGGAAGAGCCGCAGCTCGCCCTCGAGCACGTAGAAGGTGTCCTGGATCGCCGTGTGGTAGTGCCAGGGCACCTGCTGGGTCGGGCCGATCTGGAGCTCGCTGATGCGGAAGCCGGGTCGCTCGGCGTGCCGAGCGCGCCGCTCCACCTCGTAGAGATGGCTCGAATCCTTCACGGCCTTGGCGGTATCCATGGCTCGCCTCCTCTCGTGGTCGGGCTTGCACCCTCCGGGCTGCCGGGCGCGCCCACCGGACATGCCGCGCGCGGCGCCGGGGTGGGGGCGGGGCTCCCTCCCCGGGACCGTATCTTCTGCGGTTCAGCGAAGCGCAAACCCACCCTCTCGTGGCCCGCCCATCCGCGCGCAGCGAATCATGAGTCAGCGTGTCCCGGGGAGGGAGCCCCGCCCCCACCCCGGCGCCCCCCCAGCGCCCGGTCAGCCGCAACTGGCCGGAGGTGCGCAGCCCGGCGGGGTTCCTCAGCCACAGAGCTCGCGGCGGACGATGGCCGCCCCGGCGGCCAGGCGCCGGAGCTTCTCGAAGGCCACCCACCGCGGCACCGGGAAGAACCCGCAGTCGGGCACCAGCGAGAGCTTCTCGGCGGGGATGTGGGCGAGGCACTGCCGCGCGCGGTCCGCCACGTCCTCCGCTGTCTCCATGTAGAACGACTTGACGTCCACGACCCCGCAGGCGACCTCGCGGTCCACGCCCACCTCCCGCCACATGTCGATCTCGGCCATCTCGCGGTTGGCGTACTCGAAGACGAACTGGTCGCACCGGCAGTCCAGCAGGGCCGGGAACATCCAGCGGTACGAGCGCTTGCCGCGGGGCCGCGAATGCAGGTTGCCGAAGCACACATGGTAGCCGATCCTGGCCCGCACGCCCTCGACGCACGCGTTGAACATCCGGACATACTCGCCGAGCTGGCCCGGGACGATGGCGGCCGACGGCTCGTCGACCTGGATCCACGTGGCGCCGGCGGCGACCAGGGCGAGCAGCTCGGCGTTGACCGCGGGCACGAGGTCCCAGCACAGGGCGAGGCGGTCGCCGCCGTAGGCGTCGCCGGGGCGGGTCTGGACGTGGATGGACAGGGTCACCGGCCCGGGGCAGGTGGCCTTGACCGGCCGCTCGGTCTGGGTCCGGAGGTAGTGGAACTCGTCCACCACGCCGAGGCCCCGCGGCACCGCGATCTTGCCACCGGGCCGGTAGCGCGGGACGCTGTCGTAGGCGTAGAGCCCGGTCTTCCGGAGCGGCTCGAGGACCTCCAGGCCCTC
>DATKEI010000069.1:0-7280 GCA_035544455.1 Binatia bacterium | reverse complement strand
AGCAGGCGCGGGTGACGGGGGTCGCTCACGTCGACCAGGCTCGTGCCGTTCGGCGCGTCCATGTGCGCGATGTAGGCGGTGTCGCCGCCGACGACCACCTGGCCCCCGCCCGGGCAGTCCAGGTACCCGACCTCGTTGATGCCGATCGCTTGACTCACGCTGCCTCCTCGTCCGGGGCGGGCGGGGCCGCCCGCGCGTCCGGCGGGTCCCCAGCGCCCGCCCGCTCGGTCAGAAGATCGACCGCTGGTAGCCGCCGTCCACGTCCACGCGAGTGCCGGTGACAAAGCTGGCGCGCGCCGACGCCAGGAACGCGACGGCGCTGGCGATGTCCGCCGGGGCGCCCCACCGGCCGAGCGGCACCTGCCGCCCCCAGCCCGACTCCTGCTGCTCAAGGCTCCGCCCGACAAAGACCTCGCCGTGCATCGGCATGTCCGCCGTGAGCGGGGTGGCGATCCGGCTCGGACACACGGCATTGACCAGGATGCCGTCGGGGCCCAGCGCGTCCGACAGCGACTTGACGAACGCGTGCTGGGCAGCGTTGACCACCGCGGACGCGATGGTGCGGGCGCCCGGGACCTTGCCCGCCTGCCCGATCACCACGATGAATCGGCCCCCACCCCGCCGCCGCAGGTGCGGCGCGGTGAGCCGGGCCAGCTCCCAGGGACCGAGCACCTTGGTGCGCAGGTGTCGCTCGACGACCTCGGCTCCCAGGTCCTCCAGCCCGCCGGCCACGTGCGTCCCGGCATTGCTCACCACGATGTCCAGCGCGCCGAAGGCGGCCACCGCGCCCTCGACGAGGCGGGCGAGATCCTCCGGTCGGCCGACGTCGGCGGCCACCCCGAGGACGCGCGCGCCCGCCTCCGGACGCAGGTCGGCCAGGGCCCGGTCCAGACGGCCCTCATCCCGGCCGCAGATGGCGACACGCGCGCCCTCGGCGAGCAGGGCGTGGGCGATGGCCAGCCCGATACCGCTCGTCGCGCCCGTGATCAGGGCGACCCGGTCGCTCAATCCGAGGTCCATGGCGCCTCTCGCCTCCGGCGGATCAGGCCATGTAGCGCTGGTAGCCGCCGTCCACGCTCACCGACGTGCCGGTGACGAAGGCCGCCCGATCGGATACCACGAAGGCGATGACGTCGGCGACCTCCTCGGGCGTGCCCAGGCGCTGGAGCACGTTGGCCCGGGTGAAGCCGGCGGCGGCGCGCCCGGCATCGAGGCCGCGCTCGCGGCTCTCCCGGGCGACGATGGACTGCACCAGGGGCGTGTCGATGCACTGGGGGCACACGGTGTTGACACGGATGTTCTCCCGGCCCAGCGCGTCCGACAGCGACTTGGTCATGGCGTGCACGCCCGCGTTGACGATGCCCGAGGGCAGCCGGTCCGGGTGCGGGTGCCGGCTGGCCTGGCCGACCACGTTCACGATGCACCCCTCGCCCTGGCGGCGCATGGCCGGCAGCACGGCCTGGATCATGTGGAGGAACCCGAAGACCTTGGTGCGCAGGTGGGCGTCGAGGTCCGCATCGCGCAGGTCGTCCACCGTTCCGCGCCGGTGGGTCCCGGCCACGTTCACGAGGATGTCGATGCGCCCGAACCGCTCCTCCACCGCCCGCGCCAGGGCGGGCGGATCGGCGGGCCGGTCCATGTCCGCGCGCACCCCGAGCACGGCGCCCCCGGTCTCGGCGGCGATCGCGCCGGCGGCCTCCTGCACCCCGGCCTCGTCGCGGGCGCAGATGGCCACGCGCGCGCCCTCGCGGGCGAGGGCCGCCGCGGTGGCCCGGCCGATGCCGCGGCTGCCCCCCGTGATCAGGGCGACGCGATCGCGCAGTCCGAGGTTCACGGCGTCAGGGGGTCGTGATCTTCAGGTCCTTGATGGCCTGCTGCACGAAGCGCATGTCGTAGGTGCTGGCCACGTCCACCTTCTGGCCCGGCTTGAACACGTCGGGGAAAGCCATGAGGACCCGCATCAGGGTGTCCACCCCCGGCGTCGTGACCATGCCGGCCGGGGTGAACGCCTCCTTGACCCCGGCGATGGTCTCGGCAAGCTGCGCGCGATCGCCCGCGTACTCCGCCGGGATGGCGGCCGCGACCTGGTCGGGCGTGCGGGTGTGGATGAAGTGGGCGGCCTTCACGAGCGCGGTGACGACCTTCTGCACCTGGTGCGGGCGCTTCTCGATCACGTCCGGCCGGGTGATCGCCCCGCTGAAGGCGTACTCGCCGCCCAGGATGGCGGCCGTGTCCTTCAGGGTGTTCATGTTGCCCAGCGAGAACGCCGTGCCCTTCTTGACCATGCGGCTGAAGAAGGGCTCCGCCGCCATCCCCGCCACGATCTTGCCGCCCTCGAGGGCGGGCGGGAGGGTGCTGATCCCCACCGCCACGATCTTGACGTCCCGGGGATCGACGCCGGCCTTGACCAGCATGTAGTTCAGGAGCACGTGCGAGGCCACCCCGATGCCGGACACCCCCACCGTCTTGCCCTTGAGGTCGGCCACCGACCTGATCTCGTTGCGGTGGGCGGAGGACACGGCGAGGCCCCAGGCGGGGGCCCGCGTGCTGGAGAAGACGTAGACGAGATCCTTGCCCTGGGCCTTGGCCTTGATGGCATGCTCGAGGGCGTTGGCCGAGAAGTCGGCCGAGCCCCCGAGAACCGCGGCCACCGACTTGCCTCCGCTCTCGAAGTTGTAGCCCTTGACCTCGAGGCCCTGCTCCTCGAAGTACTTCTGGCCAATGGCCACCGTCCACGGCAGGTGGCCGATGTAGCCGAGCTGGGAATAGGCGAAGGTCACGGGCTCGCCGGCCCCACCGGGCGTGGCGAGGGCGAGCGTGGCGACGGCGATCACAAGCGTCCGGAGCGTTGTCATCGATTTCCTCCCCGGGAATGTCGAGTCACAGCGCCTTCTGCTTCCAGTGGGAGAACCGGCCTTCCAGCCGCTGCAGGGCGAGGTCGAGGACGACCACGAAGCCCATCAGCACGACGAGGCCCGAGAGCACCATGTTGGAGTTGAAGAGCGACTCGCCGTACTGCACGATCCAGCCGATGCCCCGGTCCGACCCGAGGTACTCGCCCAGGATCGCCCCGATGACGGCAAAGCCCACGCACGTGCGCAGGCTGGCGAAGATCCAGGTGAGCGCCGAGGGCAGGAGCACGTGGCGGACGAGATCGCGCCGGGACCCGCCCATGACCCGGACGTGGTTGATGAGGTTCGGATCGACGTCGCGGAGCCCGGCATAGGTGCTGAAGAAGATGATGAAGAACACCAGGCTCACCACCATGGCGACCTTGGACGTCAGTCCGATCCCGAGCCAGAGGATGAACAGCGGCGCCAGCGCGATCCGCGGCATCGCGTTCAGCACCACCAGGAGCGGGTGGAACACCTGGGAGAGGAACGGCGAGAAGGCCAGCCCCACCCCGACGGCCACGCCGAGGAGGATGCCCACCGCGAGGCCGATCAGCGTCTCCTGCATGGTGGCGTAGATGTGAGGCCAGATGTAGCCGGTGGCAAACCAGCCGCCGATGGTGACCGCGATGGCCGACGGCTGGCTCACGAAGTAGGAGTCGAGCACGCGCGCGCGGACGCCCCCTTCCCACGCGCCCATGAGCAGCGCGAAGAACACGACCCGGCCGAGATGGACGCGGAGCGCCTCACGCCCGCCGAGCATAGCTCGCCTCCACCTCGTCGCGCAGGTCTTTCCAGATCTGCTCGTAGAGCCGGGTGAACTCCTCGCGGAAGCGGATCTCGATCACGCTGCGGGGCCTCGGCAGGGCGATGCGATACGCCGCCTTGATCCGCCCCGGGGCCGCCGTCATCACCACCACCTCGTCCGACAGGGCGATGGCCTCCTCGAGGTCGTGGGTGACGAAGACGACGGTGGTGCCCGTCTCGCCCCAGAGCTCGAGCAGCTCGTTCTCCATCAGGTTGCGCGTCTGCACGTCGAGGGCGCTGAAGGGCTCGTCCATCAGGCACACCGCCGGCTCGTAGATGAGCGTCGTGGCCAGGGAGACGCGCTTGCGCATGCCGCCGGAGAGCTGGTGGGGGTAGTAGCGCTCGAAGCCGGTCAGGCCCACGCGGCGGATCCACCGGTCGGCGCGCTCCCGGATCTCGGCGGCCGGGCGCCCGCGGATCGCCAGCGGCAGCCCCACGTTCTCGGCCGCCGTCTTCCAGGGCAGGAGCGCGTCCCGCTGGAAGAGGTAGCCAAGGTTGTCGGGGACCCCGCCCTGCACCGCGCGCCCCCCCACCTCGATGCGGCCCCGGGTCGGCGGCGTGAGACCGGCGATCATGGCGAGCAGCGTGGACTTGCCACACCCCGACGGGCCCACGATGCTGACGAAGCGCCCGGACTGGACCTCCAGACTGACGCCGGTCACCGCCGTGTGGCGCCCCGCCGCCCCGTCGAAGGTCTTCTCGACGTCGGTCAGGGTGATCATGGCGCGTCAGACCATGATGTCGCCGCCGTTCGGACTCAGCGTCTGGCCGGCGTAGAAGTTCGAGGCGTCGGAGGCGAGAAACACCACGGTGGGGGCGACCTCCTCGGGCCGCCCGATGCGCCGCAGCGCGAAGATCTGGGTCTTCTCTCCGAGGGCGAGGGAGTCGGCGCGGTTCCCTCGCCCCCTCCGGGGGCGAGGGCCAGGGTGAGGGGGCGCGCAGGACGCGGAAAGCGCGTTCATGAGGAGGTCGGGCTAGGCCTCGGCGACGATCGGGTTGTGCAGGCTGCCGATGCCGGAGATGCGGACCTCGAAGGTCGCCCCCACCGCCATGGGCCCGATCCCGGAGGGCGTGCCGGTGGTGACCACGTCCCCGGGGAGCAGCGTCATGATGTCCGAGATCCACGAGAGCTGGCGGGCCATGGAGAAGATGAAGTCGCGCGTGGAGGCCGACTGCACCCGGGCGCCGTCGAGGTATCCCTCGACCAGGACGTCGTCGGGGTCGACGTCGTCGACGAGCCACGGCCCCACCGGGCAGAACGTGTCGTACCCCTTCCCCCAGGTCATGTTGAGGAAGTTGCCGCCCGCCGTCTGGATGTCGCGGGCCGTCACGTCGTTCAGGCAGGTGTAGCCGAGGACGTGGCGCAGAGCCTCGGCCTCCGGCACCCGGTGCATGCGCGTCCCGATCACGCAGGCCAGCTCGGCCTCGTAGTCCAGCCGCCGGCTGCGCCGGGGATACACGACCGGATCGCCCGGGCCGACGATCGAGGTGACCGGCTTGATGAACATGGCCGGCTCCTCGGGGATGGGCACGCCAACCTCGGCCGCGTGGGACTTGTAGTTCAGGCCGATGGCCACCACCTTGGTGGGCTCGCACGGGGCCAGGAGTCGCACCGCGTCGAGCGGCACGCCCCTGCGAAGGGCCTCGCGCTCGCCCCAGGGCGCCCCGCGCAGGCGGCGGACGCGCTCGCCTTCCACGATGCCCCACGCCCGCTGCCCCTGGTACTCGTACCGGACCCAGCGCATGTTGCCTCCCTTCCCGTCGATGCTCCGCGAAGAGCCGCGGCCGAATCGCGTGGGGGACGGCCCGTTCGTGTCCACATCATCGTTCCGCCCGCGGACACGGAAGAGCCCGCCCGGGGCCACCCGCCCGGGATCGAAGGGCGGCGTGTCCATGATCCTCTGGCGGAGTCCTTGTTACACGGGCCTGGCGCAACGGTCAAAGGGAAAACACGGACACCGACTTCCGCCCGGGGGGCCGATCGATCGACGCCACCCCCTGCTTCACGAGTGCGGCCCGCCGGGACTCGCGGAACGTCCCCGCTCAGTCGGCCGGGGCGGGAGGGCGCCGGATGGGAAAGGCGGGCGGCACGATACGCTCGACTCCCTGGCCTGCCCAGTGCCACGTCGGCACCTGGCCCCAGTAGCGATGCGTCGCCTCGCGCGCGCGCGCGTACACCTCGTCCTCGTCCACGCGCCGGGCCCGGCCGCCCTGCACCAGGATCTGGCCGTCGACGATGACGGTATCGACATCCCGTCCGCAGCCGAAGTCCACCAGCGCCTTGATCGGGTCCGCGTAGAAGCCCGCGCCCAGGTGGTCGAGCCGGATGAGCACGATGTCGGCCTTCGCCCCCGGGGCCAGGCGCCCGAGGTCGTCCCGGCGGAGGAAGTGACACGCGCCCACCGTGGCCGCATTGTAGACGTCGCGGGGCTGGCCGACCTGGTAGTTCGCGTCGACGATCCTGGCCAGCACGGACGCCCAGCGGAGCTCGGCCACCATGTCCATCGGATAGGTGTCGGTGCCCATCGCCACCCGGACCCCGGCGTCGAGGTAGCCGGGGAGGGAATGGAGCGCGATGGCCATCTTCGCGTACTTGTACGGGCAATGCCCCACCGTCGCTCCCGTCTCGGCCAGCACGCGCCGGTCGTCACCGAACGGGTAGTGGCTCCAGGGATGCGCGGTGGTGAACACGCCGTGCCCGATGAGGATGCGGTCGTCGAGGAAGCCGATGTCGGCGAGGTACTGCACCGGGGTCTTGCCGTGGGCGTCCATGATGCGCGAGAACTCGATGAGGTTGCCGCCGGCGTGGGTATGCACGGGCACGTCGAGCTCCCGCGCCGCGGCCCGCGCCGCCCGGAGCAGCCCCTCGCTGCACGTCTCGACCTGCGCGGGATTGAGCAGGCCACGGAGGCGGCCCCCGGCGTTGCCGTCGTGCGTCTTGATGAAATCGACGGCGATCTGCAGGCCCTTCATCCCGGCCGCGGCGTCCTCGTCGTAGTAGATCCGGCCCCGGGCGTCCGTGAAGGTGTTGAAGTCCCGGAAGGAGGGGCCTCCGTAGACGCGCACTCCCAGCTCCTCCACGAGCCGCACGTAGCCCTCCCAGTCGCCGCGCTGCCCGCCCACGTCGATGATGGTGGTCGACCCGTGCCGCAGCGCGTGCATGAAGACGAACGTGCGCAGGGCGGCCACCGCCTCCGGAGGCGGCGGCGGCGCCTGCCCCTTGAGCGGCGCGGCGAAGCTCAGGTAGTTCGCCGTGCGATAGTTGTTCTTCACCATGTCGTTCAGGAGGTAGTCGCCGCCGTTGCCCGTGGTGTGCACGTGGGTGTTGATGAAGCCCGGCGAGACGAGGTGGCCCCGCGCCGAGAGCCGGACGTCGGCCGCCCCCGCGTACGGCCCGCCGGCGTGCACCACCCGGTCGCCCTCGAAGACCACGGCGCCGTTCTCGTACACCACGTGCCCCTCACCCTCGAACGCCACCACCCACCCGCCCTCGATCACGGTCTTCACGCCGGACCTCCGCTGGTCACAGGATGCATGGCCGCCAACCTTACGGAACGGCGAGCCCCTCCGTCAACACCGCGT
>DATKEI010000068.1:0-4548 GCA_035544455.1 Binatia bacterium | reverse complement strand
CCGGATCAGGCCCTGGGCTTCAGGTTGCCGCCGACGATGCGCTCGCAGGATCCCGCTGGCACGAAGATCCACGCGTCTTTCTGGCCGTCGCGCTTGGAGGTCCCCGCGCAGGACGAGACGGCGGTCTGGCAGTCGTTCTTGCCCGCCCTGGAGATCCCGTAGCACTTCTCCGCCGCGAACGTGGGCTGTGGCGCGGGCTGGGCTCCGACGGCGATCGGGATGGCGAGCGCAGTGGCGAGGGCGGAAGCGGCGATGGCCTTGCTTGTCATGGCAGTTTCTCCTCCCGGGGTTCGAAGCAGTCCGGACAGCGGCCGCCGCTCTCCGCGCGGGGTGCCGGTGGCCCCGCCGGTCTCGGTCGGGCGAAGGGGTCGCTGGCGAGGGCGGGCGAGCCTCGGGTCCACGCGGCCATCGACTCTCATGAGATCCTCTTCGGTCGCGACAGCGGCCAGCTCCGCGCCGGGTTCTTGCCCTCGACGTAGCCCAGGCTCCGGTCTCGCTCGGCGAGCCGGCGGTCGCGCCTTCGCGGCGGCCCGTAGCCGCCCCCGCCCGGCGTGCTGACGAGCATCCGGTCGCCCCGCTCCAGGACGTGCTGGCGGCGGTGGTCGATACGCTTGCCGTTGAGGCGCACGTCGCCGAGGCCGCCCGCCTTGCCGCCAGCCAGGCCCGGGGCGGGCCGCCGCGTGCGTTCCGCCATGAAGCTCACCACGATCGGGCGCGCCGACCGGCTCTCGATCAGGACATCCTGGCCGAGACCCCCGCGAAAGCGGCCGGCGCCGCCGGAGCCCGGGCGCATGCGCTTGTGGTGAAAGAAGAGCGGACTGTTGCGCTCCGTCACCTCGACCGGCGTCGACGAGATGTTGCTCGGCCAGGACAGCACGTGCTCACCGTCCTTGGCCGCCGTGGCCCCCATGCCGCCGTTGAAGAAGAGCACAGTCGTGTAGGGGCGCCCGTCGTCGCGGGTGCCGGACTGGCTGACCGCCCACAGGGGCGAGCCCGCGGCCGCCATCACGCGATCGGGGACGACCCGGTGCAGGGCGCCGAGCACGAGGGCCGGCACGTAGTGGCCGGTCTGGGCGCGGCTCACGACGGCGGCGGGAAAGCGCGGATTGAGCAGGCTCCCCTCGGGCGCCACCACGCGCACGGGGCGGTACATGCCCTCGTTGTTCGGAAGGCCCGGCAGCAGGGCGCAGCGGACGGCGTACGCGGTCATGGCGTAGGTGTACGCGAGCACGCAGTTGATGGCCCGCGGCTGGGCGGGGGAGGTCCCGGCGTAGTCGGCGACGATCTCGTCGCCCGCCACCGTGAGGGCGACCCGGAACCGGTAGGGCGACTCGAAGCCGTCCGTGTCGAAGCCGTAGCGATAGGTGCCGTCGGGCACGGTGCCGATGGCCGCGCGCATCGCGCGCTCGGAGCGGCCGAACAGCTCGTCGCCCAGCGGGTCGAGGCCGGCGAGACCGTACTCGTCGAGGATCTGCGCCACCCGGTTGTCCATCAGCTCGTTGGCGCTCACCTGGGCCCAGATGTCGCCCGTGGTCTGGTCGGGCGTGCGCACGTTGGCCCGGAGCAATGCGATCAGCGTGTCGTCGCGCCGGCCCGCCCGGATCAGCCAGCTCAGGGGGATGTGGAAGCCCTCCTCGAACAGCTCGCGGGCCTCGATGGCGCGCACCCGGCCGCCGATGTCGGGCATGTGGGCGGTGGTGGCCGAGAAGGCGACCAGGCGCCCGCGGTGGAAGATCGGCTTGACCAGGCACACGTCGCTCATGTGGCCGGTGCCCAGCCAGGGATCGTTGGTGATGAGCACGTCGCCGGGGCGCATGGCCTCCGCCCCCAGGGCGCCCAGGAAGTGGCGCACGGTGGCCGGCAGCGTGCCGATGAACGAGGGAATGCTGCCGGTGTTCTGGGCCAGCGCGTACCCGCGGGCGTCGGTGAGGACGCAGGCGAAGTCATTGGCCTCGTTCGAGAGCGTCGAGAACGACGTGCGCACGATGGCCTTGGCCGCCTCGTCGACGATCGAGATGATGCGCGTCCACAGGACCTCGAGCGTGATGGCGTCGAACTGCGTCGTCATGGGATCCCTCGCCTCCCGGTTCCGCGGGCGGTCATGAGAGCGAGAGCACGATGTTGCCGCTGGCGGCGACGCGCGCGCTGGCTCCGGGGCCGACGACGAGCGTCGAGCCCTCCTCCTCCACCACCGCCGGCCCCGCGAACCCGTCGCCCACGACGAGGGCGGCGCGGTCGTAGACGGCGGTGTCGACGAATCCGTCGGCCTCGTGGAAGTAGGCCGGTCGCCGGTCCCGGAGGGCGTGGCCGGAAGCGCCCTCCCGGGGGGCCTCCAGGACGATCGCGCTCCCGGCCACCGGGGCGCGCGCCGCCACGCGAACGTTGATGAACTCCACGGGCACGTCGGGCGGGGTGAGCGCGAACTTGTTGCGGTACGCCGTCTCGAAGGCGGCGAGCAGGCGGGCCCGCCACTCGGCGGTGTCCCCATAGGGGCCGGCGGGCAGCGGGACCACGAGGTCGAAGCCCTGCCCGAGGAAGCGGCCGTCGGCGAGCCGACCGATGGCCACCGCGTCGAGCGTGAGCCCGGTGGCGGCGAGGACGGCGCGCGCCTCGTCCTCCAGGCGCTCGAAGGCGCCCTCCAGGCGGTCGATGCCCTCCTGGTCCAGCCGGATGCCGACCGTGGCCACCCGGTCGACGCGCGCAGGGGCCACGAGGAGCCCGAGGGCGGAGGCCACGCCGGCCGAGGGGGGACAGACGACGCGCGAGAGGCCGAGCTTGCGGGCGACGGAGTAGGCGTGCACGGGCCCCGCCCCGCCCGTGCACAGGAGGGCGTAGCCCCGCGGATCGCGGCCGCGCTCGGCCACGTGGACGCGGGCCGCGCTCGCCATGTTCTCGTTCACGACGTCGTGGATGCCCCACGCCACCTGGGTCGGGGTGAGGCCGAGCCGACCGGCCAGCCCGTCGATGGCGACGCGCGCCGCCCCCATGTCGACGCGCACCTCGCTGCCCGCGAAGCGCGAGGGGTTCAGGTAGCCGAGGAGGAAGTCCGCGTCCGTCACCGTGGGCTCGACGCCGCCGAGCCCGTACGCGGCCGGGCCGGGATGCGAGCCCGCGCTGCGCGGGCCCACCTTGAGCAGGCCGATCTCGTCGACGTGGGCGATGCTGCCGCCCCCGGCCCCGATCTCGATGAGCTCGATGGTCGGGATGCGGATGGGCAGACCGCTTCCCTCGGTGAAGCGCCGCTGGCGGGCCGCCTCGAAGCTGTATGCGGTCAGGGGCTCGCCGCCGTCCACGAGGGAGAGCTTGGCGGTAGTGCCTCCCATGTCGAAGGCGAGGAGATCGCCCCCGCTGTCCGCGCGCCCGAAGAAGGCGGCGGCGAGGGCGCCGGCGGCGGGCCCGGACTCGAGCATCTGGACCGGGGTGCGCTGGGCCTCGGCCACGTGAGTGAGCCCGCCGCCCGACAGCATGAGGAGAAGCGGAGCGGGGATGCCGAGCGCGGCGAGGCGCTCTCCCATCAGCGCGAGGTACCGCTGGGCCAGGGGCTTGATGTAGGCGTTGGCCACGGCGGTGGACGTGCGCTCGTACTCGCGGATCTCCGGGACCACCTCGTGCGAGGTCGTGACGGCCAGCCCGGGATGGCGCTCGGCGATCACCTGCGCGGCGAGGGCCTCGTGGCGCGGGTTGGCGTAGGCGTGGAGGAAGACGATGGCGATCGACTCGACCCCGGCGCGGACGAGGCGGCGGGCCCGGGCCTCGACCTGCCGGGTGTCGAGCCGCCGCTCGACCACGCCGTCGGCGCGCATGCGCTCCGCCACCTCGAGGCGCAGCGGGCGGGGCACGAGCGGCTCGGGCTTGGCGATGGCGAGGTCGTAGAGCTCGTACTTCCGCTCCCGGCCGATCTCCAGGGTGTCGGAGAACCCCGCGGTGGTGATCAGCCCGGTGACCGCGCCCGTGCGCTCGATCAGCGCGTTGGTGAAGAGCGTGGTGGCGTGGACGACGCGCCCGACCTCCCCCGGCGCGATCGCTCCCTGGGTGAGCAGGCCGGCCACCCCCGCCGCGACCGCCCGCGCGGGGTCGTCGTGGGTGGTCAGCACCTTGCGGCTCCACGCGCCGCCGCCCTCGTGGTCGTAGACGACGAGGTCGGTGAAGGTGCCGCCGATGTCGATCCCGAGCGAGTATTTCACCAGTACTGCATCGCGTCGCGGAGGATCCACTCGAGCTCGGGCGCGCCCACCGGGCGCGGGGCGCCCGAGAGCAGCCGAGGCTGGCGCAGGGTTCCCTCCACGAGGGCGGGGACGTCGCGCTCGGCGTAGCCGACGGCGGTGAGCCCGTTCGGGATGCCGACGTCCCGCATGAGCGACATCAGGGCCCGGGGCAGGGCCTCGCGGCGTCCGGCGTCGCCCATGTCCCGGACCGGCATGCCGAGCAGCTCGGCGGCGCGCAGGTGGCGCTCCGGCGACGTCGCGTAGGTGAAGCGGAACGACGCCGGCGCGGTCAGGATCACCGACATCCCGTGAGGCACGAGGGCGTGGCGGGTGCGGTAGCCGG
>DATKEI010000067.1:0-8866 GCA_035544455.1 Binatia bacterium | reverse complement strand
CGCCCGGCCACCCAGCCCATGATGGCGTCGGCCGTCGTGGCGCGCGAGGCGTCGTCCGGCCTGAGCACGACATACGCCTTGGGCACCTCGCCCGCCTCCTCGTCGGCGGTGCGCACCACGGCGGTGTCCAGCACTGCCGGGTGGGTGAGGAGCAGCGCCTCCAGCTCCGCCGGCGCCACCTGGAGCCCCTTGTACTTGATGAGCTCCTTGGTGCGGTCGACGATGAAGAAGAAGCCCTCGGAATCCACGAAGCCCACGTCGCCGGTGTGGTACCAGCCCTCGGCGTCGAGGCACGCCGCGGTTTCCGCGGGTTGGTTGAGGTAGCCCTTCATGATCTGGGGCCCGCGGATGAACAGCTCGCCGTCCTTGCCCGGCGGGACGTCCTCGCCGGTCACGACGTCCACGATCCGGACCTCGGTGTTGGGGACGATGCACCCGGCCGACCCCGGCTTGAAGGGGGCGTTGCGCGTGGGGCTCACGTGGGTCACCGGGCTCGCCTCCGTCATGCCGTAGCCCTGGATCACCGGGCAGCCGAGCTTGTCGCCGAGGGCGCGGGCGATGTCCTCGCCGAGGGGCGCGGCGCCGGAGAAGACGAGCCGGACGCTCCGGAGGTCGAACTGCGCCACCGCTGGGTGCTTCACCATGCCGAGCACGATGGGCGGCACGAGCGGCAGGATGCTGGCGCGGTACTTCTGCACGAGCCCGAGGAACTCCATCAGGTCGAACCGGGGCATGATGACGATGGTGGACCCGCCGGCCAGGCCCGCCATCATGATCACGACCATGCCGTAGATGTGGAAGAACGGCAGGACGGCCATGACGACGTCGCGCTCCCCGAAGCACTCGAAGTTGGGGATGCCCGAGAACTGGGAGAGGTTGGCCACCAGGTTGCGGTGTGTCAGCATCACTCCCTTGGGCAGGCCGGTGGTGCCGCTCGAGTAGGGCAGGGCGACCACGTCGGCGGCGGGATCGATGCGGACGGCGGGGGGTTCGCCGCCGGCCTCGTAGAGCTCGGCAAACGGGCGCGCCCCCTCCGCCGTGCCGAATACGAACACCCCCTCGACGCCGCTCCTGGCGGCGGCCTCCCGGGCCTTGTCCAGGAACGCCGGCACCGTCACCAGGAAGCGCGCGTGCGAGTCGCGGAGCTGGGTGGCCAGCTCGTCGGCCGTGTACAGGGGGTTGGCGGTGGTGTTGATGCCGCCCAGGGAGGCCACGGCCAGGAAGATGATCGCGTACTCCGGCACGTTGGGGCTGTAGATGGCGAAGACCTCGCCCTTCCGGAACCCGAGCCGGGTCAGGCCGGCCGCCACTTGCCGGACGCCTTCCGCGAGCTGGCCGTAGGTGAGGGTGCGGCCGGTCGGCCCGTCGATCAGCGCGGGCTTGTCGCCCAGGCGCGCGGCCTGGTGCAGCACGTACTCGCTGACGGGCACGGAGGGGATGGCGACGTCGGGGCTCGCGCTCTTGATGATCATCGGCGCGAGATTAGTGCCTGGCCGGGCGACGGTCAAGCGGCACCGCGCAACTGGTCAGTGAGCGTGTCACCCCCATGGAGACGTGGGGGAGCACGGGATGAGCCGGGCGCCGAGCGGGCGCGGGGGCCGCCCCCCTGGACGCGCTCAGAGGTAGGCGAGGAGCCGGCCGCAGGCGATCGCCCCGGTCCAGCAGGTGAGCGACAGGACCGCGGCCAGCCGGGCCCACCCGGGGGTGGCGGCGGCCACGTCCCAGCGGGCCACGGAGCGGAACGGCCAGCGGTGAAAGGCCGCGGCGTTGACGACGGCGGTGAGGATCAGCAGGAGCTTGAGCCGGAACGCCGGGTTCTCCGCCATCTCGGTGGCGTGGGCCATGAACATCATGAAGCCCGACACCAGGATGACGGGGAAGGCGCGCCGGGCCCAGGTGAGGAGGTGGTCGGCCAGTCCCGACACCGGCAGCCCTCGCCCGAGCCCGAGGAGCCTGAGGTCGAAGTAGAACCCGGCGCCCACCACCACGACGAAGCCCAGGATGTGGACGATCTCGACGGCCGGGTAGAGCCACAGCCACTGGCGCATGGCGACGGCCAGGCCCGACGTCTCCAGCCACACCAGCCACGCCGGGCCGCTCGGGGGGTGCACGGACCGCCCGGCTTCAGCGAAGCTCGACGGTCTTGCCGGCGATGGTGATGCGCTCGGCCCGCATCTCGGCGGGGTCGGTGCGGTTGGGATAGCCCACGACGGTCGCCGTCGTGCCGGGCTTGAGCATCGCGCGCGCGAGACCGCGATTCTCCATGCGCGAGGGCGGCGCCAACACGACCAGCCAGGTCTTGTCCTTGGCCTCGAGCTTCACGAAGCCGTGCGGGTGCTCGTAGCCTTCCTCGCGAACGATCCCGGTCAGCGTCAGTGTCTGGCTCGAGTCGTACCCGCTCCAGCCATGGTGAGCCAGGACAACCGCCGGGATCAGGGTGAGCAGCGCGGCGGCCACCGCCGCGAGCGCCCGGAGCATGTACGGCATGGTATTCCTCCTCGCGGCACCAGATGTCACGCCGGTCGCCTCCTCCCCGGCGCCGGCGCCGGCGTCGGGGGAAGGGGGCGGGTCCTGGGCCTCTGCGAAGTTTACACTGCGCGGGTCCCCCCGCGGCCCCGCCTGGCCGGGTCTCGCGGTTCGTTTCAGCCGCAATCTGTGCGGAGCGGAGTACCGCCGGTCGCGATGGCCGCTCGTGGCGGGGAAAGTGCGCCGAAGCGATCAATCGGGGGGTGACGATCCTGCCCCGGGCCTGATCGAGACGGTCTGCGCCTGAGCGTAAGGCAGTACCTTGAGCAGGCTTCCCTGCGCCTGAGCGCTCCGCCGACCGCTCGACCTGGCCGCTCCGCCGTGCGCGCCGGGCTCGCCCCGAGCCCGCGAGCGCGCCGCGGCGCTCGGCCCTGCCGCGCCGGACCCCAGGGGAGGAAGGGGCGCGCCGGGATCGGGCATGGACTATCATGGTCGCGCAGTGCCGGAACCGAGCGGGGAACGAGTGGCGTGTCGACGGTGATGAGAGGCGCATGGGTGGCGTGGCTCGCCGGGTCTGCCGTGATGCTGGTGTCCTCGCTCGCGGCGGCCGAGTGGGCGGTGAAGCCGGGGACCGAGGGGGCGGCGTGTATCGTCGAGTCGGCCCCGGAGCCCATCTCCGACGGCTACCAGGCGACGACCGCTCGCATCCACGTCGACGGGAAGACAGTGGTGGTGTCCTCCCCGTCGGTCCTGGACCCCGGCTTCAACGACATCGGCATCGCGGTGGACGATCACGAGATCGTCCCGATGGATCGGCTCGCCGATTCGCGAACGGCCGTGTTCGAGTCCCGGTATCCTGCGATCGTCGAGCAGTTCAAGCGGGGTCTGCGGGCCCGGGTCCAGCTCCGGTTCTGGCCGACGTGGCCGGCCACGGGCGTCCAGTCTGCCACCGTCAGCCTGATCGGATTCAGCCGAGCGTACGCGCGCCGGGACGAGTGCAGGTAAGGAGGATGCGATGGGGCTGAGGCTGAAGTTCAATCTCGTGCTGATGGTCGTCTTCGTGCTCGGCCTCGCCGTGACCGCATACGTCTCCTGGGGCCTCTTGCAGCGGAATGCCCGGGAAGAGGTCGCGCGCAACGCCGACCTGATGATGGAAGCGGCCCTCGCCATCCGCGCGTACACGGTGGACCAGGTGCGCCCCCACCTCGACCTGCAGCTCATGCGGGTGTTCTTGCCCCAGAGCGTTCCCGCCTACGCCGCCACCGAGACGCTCGGTCAGGTCAGGAAGAGGTACGCGGACTACGCCTACAAGGAGGCGACGCTCAACCCGACGAATCCGCGGAACCGGGCGGCCGACTGGGAGGCCGACCTGGTCCAGGAGTTCAAGAACCGGCCGGCATTGACCGAGCTGGTCGGAGAGCGCGACACTCCCACCGGCCGTTCGCTGTACATCGCCCGTCCGATCAAGATCAGCAACCCCGCGTGTCTCCCCTGCCACACGACACCGGAAATGGCGCCCCCGACTATGATCAAGATGTACGGTACCGCCAACGGCTTCGGGTGGAAGCTCAACGAGATCGTCGGCGCTCAGGTCGTCTCCGTGCCGATGGCCCTTCCCATCCGGAACGCCGAGCGCGCCTTCTACACGTTCATGGTCTCCCTCGCCACGGTGTTCGGCCTCGCCTTCGTCGTGCTCAACGTGATGCTGAGCCACATGATCGTCCGGCCCATCTCTCGCATGTCGCGGGCGGCCGACCAGGTCAGCACAGGGGACTTTGCGATCCCGGAGTTCACGGAAGGGGGCAAGGACGAGATCGCGCTCCTGGGCCGCGCGTTCAACCGGATGCGCCGGAGCCTGCAGAAGGCCCTCCAGATGATCGACGGGTGAGATCGCGGGCATGGAGATCGCCCACCTGGGATCTGGCAACCGCATCTGCACGGTGGTCTTCGTGGACATCGTCCAGTACTCGCAGGAACCCGTGTCGCGCCAGGCCGAGATGAGGACCTGCTTCACCGGGCTGCTCGGCCGCGCCCTGGAAGACACGCCACCGGCGGACCGGCTCGTGCTCGACACGGGGGACGGGGCCGCCCTCTGTTTCCTGGGCGATCCCGCGGATGCGCTCTTCGCGGCCAACAGCCTGCGCAGCCAGGTGGTGGAGGCGGGGGGCGAGACCGGCCTCCGCCTCCGCCTGGGGATCAACCTGGGGCCCGTCCGCGTGGTCAAGGACATCAACGGCCGCGCCAACGTCATCGGCGACGGCATCAACGTGGCGCAGCGGGTGATGAGCTTCGCCGCGCCGAACCAGATCCTGGTTTCCCGGTCGTACTTCGAGGTGGTCTCGAGGCTGGCCGCCGAGTACGGCCAGCTCTTCCAGTACGTGGGCCTGCACCGCGACAAGCACGTGCGCGATCACGAGGTCTACGAGGTCCAGCTCTCCTCGACCACCGGCTCCCCCGGCCCGTCCGTGGATGCTGCGCCGCCGCCGGGGGCCCGCTTCGACCCCGCACTCCTCGCGCGCCTCACCGCCGCGCTCGCGCGGGAGATCGGCCCGGTGGCGAAGGTCGTTGTCGGACGGGCCGCCGAGCGCGCCGCGGACCACGAGGCGCTCGTCGAGGCGCTGGCCGGGGGCGTGCCCGAGGGGAGCCGGGCCGCCTTCCTGGCCAGCGTGAGGGGGCTGGTCCGGGCGGCGGCGGCACCGGCGAAGCCGGAGCGCACGGGCACCCCCGGGGCCGAGGGCGGGTCACCGGGGGCGGCGA
Organism: Binatia bacterium; assembly: GCA_035544455.1. GTDB lineage: Bacteria > Methylomirabilota > Methylomirabilia > Rokubacteriales > CSP1-6 > DATKEI01. The sequence goes on along the minus strand of DATKEI010000067.1, from coordinate 3,643 downwards.
GTGGTTCGCCGGGGGCGGCGAGCGGTTCGCCGGGGGCGGCGAGTCCCCGGGAGATCGACTCCGCGCTCATCGCCAGGGTGGAGCGCTTGCTCACCGGGCAGATCGGCCCGGTCGCCCGGATTCTGGTGCGCGAAGCAGCCCGGCGCGCTGCGAGCCCACGCGACCTGTTCGAGAGCGTGGCGATCCACATCGCCAGCGAGGAGGCCCGGCGGAGCTTCGTCGCCGAGGCGGACCGAGGCGGCTGACGGGAAGCTCCCCCCGTCGGGCGGTCAGGCCTGTTCGGCCGGGGCGACGAACCCGGCCAGGAGCGAGGCGAGCCGGTCGATCTCCACCTCGAGGCGGTCCAGCGCCCCGGGGGCGTCGGCGATGTCCCCGTTCCGGCCCTTGTCCTCGAGTAGCGCGGCGAGGGCGAGGGCATCGCGGGCGCCCAGCGCGCCAAGCGCTCCCTTGAGGGAGTGGGCCGTGCGGAAGACGCTGGCGGCATCCCCGGCCGAGAGGGCGCGGCGGAGCTCCCCCATGCGCGCCGGAGTATCCTCCAGGAAGATCGCGGCCAGATCACCGAGGAGCGCGTGGTCGCCCTCGACGGCGGCGAGCATGGCCTCCGCGTCCAGGGCCGCCGCCGGGCCCGCTGCCGTCCCGGTCGCGCCGGCGAGCGTGCCCGGAACCAGCGTGGCGAGCGCCTGGACCAGCTCGTCCGGCCGGATCGGCTTGGTCACGTAGGCGTCCATCCCCGCTGCCAGGCAGCGCTCGGCATCGCCCTTCATCGCGTGGGCGGTGAGGGCGATGATCGGCACGTGCCCACCGGTTGCCCGTTCCCGCGCGCGGATGCCAGCGGTCGCCTCGTATCCGTCCATCTCCGGCATCTGGACGTCCATGAAGATCGCGTCGAAGGTCTGGCGCTCGGCCGCGGCCAGCGCCTCGCGGCCGTTGGCCACCACCGTCACGGTGTGGCCCGCTCGCTCGAGGAGGCGCCGCGCTACCAGCTGGTTCACCGGGTGGTCGTCGGCGAGCAGGATCGACAGCGGCCGCGGCGGACCCGGGCCCACAGCCTCCGCGGGCCCGAAGGCGGCCGCGCGGTCGCCGGTGGTGGAGGCGACGGCCGTCAGCACGGCGTGCAGCAGCTCGGGTCGGGTCACCGGCTTCGTGAGGCAGGTGAGCATCCCGAGGGCATGGGCGCGCTCCGTCTGGTGTGGCTGGATCGAGGAAGAGAGCATCAGCACCCGCGTTCCCGCGAGCGCTCGGTCCGCGCGGATGGCCGCCACCAGCTCGAAGCTGCCCTCGTCCACGTGCCGCACGCTGCTCAGGACGATGACGTAGGGGGCCCCGCGCGCCTCGGCGGCGACAAGCGCCTCGAGGCCGGCGGCGACGCTGTCGGCGGCCGTCACCGCCATCCCGGCAAGGTCGAGCATCTCGACGAGGATCCGACGGCTCGTCGCGCTGTCGTCGACCACGAGCACCTCGAGCCCACGCAGGGGGCCCGGCTCGGCCGGCGCCCCTGCGCCCGGCGCGTCCGCCGCCAGCGGGAACGCGACGGTGAAGTGGAAGGTGGTCCCGAGCCCGACCTCGCTGTCGACCCAGAGACGCCCTCCCATCATGTCGACGAGCCGGCGCGTGATGGTGAGCCCGAGCCCGGTCCCCCCGTATTTCCGGGTCGTCGAACCGTCGGCCTGGGTGAAGGCGTCGAAGATCGCCTGATGCTTCTCGTGCGGGATCCCGATGCCCGTGTCCTTGACCGCGAAGTGCAGGACGGCGCCATCGGCGCCGATGGATTCCAGCGCGATGGTGAGCAGCACCTCTCCGTGCTCGGTGAACTTCAGCGCGTTGCCCACCAGGTTGACCAGGATCTGGCGAAGGCGCCCCGGGTCGCCGACGAGCCCCTCGGGCACGTCCGGGCGCACGTCCATCAGGAGGTCGAGCCGCTGGTCGCGCGCCCGGTAGCTCAGGGATTTGACGGCGGGGCCGACGGTGGCGCGGAGCGCGAAGGGCACGGCGTCGAGATCGAGGTGGCCGGCCTCGATCTTCGAGAAGTCCAGGATGTCGTCGATCACGTCGAGCAGCGAGTCCGCGGAGAGCTTCACGAGGCCGAGGTGCTCCCGCAGCTCCGGGCTGAGCGTGCTGCTCAGGGCGAGGTCCGTCATGCCAATCACGCCGTTCAGGGGAGACCGGATCTCGTGGCTCATGTTGGCGAGGAACTCGCTCTTGGCCCGGTTGGCGGCCTCGGCCTCCGTGCGCGCCGCCGCCTCCGCCTCGAACAGGCGGGCGTTGCGGAGCAGGAGGTTGACCTGCTGCCCCACCGCCTCGAGCGTGGCGAGCTCGACCCCGGCGAGCCGGCGCCGCGCCGTCCACCACACCAGGTAGAAGCCGCCCGCGACGTCGTCGTCGAGGACAAGCGGCACCATCGCGGCCGATCGATGGGGAAAGAGCCGGGTGGCGGCCGACGCGAAGCGCGGATCGGCCGCGGCGTCGTCGCTGGCGATGGCCTGGCGATGGCGGAGCTCCAGCCCGGAGCCGTGCCGGGCGATCGGGATCACCGTGGTCGTGAGCGCCTCGAGCCTGTCCTTGGGAACGCGGTAGGCGGCGACGGGGCGGAGATCCTGCCCGGTGGGATCGGCCAGGTAGGCGGCGACGGTGTCGGCTGCGGTCAGGCGAGCCAGCTCGCGGCAGATGAGCCGCAGCGCCTCCGGCACGTCGGCGGTCCCGCCGACGACGCGGGCGACGGCGAGCAGTGCCGAGGTCTCGCGGAGTCGGGCCTCGAGGGCGCTCTGGCTGGCCGAGACCTTGCCGACCATCTCGTCGAAGGCGTCGGCGAGGGCGACGACCTCCTTGGTGCCGCGCCGGGGAACCGGACGCTCGCTCTCACCCGCGGCGATCGCCACGGCGGCGCGGCGCAGGGCGTCGATCGGCCGGGCCACCGCCACGGCGACGGTCGCGAGCAGGGCGAGGACGGCGAGCAGCGGGACCAGCGCCCAGCCCAGCACGCGCAGGTAGGCCGCGCGCACCTCGGCCGCGACCTCGGCGCGCGCCTGGCTGACCCAGACCTTCCATCCCACGATGGGCACGGTGGCAAAGCCGGCGACGCGCTCGTCGTCGAGAGTGCCGGCGTCGATGTAGCCCGAGATCCGACCGGACGCCCCGGAGTTCACCAGAGGCCAGATGGGCAGCCTGGTGAAATCTTTGCGCTCGCGCACGAAGTCCCAGTTCTTGTGCGCGACCGCGATCCCCCCGGCGGTGGCAGCCTGGCCGTATCCGGTCTTGCCGATGCGGATGTCGTCGGCCATGGCCCGGACGAGGGCGAGATCGAGCGGCGCGCTCACCGCTCCGACGATGCCCCCTCCGCGATCGTGAATCGGTGCGCTCACCGTGACGACAGACGTCGACCGGGTACCCCCCATGGTGAGCGACCGGTCAATGACCGGCGCACCCGTGACCATGAGCTCCTTGAACCACGCCCGATCCGAGATATCGAGCCCCACGGCCTCCCGTCCGCCGGCAGACGTCGGCTGATCGACCGCGATGATGCGACCGGCCACATCCACCACGTGGAACCCCCTGAAGGCGGGATGGGGGCTGCCGGCGTGCTCCAGACGACGGCTGAGGGCCGCGGGCGAGGGTAGGTCCATTGCCGCGATGTCGGCGGCCAGCG
>DATKEI010000066.1:0-5864 GCA_035544455.1 Binatia bacterium | reverse complement strand
AGGAAGAAGAAGGACAGGCCAGCGGCGAGGAAGAACCCCCGATGGACCTCGAACCCGGTGACCGCTCGCCAGAGGCACGCCACCAGCCGGCGCATCGCATCCCGTCCGTCACACCACGCTCCGGATGAGCCCGCCATCCACCTGCACGACGGTTCCGGTCACGTACGATGCCCGCTCGGACGCGAGAAACACGACCATGCTGGCGAACTCCTCGGGCGTCCCGACGCGGCCGGCCGGAATGTCCGAGCCGGACAGCGCGAGCTGCTCCTCCAGCGTGCGGCTGCCGGCCTTGGCCCGCTCGCGCTGATGCTGGAGCAGGCGGTCGGTCATGATCCGACCGGGCAAGACCACGTTCACGGTCACGTTGTCCCTCGCCACCTCCTGGGCCAGCGTCTTGAAGAGGCCGGCGACGGCCGGCCGGATGCCGTTGGACAGGACGAGGCCGTCGACCGGCTGCTTGATCGAGCTGGACTGGATGGTGAGGATGCGCCCCCACCGGCGCTGGCGCATGGACGGCAGCACCTCGCGAATCAGGCGGACGGTCGAGAGGTGGACCTGCTCGAAGGCCGCCTTCCACTGGTCGTCCGTCATCGCCTCGAAGGGGCCCGGGGGCGGCCCGCCCGCGTTGGCGACCAGGATGTCCACGGGCCCGAACGCCTCGGTGGCGCGCCGGACCACGCGGGTCACGTCCTCGGCTCGGCTCACATCGGCAGCGGCCGCGACCACCGCGCCGCCCGTCCTGGCGCGGATGTCCTCGGCCGCGGCCTCCACGTCGGCCGCGGTGCGCGCGAACATCACGACCCGGGCGCCCTCCGCGGCGAGGCCGAGGGCACAGGCCTTGCCCATCCCCTTGCTCGCCGCTGCCACCAGCGCCACCCTGTCCTTCAGTCCGAGGTCCATCGCCTCTCCTTGTCCCGGCGGATCGGGGGCTGCGCGTGGTCGAGTGGGGGCGGAAGCGACGGCGGGGCCGTCAGTCCCGTCCCGCCTCCGCCTGGAGCCGCGCCAGGACGGGAACGGCCCCGATTGTCGCCTCGTCCAGGTACTCCCAGTAGATGCCGCGCGGGCGCGGGAGCCCGCCCCCGCACGAGAGCACGCCATCCGGAGTCACGATGCGGTCGAGCACGAGATCGTGAGGGCGGACGTCGATCGGGGCCGGCACGATCTGCAGGGGATGCACGGTGGTGACGACCGGCGTGCGCTCGGTGACGAGCGCGCGCTCGACGAGCAGTCCGTACTCGAGATCCGAGAAGCCACCGCCCTTGCCCACGCGCACGCCGCGCCCGTTGACACCCACCGAGCCGCAGACGATCACGTCCACCGGGAGCATCTGGCCGAGCTCGACGGGCCGGCCGTGCTCGGCCGCCCCCGCGATGGTCGCCGCGCGCGGGCCGCGAGGCCCGAGCCGGGTGGGGTCGAGCTCCACGAAGCAGGCGAGGGCGCGCAGCCGCGGCACCGCCATGTAGACGAGCTTGCCCTCGCGCAGGGCCAGGCGCCGCACGGAGAGCTGAGGCGCGTCGGGATTGATCTTGACCACCCGCGCCCGCCGCCACTCCGGCAGCTCGGCGAGGCGGAGGGCCGCGCGCTCGGCCCCCACGAAGTTCGGAATGCGCCCGCGCGTCCCGGGAAAGCGGGCGGCGCCGTGAACATCCATGGCTCGCCACACCCGCTCGCGAACGTCCTGCTTGGCCTCCGGCTCGTCGGTGCGGGACATGCGAGCCGTCACGCTAGCACGCCGCGGCGAGGGCGCGCAACGACGCCCCGCCGGCCGGCGGCGGCGAACACACCGTCACCGCGCGGCGCCGTCGAGGTACGTCCCGAGGAACCGCTCCACCCGCCGGTACGCATCGGTGGCCGCCTCCCGCTGGTAGCCGACGGTGGCGCCTCCGCCCGGCTTGCCCGTGTTGTCCACGTCGGGCAAGAAGGCGCGCGGCTGATCCTCCACGTCGAAGTAGTGGACGGCTCGCGGGTACACCGCGATCGACGCGTCGGCGCCCTGCGCGCGCATGTTTGCCACCATCTCCACGCAGAGCGGGGCGGGCGTCCAGTCGTCGTCCGCGCCGATCAGCACGAGGAGCGGCCGCACGACGCGCTCGTACGCGAGGGACGGGCACCCTCCCGGATAGATGCCGACGCCAGCGGCGAAGCCCGGCGAGGGAATGGCGACGCCCCGCGCGCGTGCCCGGGCCATGCTCGGCCCGTTGATGGCGGCCATGGCGAACACCCCTCCCTGCGACCAGCCGATCACCGCGACGCGATCACCCCGGACGGACGGCTGCGCCTGGAGGAAGCGGAGGGCCCCGAACGCGTCGTCCAGGCGAGCGGTGTTCGGCAGGTCCCCGGTGCCGGTGTCGTCGCCGGCGCAGTCCCCGACGAGCCCCCGCGATCCAAAGCTGTCCACGATGAGGGCGACATAGCCGCGATCCGCCAGCCAGCGTGCCCAGCGGTGCGTCTGCGCGGACACGCCGTGACAGCCATGCAGGAGAACCACCGCCGGCCGCGGACCGGCCGCCTCGGGCCGGATCAGGACGGCGCGAATGCGTGCGGGCTGGCCAGGCGTGACGTTCTCGAAGGTGACCTGGCCAGCGCAGGCGGACAGCGAAAGCCCCAGCGCCAGGGCGAGGGCGACACGCGCCGTGACCATGCCCTCGAAGATACACTGGCGGACGCGACCCGTGTCGGGTGCCGGCCGCCCCCGATCGGCGACACGCCCGCCGGGGCCCGGAGTAGAATCCGGCGAGGAGGATCTCAATGTCCGACCCCGAGCGAGGGCCCACGGCGAACCCGGGCGACCCCGAGGAAGCGCGCCGGTACTTCGAGAAGGGCTATGCCGCCCAGATGCAGAACCGCCTCGACGAGGCCGTCGCCTGCTACCGGCGGTCGATCGCCATCCGACCCACCGCCGAGGCGCACACGTTCCTGGGCTGGGTGTTCAGCTTCCAGGGACGTCACGACGACGCGATCACCCAGTGCAAGATCGCCATTCAGGTCGACCCCGACTTCGGGAATCCCTACAACGACATCGGCGCCTACCTGATCGAGCTCGGCAAGCCGGACGATGCCGTGGCCTGGCTGGAGCGCGCGAAGGTGGCGCCGCGCTACGAGCCTCGCCACTTCCCGCACTTCAACCTCGCTCGCGTTCACGTGAGGCGAGGCCGCGTGCAGGAGGCGATCCTCGAGCTCCGCGCCGCCATCGCCATCGAGCCCGGATACACGCTGGCCCGCCGTGAGCTGCACCGCGTGATCGGCATGCTCAATTGAGCGCGCTCCCCCTCCCCTTCTACGACAACCCCGTTCTCTTCGGGCACGACCGCACCACCGGTCTCATCGCCTTCCGCGCCCGCGACGACACCGTGCGGGTCTTCGTCCGGGACGAAGGGCGCACCGCCGTTGCCGAGACCCCGTGGCGCCCGTTCCTCCTGCTCGCCGATCCGGATCTGCTCCGCGGGTTCACGGGCGAGGTCGACCTGGTCTCGCTCGCCGGCCCGGGCGCGTACCGCTGGCTCGCCGAGCTGCCGTCCTGGTCCCACGCCCTCCGGGCCCGCGACCATTGCCGCCGGGTATCGGGCCGGGCGCCCGGAAGCCCCGACGCTCCGTATCGCTTCGTGGCCGACCCCGTCCACCAGTACCTCCTGCGCTCGGGCCGGACATCGTTCCGGGGCCTTGCCTTCGCCGAGCTCCGCCGGATGGCGGTGGACATCGAGGTGATCACCGCGCCCGGGTTCGAGTTCCCGAACGCCGCCCGCGAGTCGGATCGCATCGTCGCCATCGCCATGGCGGGCAGCGACGGCTTCGCCACGGTGCTGTCGGGAGCGGAGCGGTCCGAGGCCGAACTGCTCGCGGAGTGCGGCCGGCTCCTGCGCGAGCGCGATCCGGATGTGATCGAGGGGCACAACATCTTTCGCTTCGACCTCGAGTACATCGAGGCGCGCGCGCGACGTCATGGCGTGCCGCTCGACTGGGGCCGGGACGCCTCGCCCCTGCGCGGCTATCCGTCGCGGATGCAGGTCGCGGAGCGCGCCATCGCCTACCGGCGCTACGAGGTGGCGGGCCGCCACATCGTGGACACGTGGATCCTCGCCCAGCTCTACGACGTGGGGGCGCGGGACCTCGAATCGTACGGCCTCAAGGAAGTGGCCCGGCACTTCGGGGTGGCCGCCCCCGACCGGACCTACGTCGTCCCCGAGGAGATCCCGCGGCTCTTCGCCAGCGACCCCGCGCGCCTCATGGCCTATGCGCGCGACGACGTGCTGGAGACGCTCTCCATCTCCGCGATCCTCGCGCCGCCGTACTTCGTGCAGGCCCAGGCGCTCCCGTTCGACTATCAGTCGGTCGTGCTTCGCGGCAACGCGACCAAGATCGACGCCCTGCTTCTGCGCGAGTACCTGCGCCGGGGACAGGCCATACCCGCCCCGGGCAGCGGCCGGAACGTGGCCGGCGGCCACTCCGCCGTGTATCACCGTGGCGTGGCTCGCGACGTCCTGCATGCCGACGTCACCTCGCTGTACCCCTCGCTGATGCTCGGCGGCGGCATCGCGCCCGCGACCGACCACGCCGGCGTGTTTCCCACCCTGCTCCGGGACCTGTACGAGTATCGCGTGCTGGCCAAGCGCCTGGCCCGTGAGGCCGTCGACACCCCGGGGGGGTCGCTCCTCGCCGGCCTGCAGCAGACATTCAAGATCCTCATCAACTCGTTCTACGGATACCTCGGCTTCTCCATGGGGCACTGGAACGACTTCGACGCGGCCAACCGGGTGACCGCCGCCGGTCGCGCGCTCATCCAGGCCGCGGTCGATCGACTGCGGGAAATCGGGGCCACCGTCCTCGAGGTGGACACGGACGGGCTCTACTTCGTTGCCCCCCGCGGCGGCGCCACCGACGCCCCCTGGAGCGAGCGCCAGATCCTGGCCGCGCTCTCGCCGGCCCTGCCTCCCGGCATCGCCCTCGAGATCGACGGCCGCTACTCCGCCATGCTGAGCTACAAGGTCAAGAACTACGTGTTGCTCGACGCGCGGGGCACGCTCCTCGTCAAGGGCTCGGGCCTGAGGTCCCGCGGGCTCGAGCTGTTCCAGCGCCGGTGGATGGAGGACATGTTCCGCCTGCTCCTCACCGGCCGGCGGGACGAGATCCCCCTCCTGCTCGCGCGATGGGAAGCCGACTTCGCGGCGCGCCGAGTCGACATCAAGCAATTCATGAAGACGGAGACCTTGCAGGACTCGCTCGGCGCCTATCAGGACAAGGTCCGGACAGGATCGCGCAACGCCGCCGCGCCCTACGAGCTCGCCCTTCGGTCGTCGCGCCCCTACCAGCCCGGCGACCAGGTCTCCTACTACGTCACCGGGCAGAGCCCGAGGGTCAAGGTCAACGAGATGGCCAAGCTCGCCACGGCGTGGGATCCCGCGGCGCCAGACGAGAACACCGCCTACTACCTCGGCAAGCTCCGCGATCTGCACGACAAGTTCCTGCCCCTCATCGAGGCCCCGGGCCTCGTCGCGGTGGAGGAGGGCGACGACCACGACGCCGGGGATCCCGCGCCCGTTCAGGAGGTGCTGAATCTCGGGGACTAGTGTGCCGAGTCAGAGATGTGCCGACAAAGCGCCGGCCGGGGGCGGGCCAGCGGGTCTCGGCGTCCAGGGAGATCAGCGAGACGTTGACCACCAGGTCGCACGAGTCCGCTACCGATCGGAGCAGCTCGATGTCTCGCGTGATCCGGGCGCTCTTGGTGGTGATGCCCACCCGGACACCGCCCACCTCGCCGAGCGCGCGGAGCACCGCCCGCGTCACCCCGAACCGGTCACCCCGAACCGGGCCTCGCCCGGCTGGTAGGGGTCGGTGGCCGTGCCTATGGCCACCTCCAGACCGCTGGC
>DATKEI010000065.1:0-13210 GCA_035544455.1 Binatia bacterium | reverse complement strand
ATCTACACCCTGTTCTAGTGCCCCGAGTCAGAAGTTCGTGGACTCGCGGCGCCGGGTGGGGTGGGGGTCCTCCCCGCGGGACCGTATCTTCTGCGGATGGCCGAAGCCACCCACCACCCATCTCGTGGCCCCATTGAGTGCCGGCAGCGCTCCGCGACACAGGGTGGCCCGCGGGGGGGACCCCCACCCCGCCTGGCGCCTTGTCGGCACATTGCTGACTCAGCACACGAGTGTCGTGAGTCGAGAGCTCGTCGACTCACGGCACGCCTCTGACATCCGGACCCTGGCGGGCCGCGCGCCATGAGGATCCTGGGGGTCTCGGCGTTCTACCACGACAGCGCGGCGGCGATCGTCCAGGACGGCCGCATCATCGCCGCGGCCCAGGAGGAGCGCTTCACGCGGAAGAAGCACGACGCCCGCTTCCCCCGCCACGCCATCGCCTACTGCCTGGCCGAGGCGGGGACGGACCTCGCCGGAGTCGACCACATCGCCTTCTACGACAAGCCGTTCCTCAAGTTCGAGCGACTGCTGGAGACCTACCTCGCGTTCGCGCCCCGGGGCTTTTCCTCCTTCCGGATGGCCATGCCGCTGTGGCTGCGCGAGAAGCTCTTCCAGAAGGCCCTCCTGCGCCGGGAGCTGGCCGACATGGGCGCGGGGCAGGACGTGGAGGCCCGGCTGCTCTTCGCCGAGCATCACCAGAGCCACGCCGCCAGCGCGTTCTTCGCGTCCCCCTTCCCGGAGGCGGCCGTGCTCACCATGGACGGCGTGGGGGAATGGGCGACCACATCGGTGGGGCGGGGCTCGGGGAACCGGCTCGAGATGCTCAAGGAGATCCACTTCCCGCATTCCCTCGGGCTGCTGTACTCCGCATTCACGTACTACACGGGCTTCAAGGTCAACTCCGGGGAGTACAAGGTGATGGGGCTGGCTCCGTACGGCAAGCCCCGGTACGCGAAGCTGATCCTCGACCACCTGATCGACCTCAAGGACGACGGATCGTTCCGCCTCGACCTCGGGTACTTCGACTACTGCACCGGGCTCCGGATGACGAACGAGCGGTTCCACGACCTGTTCGGGGGGCCGCCGCGGGCCGCCGACGAGCTGCTCACCCCGCGCCACATGGACCTGGCCGCCTCCATCCAGGCGGTGACCGAGGAGGCGGTGCTGCGGCTCACCCGGGCCGCCGCCGCCGAGACGGGGGCCGAGAACCTGTGCCTGGCGGGCGGGGTGGCCCTCAACTGCGTGGCCAACGGCAAGGTGCTGCGCGACGGGCGCTTCAAGGGGCTGTGGGTACAGCCCGCCGCCGGGGATGCGGGCGGCGCGGTGGGGGCGGCCCTGTGCGCCTATCACCTCTTCAAGGGCCAGCCGCGGGTGGTGACCGGCGCCGACGGCATGGCCGGATCTCTTCTCGGCCCGGGGTACGCCCAGGAGGAGGTCGAGAAGCGCCTGCGCGAGGCCGGCGCCCGCTTCGCCGTCCTCGGCGACGACGATCTGCTGGGCGCCACGGCGGGGGCCCTCGCCGAGGGCAAGGCCGTCGGCTGGTTCCAGGGGCGGATGGAGTTCGGGCCGCGGGCGCTGGGGGCGCGGTCGATCCTCGGCGACCCGCGATCGCCGGCGATGCAATCCGTGCTCAACCTCAAGGTGAAGTACCGGGAGTCGTTCCGGCCCTTCGCGCCGTCGGTCCGGCGCGAGGACGTCGCCCGGTGGTTCGAGCTGGACGCCGACAGTCCGTACATGCTCCTCGTGGCCGACGTGGCCCGGTCCCGCCGGCGCGAGATGACGGAGGAGGAGCAGGCCCTCTTCGGCATCGCCAAGCTCAACGTGCCGCGATCGACCATACCCGCCGTGACCCACGTCGACTACTCGGCCCGCATCCAGACCGTGCACCGGGAGACGAACCCCCGCTATCACGCGCTGCTCACGCGGTTCGAGGAGCGCACGGGGTGCCCGGTGCTCGTGAACACGAGCTTCAACGTGCGGGGCGAGCCCATCGTGTGCACGCCGGAGGACGCCTTCCGCTGCTTCATGGGGACGGGCATCGAGGTCCTCGCCGCCGGGAATTGCTACCTGCGCAAGGAGGACCAGGACGCCCACCTCGCGCGCGACTACAGGGGGTCGTTCGAGCCGGACTGATGGTCGTGGCCGCTGGGCCTGACGGCCCGTGGGGCCTGGCGGCCCGGGGGGCCTGGACTAGTGTGCTGAATCGGAAATGTGCCGACAAAGCGGCGGGTGGGGTGGGGGTCCTCCCCGCGGGACACGCTGTGTCGCGGAGCGCTGCCGGCACTCAATGGGGCCACGAGACGGGTGGTGGGTGGCTTCGGCCATCGCAGAAGATACGGTCCCGCGGGGAGGACCCCCACCCCACCCGGCGCCGCGAGTCGACGAACCTCTGACGCGGGGCTGGCGGGGACCGCGGCGGGTGACGATGCGCCAGCGTCACGAGTCGGAGATGGCCACCCGGCCCATTGTCGGCGGATCTCTGACCCGGGACCCCGGGTCCTTGCCCCCGGGCCGGGGCTTGAGGCAAGCTTCCGAACGATGGTCGCCGCCCTCGACGGTCTGCGCGTGCTGGACCTGGCCACCTTCATCGCCGCCCCCTTCGCGTGCACGCTGCTCGGTGAGTTCGGGGCGGAGGTGATCAAGGTCGAGCAGCCGGGGGCCGGCGACGACCTGCGGCGTCTCGGCCGGCGATCTCCGGCCGGTCCGTCCTACATGTGGCTGGTCGAGTCCCGCAACAAGAAATCCATCACGTGTAACCTGCGCGATCCCGCGGGCCAGGCCCTGATCAAGCGCCTGGCCGCCGGGACCGACGTGCTCGCCGAGAACTTCCGGCCCGGCACCATGGAGCGGTGGAACCTCGGCTATCCGGAGCTCGCCGCGGTGAATCCGGCCCTGGTCATGGTGCGCATCTCCGCCTTCGGGCAGACCGGACCCTACCGCGAACGGCCCGGCTTCGGGCGGATCGCCGCCGCCGTGAGCGGGGTGAGCTACATCTCCGGGTATCCCGATCGCCCTCCGGTGACGCCCGGGACGCCCACCGTTCCCGACTACCTGGCCGGCGTCCTCGGCGCCTTCGGAGCGCTGGTGGCCCTTCAGCACCGGCAGCGCACCGGCGAGGGGCAGGTCGTGGAGACGGCGCTCTTCGAACCCATGCTCCGCATGCTCGACGAGATGATCCCGGTTTACGGGGCCAGCGGCATCGTGCGCGAGCGCATCGGCTCGGGCACGGAGTACGTGGTGCCGCACAATCACTACCGGACCCGCGACGACCGCTGGGTGGCGATCGCCTGCACCAACGACCGGATGTTCGGACGCCTCGCCCAGGCCATGGACCGCCCCAGCCTGCCCGGGGAGTTTCCGTCGATGGCGGAACGGCTCGAGGGGCGCGAGGCCCTCGACGGCCTCGTGCAGGAATGGACGGGGGGGCTCGACGCCGGCGAGCTGCTGGAGCGGCTGGACGCGGCCGAGGTCCCGTGTGCGCTCGTCTATAGTGTCAAGGATCTGTTCGAGGATCCTCACATCCGGGCTCGGGAGGATATCCTCTCCGCACCCCTGCTCGGCGGGCTCCTTCACATGGTCGGGGTCGTGCCCAAGCTCGGCCGGACCCCGGGCGCGGTGGCGGGCCCGGGCCCCATCCACGTGGGTGCCCACAACGAGGACATCTACTGCGGCCGCCTCGGCCTGACCCGCGACGACCTGGCCGCTCTGCGCGCGCGCGGCGTCGTCTGAGAATCCCCCTTGGCTGTCGGTATTCTTGACAGTTCCCGGCCGCCGCCCTACCGTGCAGTCAGGGGGACACGCTCATGGCTTACCGCTACCTGTCTGTGCTGGCCGCCGCGCTGCTGGTCTCGATCTGCCTCTGGGTGCCCGGAGCCTCGGCCCAGTGGATGCTGACCGGCGGGTACGTGGTCCCGACCAACAGCTCGACCTTCACCATCGACGTGCTGCCGCAGGCGACCGAGGTGCGGCTGAACGGCGTCCGGCTCGGCACCGGCCTCGACCTCGTGGCGAAGTCTGTCTTCGTCACGCCCGGCGAGCACGAGCTCGAGTTCTCGGCTCCGGGATACCTGCCCACCAGGATGAGGGTGACGGGGATCCCCGACTGGACCAGCCGAGTCCAGATCGTCCTGGTTCCCGACCGGCGCCCCTGAGGGCGCCGCTCTAGTTGACGGGCGCCACGACCACGTCGGTCGGCTTGCCCTTGAGAAAGGCCTCGACGTTCCGCACGGCGCGGAGCAGCCCGTCCCGCACCACCTCGGGGGTCTGCCCGGCATTGTGGGGCGACAGCACCACGTTGGACAGGGCCAGGATCGGGTCGTCCGGGGCGAGAGGCTCCTGGTGGAAGACATCGAGCCCGGCGCCGAAGATGCGCCTGACCTGAAGGGCGTCCAGGAGGGCTTCGCGGTCCACCAGCGCGCCCCGGCCGGTGTTGACGAGGATGGCCGTCGGCTTCATGAGCGCGAGATCCTTGCGCCCGATGAAGCCGCGGGTCTCCGGCCCGAGACGGAGGTGCAGGCTCACCACGTCGGCGGCGCGGATGATGTCCTCCTTGCTCGCCGGCCGGGCGCCCGCGGCCCGGACGCGGGCTTCGGCGCCGTGGACGCTCCACCCCATCACCTCCATGCCGATGGCGCGCCCGAGGGTCGCCATGCGGGCACCGATGGTCCCCATGCCGAAGACGCCCAACGTCTTGCCGAGGAGCTGCGTGAGCATCTCCCGCGGCCACTTGCCGGCCCGCATCTCCCGGTCGACGGGCGCGATCCGTCGCGCCACCGCCAGCATCAGGGTCAGCGCGTGCTCGGCGACCGCGAAGGCGTTGACGCCGGGGGTGTTGCAGACGGTCACGCCGCGCATGCCCGCGGCGTGAAGGTCGATGTTGTCGGTGCCGGTGCCCCACACCGACACCATCCGGAGAGCGGGACAGGCGGCGAACACGGTGTCGCTGAACCGGGCGTGGGCGCGGATGTTGACGGCGACGCGCGCCCGGTCTATGCGCCGGATCAGCTCGTCCTCGCGGTCGGCCCCCTTCTCGGAGAAGACCCGGACCTCTCCCAGCTTGCGGGCCGCCTCGTGCCCGGCGCTGCCGGCGAAGACCGAGGGGAAGTCGTCGGGGACGACGATCATGCCGAGGCGTCCGCAAAGAGCGCCTGGGCAGCGGCCACGCCGGCCCCGGCCTCGCTCCTGTACCCGAGGTCCCGGAGCGCCATCTCGAGCGCGGAGAGCGTCGGCAGCACGTAGAGCGGGCTCGACGTGATACCCATGTGGCCGACGCGGAGCGTCGAGGAGCGGATCCTGTCGAGCCCGGTGCCGATCAGGATTCCGTAGTGATCCCGCATGCGCGCGACGACACCGGCGGGGTCGATGCCCTCCGGCGTGTGGAAGCACGAGACCGTGTCCGAGGCGATGGAGGGGTGCGGGAACATCGAAAGCCGCATGGCCTCCACGCCGGCCCGGAAGGCGCGTCCGGCCGCGGCGTGCCGCCGGAAGCGGTGCGGCAAGCCCTCCTCGAGAACGAGACGCGCCGCCGTCCCCAGGGCATGCGTGAGGTGGGTCGGAATGGACACGGGCTGGCTTCGCGGCGCCCCGTCCGGCACCTGACCGCCCCGGGAGATGGGGATCCACCGCTCCTTCCAGCGCAGGAGGTCGTAGACCCATGACCGGGCCGACTGCTTGCGCTGCTCCATGACATTCCAGGCCTGCGGGCTGACCGAGACCAGGGACATCCCGAGCGGCGCGGCCAGGCACTTCTGCGAGCCCGTCATGTTGAGGTCCACGCCCCACTCGTCGGTGGGCACGTCGATCCCGGCGAGCGACGACACGGTATCGAGCAGGTACAGTGCCCCGTGGCGGCGGGCGATCTGCCCCACCTCGCCCGCGGGATACGTGGTCCCCGTCGAGGTCTCGTTGTGCACGAGGGTGATGGCCCTGGGACGCACCCGCTCGACCTCGCGCTCGAGCCGGCCGAGGTCGAGGGGGTGACCCCACTCGACCTCGACCTCGGTCACCTCGGCCCCGACGCGAGCCATGATCTCCCGCATCAGCGACCCGAAGACCCCGGCCACGACCACGACCACCCGGTCTCCCGGCTCGATCACGGACAGGGCGCCGGCCTCGAGAGCGGTCCGCCCGGAACCGGGCATGACGATGACCTCGCCGCGGGTCTGGAAGACGTCGCGCAGGGCGAGGGTCGCCGGCTCGAGCACGGTGAGGTCGAAGGTGAGGTCGTACTGGATGGCCGGGGGCTGGTTCATGGCCTGGATGACGGGCCAGGGCAGCTCCGTCGGCCCGGGGATCATCAGGATGGACCGGGTGTGCGGCGCGCCCCACTGGATGCTCGATGCCATCAGGACCCCCTGTGTATGCTCACGCCGCCGCCGCGAGCTGCCGCCCCCTGCGTCGGATCAGCAGCAGGTTGCGGAGGTAGATGAACAGTCCGGCCCCCTGGCCGAGGATGAACACGGGGTCCACGCGGTGGATGGCGTAGACGAGCAGGGCCAGCCCGCCCCCGAGGGAGAGGAACCAGAACGACACCGGGATCACGCTTTCCTTGCGCCGCTCCGAGGCGATCCACTGCACGAGGAAGCGCGAGGAGAACAGGGCCTGGCCCAGGAAACCCACCGACAGCCACATCGCCTCCGTGCTCATCGTCGCCACCCTCCCTGGGGCGTCCGGCCGTCAGCTTTCGCCGAGGACGCCGCGGATGGCGGCGAGGACGCGCTGGAGCTCTTCGGGGGTCTGGTGCTTGCCGAGAAGGGCGAGCACGCGGTCGTATTCCGGGGAGCTCGTCTCCCCGGCGGTCGTGGTGATGTCGACCAGCTCGCGCAGCGGCACCCGGAAGGCCACCGACACGCGATACAGGCTATCCACCGAGATGGATTTCTCGCCGCGCTCCACCTCCCCGATGAACTTGCCGCTGAGACCGGAGCGCTCGCCGAGCGACTCCTGGCTCCAGCCCCGCTCGACCCGGAGGGTGCGCACGCGCGAGCCGAGGAACGTGCGAACGCTCTTCGCCTGGCGCTCCATGTCAGAGCGCCTCGGTGGGGCCGGAGGTGACGGCGAAGACGAGTGCTCCGCCCTCGCTCTGGACGGTGTGGACACATCCGGGCGGGCGGCGCGCGTAGTTGCCGGCGGTGCACACGCCGGTGTCGTCGGCCACGCTGCCCTCGATCACGAAGATCTGCTCGTCCCCGATGTGGCGGTGGCGCGGGATCGTGGCCCCCGGGACGTAGCGCATCAGGATGGCCTTGTGATGTCCCTCCTCCCACAGGACCTTCCAGAACACGCCCGGCCGGCGCTCGACCCAGTCCACCCCGGCCACGTCGACGAAGTGGCTCGCCGGCGCTCTGCTCATGACGTCGCCTCCTCCAGGGCGGGCGGCCCCGGGGCCGCCCGCGCGACAGACATTGCGTTCACCGGGGGCGGGCGTCCCGCAGCGCCTGGTCCACGGCCTCGCGGAAGCTCTCGATGGGTTGTGCGCCGACCAGCCGCTGCCCGTTGACGAAGAAGGTGGGCGTCCCGCGGACCCCGAGGGCGCGCCCCTCCTCCAGATCCCGCTGGACCAGGGGGCGGAACCGCCCGGCGTCCAGGCATGCGGCGAAGGTGGCCTGGTCGATGTCGAGCCGCCGTGCGTACATCAGGAGGTCGGTCCGGGAAAAGGCGGGCTGGGCCACGAACAGCAGGTCGTGGTACTCCCAGAACCGCCCGGAGGCCCCGGCGCACCGGGCGGCCTCGGCCGCCGGGCGCGCCCCGGGGTGGAAGTGCAGCGGGAAGTCCTTGAAGACGAGCCGGATCTTGCCGGGATACTCGTCCATGAGCTGGCCGATGACACCCTGGGTCCGCTTGCAGTAGGGGCACTCGTAGTCGGAGAACTCGACGATGGTGACTGGCGCCCCGCTGGGGCCCCGGGCCATGGCCCCGTCGAGGGTGACAGAGCGGTCGCCCGGACTGGACGAGCACCCCGCGGTCCATGCGCACAGGACGAGCAGGCCAGCGAGCAGTGTGGTCCGTGGTGATCGCCTCATGTCAGATCGAGACCGGATCCGGTGGTGTGAGACCGAGGAGCGGCTCCCATCGACCAGCACGCGGGAGCGCGGCCAATCCAGGATACGTCACCCTCCCGGCCCCAAGCAAGCGCATGGCGGTGACCGCCTTGGTCAGTCGCCGTACCAGCGCGTGTCAATGATAGCGCCTGGAAGCGACGTTCCGTGTCGGTCGGATCCCTCCTTTCTCAGGGTTCGTGCCCGGATTCTCTCCGCGGATGCTCTCGAACGAGGGGCCGGCGGGTCGTTCTCGCGCCGCCCAGAGCTCCGGAGGCGCTGGTATCCCTCTTGCTTTACCGGGTTGAGCACCGCACGGCGGCGGCGTCCGGAGCGGAGCTCGGACAGGCATCCACGGAGGATACACATGATGACCGATCGATGGCTTTCGGTCGACGAGGTCTGCGAGTACCTGGGCGTGAGCCGCGACACGATCTACCGCTGGATCCGGGGCCGGCAGATGCCCGCCCGCTCGGTCGGCCGGCTGTGGAAGTTCAAGAAGGACGAGATCGACCACTGGATCCGGACCGGCGGCAACGGGAGCCCCGCGGCGCACACGGCCACCGCGGGCCGCACCGAAGCGTAGGACTCCGAGGAGGCCGCTCGCGGTCCCGCGACCGCACGTCCCGCGGTGTCCGCCGGGACCCTGCGGGTCCAGAGCGTTCCGGCGGCGACGGGATCGAGCCGGCCGCGTGCTATGCTGGCCCGATGCATCGCGAGTGCCGCCGGCTCAGCGCCTGTGCCGTGGCCGTTGGAGTGCTTGCGATCGTGCTCCCCGCCGCTACGGCCCGCGCCCAGTCGTCTCTGGTGGGGGACCTCCCGGCGGTGGCCGCGACCTACCACGAGGATCCGGTCCGACTCGATCGGCTGCGGCGCGGGCTCGAGGAGGCGGTCGAGGCCGACGGCCGCGTCGAGAACTTCACCGCTCTGGCCCAGGCGTGCTTCATGTGGGCGGAGATCCGAGCCCGGAGCCGCGACGAGAAGCTCGAGGCCTACCACTGCGGGCGCCAGGCCGGGGAGCGCGCGGTCGAGCTCGCGCCGCAATCGGTGACGGCCCGCTTCTGGTACGCCACCAACACGGCGCGCTGGGGCCAGGTCAACGGGGTGGTGCGATCGCTGTTCCTCCTCCCCGCCGTGCGTGAAGAGATCGACACGATACTCAGGCTCGATCCCCGCTTCGCCCCGGTCTATGCCCTCGCCGGGAACGTGGACTTCGAGGTCCCCTCCGTCCTGGGGGGCAGCCTCGAGCGGGCCGAAGCGATGTTCCGCAAGGGGATCGAGATCGATCCGCGTTTCACCGTGGTCCGGGTGGGACTCGCCAAGGTCCTGATCAAGCTCGGGCGCACGGACGACGCCCGGCGGGAGCTCCACGCGGTCCTCGACGAGAAGCAGCCCACCATCCCGTCTGACTGGGCCATGAAGGACACGCGGGTGGCCCGGAACCTCCTCGCGTCGATGGCCGGGCGATGACGGAGGGGCCGGAGCTGGCGACCGCCGCCCTGTCCTCGCTCTGATCGAACGCGTGCGCGCGGGCGGCGGCGTCGCCCGCGAGACCCTCATCCCGCGCCACGCCGGGCGGTCTACCGCACGGCGAGCGGGATCACGTGCAGCGCGCACGATGCCGAGGACGTCGTCCAGGACGTCTTCCTCACCCGGTTCCGCACGATCGAGACCCGAGAGGCGCGCCGCTACACGCGCCCGGGGCGCCCCGCCCAGTGGGGGTCGCGCAGGGCGCGCTTGAGGAGCTTGCCCGCCTGGTCCCGGGGCAGGGCGGAGTGGAACGAGATCTCGCGCGGCACCTTGTAGCCGGCCATTGCCGCGCGGGCGAAGGCGATCACGTCCTCGGCCGTCAGGTCCGATCCCGGGCGGAGCTCCACCGCGGCGTGCACGCGCTCGCCCCACTCGTCGTCGGGCACGCCGAACACGGCCACGTCGGCGACGGCCGGGCAGCGGTGGAGCACGTCCTCGATCTCCGCGGGATAGATGTTGACGCCGCCGGAGATGATCATGTCGCGCTTGCGGTCGCAGATGAAGTAGAAGCCGTCCCCGTCCACGTAGGCGACGTCGCCCACCGAGAGCCAGTCGCCGCGGGCGTTCTCGCGCGTGGCCTCGGGCCTCTTGTAGTAGCCGTCGAAGGTGCCGCCATAGCGGCGGACGTGCAGCTCGCCCGGGTGGCCGGCCGGCACCGGCTGGCCGTCGTCGTCCAGGATGGCGAGCTCCACCCCGGGAGCGGCGCGCCCGCACGACCCGGGCTTCAGGAGCATGTCGTCGGGGCCGAGGATCGTGTTCACCCCGAGCTCGGTCGAGCCGTAGAACTCGACGAGCACGGGGCCGAACCAGCCGAGGATCTCCTCCTTGACGCGCATGGGGCAGGGCGCCCCCGCCACCACGACGGAGCGCAGGGAGGACAGGTCGTGGCCAACGCGCTCCCCGGTGGGCAAGTCGACGATGCGCTTGAGCAGCGTGGGCGCCATGAAGGTCGTGGTGCACCGGTGACGCGCGATGAGGCCCAGGGCCTCCTCCGCGTCGAAGCGGGGCATGACCACCACGGTGCCGCCGGCCAGCATCGCGTAGAGGGTGAACGCGGCGGGGGCCGAGTGGTACAGCGGCCCGGCCAGCAGATGCACCTGCTCCGGGTCGGCCACGCCGAGCGCCTCCATGTTTGCCCGGGTGATGGCGGGATCGAGGGCAGCCCGGAGGGCTCCCTTGGGCTTGCCGGTGGTGCCGGAGGTGTAGAGGATTCCCGTGCCGCTTGCCGGGCTGGCCTCCTTCGGGAGCGCGCGCGGATCCCCCGCCGCGAGCAGGTCAGCGAGGGGCTCGCCCCAGTCCCGGCGCGCCGCCTCCATCAGGATGACGTGGCGCACCCGCGGGGAGGCGGCACGAGCGGCCTGCGCTGTCGGGAGGAACGCGTCGCCGACGAACAGGGCCACCGCGTCGGAGTCGTCGAGGATGTACGCCACCTCGTCGGCCACCAGCCGGTGGTTCACGGGGACGGGGACTGCTCCGAGGGCCCGGATGCCGGCCCCGGCGAGGAGGTTCTCGATCGAGTTGAGGGCGAGGACGGCCACGTGGTCGCCGCGGCGGAGGCCGCGGGCGGCCAGGGCGTGGGCCAGCCGGTTCCGGGCTGCGACGAACTCCCCCCACGTCACCCGACGGGCCCCCTGCACGGCCAGTACCTTGTCCGGCTGGTGCGCGGCGTGCGCGGCGAGGACGTCGGTGGCCACGCCGAGATGTTGCCCTCCACCCGCGCTCGAGGTCAAGGCCGACCCCTGGCGATGCTGGCGAGGAGGGCGCCCCGATCAGGCGGGGCCGAAGCCGACCAGGGTCTCGCCGTCTTCCAGGATCGGTCGGAAGCGGACGGCGAGCCCGATCTCGAGGGTGTCGAGCGGAATGTCGACGACCCGGCCGAGAAGCGACACCCCCTCGCCGAGGGCGACCACCGCAATCGCGTAGGGCGTCCGGTTCGTGAAGCCCCGCGGGCCGACGCGGATCACGGTGTAGGAAGTGATGGTGCCCTCGCCCCGGAGCGGCACGGGCTCCCACGCCCGCGCCCCGCACGCTGCGCACAGCGCCTTGGGCGGCACCGCCAGATCCCCGCACCGCGCGCACCGGATCCCGGTAAGCCGGCCGGCCCGCACTTCCTCGAAGAAGTGCTTGAGATGCACCACGCGGTCGGTCCGCTCCGCCATTACTCGCGGCCGAGCAGGCTCACGAGCACGGTTGCCGTATTTCCCCCGAGGGTGTGGACGAGGCCGCGGCGGGCGCCGTCGACCTGGCGCGGCCCGGCTTCACCGCGGAGCTGGGTGACGATCTCGGCGATCTGGGCGGCCCCGGTGGCGCCGATCGGATGTCCCTTGGCCTTGAGACCGCCCGACGGGTTGACGGGGAGCTTCCCGCCCAGACTCGTCCAGCCCTTCTCGGCGGCAGGGCCTCCGGTGCCCGGCTCGAAGAAGCCAAGCCCTTCGGTGGCCACGATCTCGGCGATCGTGAAGCAGTCGTGCAGCTCGCACACGTCGATGTCGGCCGGGCCGATACCGGCCTGGGCGTAGGCGCCCTGCGCCGCCCGCTCGGTGGCGGTCACGCGGGACAGGTCTCGCTTCTCGTGCATGAACATGGTGTCAGAGGCGGCCTGGGTCCCGAGGACCCACACCGCGCGGGCGCGCGGGCGGGCCACCTCCTCCGCGGCCAGGACCACCGCGGCGCCCCCGTCGGTGAAGGGACAGCAGTCGAAGAGCTTCAGGGGGTCGGCGATGTACGGGCTCTTGAGGACGGTCTCGAGGGTGATCTCCTTGCGGAACTGCGCCTTGGGGTTCAGCACGCCGTGGCGATGGTTCTTCACGGCGACGTGGGCCATCTGCTGCTCGGTGGTGCCGTGCTTCTGCATGTGAGCCCGGGCGATGAGGGCGAACACGCCGGGGAAGGTCAGCCCGAGCGGCTGCTCGTAGGAGGCGTCCGAGCAGTACGCGAAGTACTGGGTGGCGTCCTCCGTGGGCACGTGGAGGATCCGCTCGGCGCCTCCGACCAGCACCACGTCGGACACCCCGGAGCCCACCTCCATCACCGCGTGCCGGAAGGCGGCGTGGCTGGTGGCGCAGGCGTTCTCGACGCGCGTGGTGGGCACGGCGCGCAGGCCGAGCACGGTGGCGGCCAGCGGGCTGGTGTGGAGCTGGTGCTCGGCCTCGCCGCCGGTGACGTTGCCGTAGTAGAGGGCTTGCACGTCGGCTGGCGGCAGCTCGGCGTCGGCCAGCGCATCCGCAGCGGCCTCGGCGAAGAGCTCGGCGCTGGTGGCATCGTGCCGGCCGAACCTGGTGACCCCGACTCCGATGATGGCGACTCTGCGCATGCGGCTGGCCCCTCCATGCGAATGAGATGGGCGATATTCCGTCGGGCGTGATACCGCGCCCGCGGGCGCCGGCGGGCTACTCGAGCGAGCGCCGATAGATCTCTTGCAGGGCCTCGAGGGGAATGGACAGGAACGCGTTGGTGATGGCGGGATCGAAGTGGCTTCCCGCCGAGCGCCGGATCTCGTCGCGGGCCGACTCCATGGAGATGGCCCGCGAGTACGGGCGGTCCACGGTCATGGCGTCGAAGGCGTCGGCCACCGAGAACAGCCGGGCGCCGATGGGGATGTCCTCTCCCTTGAGCCCGAGCGGGTATCCGGTGCCGTCCCACCG
>DATKEI010000064.1:0-5816 GCA_035544455.1 Binatia bacterium | reverse complement strand
TGCGGCTCGTGGCCGACGCCCAGAAGTCCAAGTCCAGGGCGCAGCACCTGGCCGACCGCGCGGCTCAGATCCTCACCGGGGTGGCCATCGTCGCGGGGGTGCTCACGCTGATCGTCTGGCAACTGCTCGGAGCGGACATCGACTTCTCCATCGTGCGGGTGGTGACCGTGCTGGTCATCGCCTGCCCTCACGCCCTGGGGCTAGCCGTGCCTCTGGTCGTAGCGATCTCGACGACCCTGGGCGCTCGAAACGGCCTCCTCGTGCGGGATCGGCGGGGGCTGGAGGAGGCCAGGAACCTGGACACCGTGATCTTCGACAAGACGGGAACGCTCACCTTGGGCGAGTTCCGGGTGGTGGAGACGGTCGTCGCGGAAGGGACGTCGGAGGAGGATGCGCTGCGCATCGCGGCCGGGGTGGAGTCGGAGTCCGAACACCCCATCGCCAGGGGCATCGTGAAGACGGCGGAGGACCGAAACCTCGAGGTGCCTCCCGCGGACGGCTTCCGAGCCATCACCGGAAAGGGCGTCGCCGCCTCGGTGGACGGCACCGACTATCACCTGGGCGGACCCGCGCTCTTGAAGGCGGAGGACGCACAGGTTCCGGAGCCGCTCCGGGCCGCAGCCGAGGCCGCGGCCGATCGGGGCCAGGCCGCGATCTATCTGCTGCGGGACGGCAACGCTCTGGCGGTCTTCGCCGTGGCCGATGCGATCCGGGAGGAGAGTCGCGAGGCGTTCCGCGCTCTGCACGATCGGGGCCTCGAGGTGGCGATGCTCACCGGCGACGCGCAGGCCGTTGCCGATGCGGTCGCCGGGGAGCTGGGGATCGACACGGTCTTTGCCGAAGTGCTCCCCGACGAGAAGGCGTCCAAGGTGACGGAGCTCCAGGCGCAGGGGAAGAAGGTGGCCATGGTGGGCGACGGGGTGAACGATGCGCCGGCCCTCGCCACCGCCGACATCGGCATCGCCATCGGGGCGGGAGCCGACGTGGCCGTCGAGGCCGGGCACATCGTGCTGGTGCGCTCCGACCCGCGCGACATCCCCAGGATCGTCTCGCTCTCCCGCGCCACCTACCGGAAGATGGTCCAGAACCTGTGGTGGGCGGCGGGCTACAACGTCTTCGCCATCCCCATTGCGGCCGGCGTTCTGGCCGCGTGGGGAATCCTGCTGACGCCCGCCGTGGGCGCTGTGCTCATGTCGGCGAGCACCGTGATCGTGGCGATCAATGCGCAGTTCCTGAAGAGGGCCGAGCTGTGACCGTCGAGTCGAGACCGGGCGCGAGCCGCGGAAGGAGCCGTCATGGATAACGCCGTCGCCCTCGTCCAGGCCTATCTGCGGACCAACGGGTACTTCACCGTGACCGAGTATCCCGTCTTCAAGGCGGCGCGGGGAGGCGGGTACTCGGCCGCGACCGACCTCGATGTCCTCGCCTTCCGCTTCCCCGGCGCCGGGCGCCCCCTCGCCGGCGGCACCGATGGGCCGGCCGGCTTCGCTCCCGATCCCGCTCTCGGCGCTCCCGGCGACCGGCCCGACATGATCGTCGGGGAGGTCAAGGAAGGGAAGGCTGAGCTCAACCGGGCCGCCCGCGATCCCCGCGTCCTGGCTGCGGTCCTGGCTCGCTTCGGGTGCAGCTCGCCCGCTGCGGCACAACGCGCCGCGACCGACCTGGTCCGTTCGGGCCGAACCGAGGTGGGCACGCACGAGGCACGGCTCGTCGCCTTCGGCGTCCGGGTGGACGCGGCGGTCTCGCCCCCGTATCACCGGGTCTCACTCGGGCACGTGACCGGGTTCCTGGAGGACTACATCCGGGAGTACTGGGGGCTGCTTCACCACGGACAGTTCAAAGACCCCGCCTTCGGCTTCCTGGTGACCCTGGAGAAGGCGCGGCGCAGCACGGGCGGCGCATGAGGGACGATCCTAAGGACCCTCCCGTCACTCGGCGGAGGCGTCCGGCAGGCTGACCAGGCCGACGCCAGCCACCGCGAGTGCCAGACCCACCAAGCCGAGCCCACCGAGACGCTCGCCGAAGAGGAGGCTCGCCCAGCCGACGGCGAGCACCGGGGTGAGCAAGGTGAGGCCGTTCAATCCGATGAGCGAGTCGCGAGCGAGGAGGCGATACCACGCCCAGGAGGCTCCGGCCGATCCGACCACACCGAGATAGACGAGGCTCGCGCCGAGGCCGGGCGTCAGCTCGAGCGCCCCGAGATCCTCGGTGAGGGCGCTCCAGGCAAGAAGCCCCACGGCGCCCACCAGGTACTGCCAGGCCACCGCGGGGAGCGCCGGAACCTCCCGGGAGAGTCGCTTCATCAAGAGGTTGCCCGCCGCGAGCCCGAGCGCGGAGCCGATGCCGAGGAGGGCTCCGGCGGTCGTCCCCGAGGCAACGCCGACCGAGCCGCCGAACAGGATCGCCACGCCGGTGGTGCCGGCGACGAGCCCCGCGACCGCCCGCGGGCGCAAAGGCTCCCGGAAGAGCCAGACCGCCGCGGGGGCGACGAGGAGCGCCTGACTGTTGGCGAAGACGGCGGGGAGGGCGGCCCCCGCCAGCCCTACGGAGAGGAACATGCCGGCGAGCCCCACGGTCGTGTTCGCAAGACCCAGAGCCACGAGCCACGGCCACGCGGACCTTGGTGGAACGAGCTTCCCTGCGAGGGCCGCGAGGGGGAGCAGCACCAGCGCCGCCATCAGGGCGCGCGATCCGGCGGCCAGCAGCGGGGGCGCTGTCCCGAGCAGGCCCTTGATCGCGATGAAGCAACTGCTCCAAACGAGCACGACGCCGAGCGCGGCGCCGCGCCACCACCACACCTTGTCCCCGCGACTCACAGTACCTGCAGGGCCGTCCGGCCTCGGCCCACGTGATCGCTCGATCCCCGGGGATGGGTCATCGGCCCGTGACGTGGCGCACCGCCTCGGCCGCGTCCAGCTCCCGGGTCGCGCTTCCCGTCCGGAGGAAGAGGCGCGAGCGGTCCGCGTCGGCGAAGAAGACCGGTCGCTGAGAGCTCTCCACCATGACCCGGCACACGTCTCGACCCTCCAGCTCGTGAAACAGGACGTGGACGAGGGGGCAAGCGTCCGTCCCGAGCCGCATCGCGACGAGATCGACGAGGAAGCGCTGATACCCGTCCTTGTCCTTCGAGCGCAGGGTGTGGAAGTCCTTCTCGAGCCCGAGGACCTCCCCGTCGTCGGCGATCCCCAGGAGGAGAGTGCCGCCCTCTGCGTTCATGAAGCCGGCGATCGATCTGGCGATGGCGGCTTCGATCTCTCGGCTGCCGGCGCCCTTGCGGTAATCCCACCGGGCGGCAGACTTGAGCTCCAGTCGCGGCCCCTCACCGACGCGGATCAGCTCGCGCACGTCGGCCCCGAGCTCCGCGGCGAGGCGCGCCAGTTGGCGTTCGTGGCGTCGCAGGGCGATGGCGTAGAGACCCGAGCCGACCCCCAGCGCCGCGCCGAGGACGGCGAACGTCGCCGTCATCGGCAGCATCGCCGGCGTGAAGGCGCGGATCACGCGGTAGAGCGCGAACTCCCATGCGGAGGAGACAGCGGGCACCTCGGGATGGGCCTCCAGCCAGTAGATGGCCATCGTCACCGGATGGAGGACGAGCAAACCCACGACGATCCCAGCCGCCATGTGGCCGGTCACCGTCTTCCAGACCCTCGGGGGCCCGAAGGGCGATCGCTCTCCCGAAGAGAGGGGGGTACCGGCCGAGTGAGGTTGGGTGGGCATGAAGCTCCTTGCGGCGTTCCGGAGCCGGACGGCGACCACGGTATCAAACGCTTCGGCGACCCGGACCACCTTCCTCGGATGGCGCTCGCTCCCTACGATCGGGGGGGAGCGCTCTCGTCCTACCCGACGGCGGGTGAGTTCTCTGTTTTGGTACCCTCACAGAAGCGTCGAGACTCGACCGATTTGAAGAAAGCCTCGAGACCACCAAAAGGCATGGCCACTGACCGGATTCCCCTCGCCTGCAGGCCTCCCGTCGATGAAGAGTGACCGGGCTCGCAGCCGGCGGCAGGTCGGTAGCTCCCGAGTGGGCGAGGCTCGGGGCTCTTGCGGCGACCCGCACGCGACCCCCCGGCCCTGGGAGGTGTGGGGCGCCTGGCTGCTGCGCCTGCTGATCGTGGCCACGGCCGTCGCCCACCTCGTGGGGGGCGAGTATCTCTATGCGCTGCTGTGCCTGGTCGTGATCGCGGTGCTCGTCGCCCCGCCTGTCATGGCTCGTACGAGTCGAGCCAACGTGCCGATCGAGATCGAGCTCGCCGCCCTCTGGGGCGCGGTCGGAGACATGACTCTCGGTCGTTTGATGGGGCTCTACCCCGGCACCGCGTGGTTCGACAAGGCGCTCCACTTCGGGAACTCGGTGATCATCGGGATGTTGGCGTTCCTCGTCGTCTACGCTCTGCGCTTCACCGGCCGGCTGCGGACCTCGGTCGCTGTGAACGGTTGCGTCATCGTGCTCTTCGCGCTCGGCGTAGGCGCCCTCTGGGAGATCGCGGAGTACGTGGCCGACCTGGCGTTCCAGCAAGGGGCTCAAGGGTCTCCGGTGATGGACCCTCTCGACGACACCATGTGGGATCTGATCCTCGACGGCGCCGGGGGCCTGCTCGGAGCGCTGCTCGGGACTCCATACATGCACTGGTCCGGGCGTACAGCCTGCAGGATCAAGGCCTTTGCCGACGTCGTTCCCGAGCGATGAAGAGCACCCCGTGGAGCTGACCACTTCGGCAGAGGACGCGCCGGATTGACGCCAGCCCGCCGGCGGGATATTATACCCCCCATGGGTATCGATACGACGAGCTCACCCTCGGTGACCGGCCCAGGGCCCCGAACCGAGCACGGCCGGCGGACATCCCAGGCCCTGGGCCGGGACCCCCAAAGCAAGGACCGCCTCCTCGTCCGGTTGCGGCGGATCGAAGGCCAGGTGCGCGGCCTCCAGCGGATGGTCGAGGAGGAGCGCTACTGCGCCGACGTCCTGACCCAGGTGGCCGCGGTCCAGGCGTCGCTCCGCGGCGCCGCCGAGGCGCTCCTCCAGGGGCATCTGCGGCACTGCGTCACCGGCGCCCTCCGCTCCGGAGACCCGGTCGAGGCCGAGGCGATGTACGGCGAGCTGACCGACCTTTTCAAGAAGTACGGACGCTGAGCACCGAGGAGCTGACGATGAGCCAGGTTTACGAAGGCCGCTCGGCCGTGGTCCACGACCCCGTCTGCGGCATGAGCTTTCCGCCGGAGAAGGCGGCCGCCACCCTCGACGTGGCTGGCGAGACGATCCACTTCTGCTCGCTCGGCTGCAAGGAGAAGCTCGAGGCCGATCCCGCGCGGTACCTCGACGGCGCGGCCGGCCCTCCGGGGCGTCCCCGCCAGGCGGCGGCTCCGGCCCGAGCCGCGGCCGCCGCCTCGACCTACACCTGTCCGATGCACCCCGAGGTCCAGCAGGCGGGGCCGGGCGACTGCCCGAAGTGCGGCATGGCGCTCGAGCCCTCGGGGGTGCCGGCGCCGGCTACCCGCACCGCGTGGACCTGCCCGATGCACCCCGAGATCGTCCGCGACGCGCCCGGGAGCTGCCCGATCTGCGGCATGGCCCTCGAGCCGCGGACGGTCCAGGCCGAGGAGGAGGCGAACCCCGAGCTGGTGGACATGACCCGGCGCTACTGGGTGAGCGCGGCGCTCACCTTGCCGCTCGTCCTGCTGACGATGGGGCACTTCCTGCCGGGGGACTGGCTCGCCCGCTTGATGGCGAGCCGCGTGGCGCCCTGGCTCGAGCTCGCCCTGGCGACCCCGGTGGTGCTCTGGGGCGGCTGGCCGTTCTTCGTCCGCGGGTACTACTC
>DATKEI010000063.1:0-17507 GCA_035544455.1 Binatia bacterium | reverse complement strand
GTAGAGGAAGCACTCTGTCTTGCCGGAGCCCGTGCCGGTGGAGACCAGGGTCGTCCTGCCGGCGCCAATGGCGCGGATCGCGTCGTCCTGGTGACCGTAGACGTGGACGATCTCGGCCGGGATGCGCTGCCGCATGTGGGAATGGAACACGCCTTCGCGCACCAGATCGTCGACCGCCGCGCCCTGGCGGAACGGGCGCGACAGGCTGACGTAGGGGCCCCGCAGGAGCGGTGACTGCCGCGTCTCGTCCAGGGAGAGCAGCCGCCGCATCTGCGCGTGCAGCCGCGCGTCGGCGAAGGGGTACGCCGTGAGCTGGTAGCGCAGGAAGCTGCGCACCACCTTCTCGGTGAAGACGATGGGGTTCAGGGCCATACGGACGCCGAAGCCGGTTCGTAGACGAGCACGTCGACGTCGGGAAGCTCGGAGAGCGCCGCCTCGATCGCCGGGCGGACCCGTGACCACTCCAGGCCGCCGTTGCCGCACCCAAGCGGCGGCAGGGCCAGCGAACGAATGCCGTTTTCGCGGACCACGCGGATCAAGTCTCGGAGGCCGTCGCGGATCCATTCGAGTCGCGAAGGTTGTCGCCAGTGCTTCTTCGTCGGGAAGTGAAGGACCCAGCGTGGGCCGACGAGGCTATGGTTCCGGGTCACGAAAACGCGTCCCACACGCACCTCGCCGCGGGCGCTTGCCTCCTGGTAGGCCTTGGCGCATTCGGGGAATGCCTCACGAAACATGAGGGCGACCCCCTTGCCCATGACACCGACTTCGTTGACGGTGTTCACGAGCGCCTCGGCCTGAGCGTCGAGCAGGTTGCCGTGAGTGTACCGAATCATCGACAGTCGGGTGACTCGCGCTTCATGCCAGTCCCCATGGCTACCCGGTCAGGACCCTCTGGACCTCGGTCCGCACATTGCCCTGAAGTGCGTCGAGGGCAACGAGCCCGTCCCGGACGGCCTGGGCGATGACGTCAACGACGTCCTTCTTCGTGAGCCTCCGGTGCTGGCCCTCCTCTAGCGCGCCGGCGACGAGGGTCGCCACCTTCACCAGACGATGTACGTCGAGGCGTATGACGTCGACGTGCCGCCCGCGAAGGCTTGCGACAGGCGTCCGGCCTTCGGTGGCTCGAGTAGCAAGGTCTTGTTCGCCGACCGCGGTATCCGCGACCCACGCAACATCCATCCGGTCGACGCGATCTCCTGCCGCTACGAGAGCGAGCACCGTCTGGTGAATCTCGGCAGGCGACGCGTCCTCGCCGGTCTAGAACGAGAGCGCGTTGTCGGTCGTCCGCAGATCGGCGGAGATCGCGTCGGAAGGAATCTCGCCCTGCCCCAGTTCTTCGCGGCGCTCCCACTTTGCGCGCGTCACCTTCCGCACGAGGACGGGCACGTCGATTACCCCGGGATCTGCTCGAGGACTCGGCCGATGTAGTCGGCGAGCCACTGATTCTCCTCGACGTGGCCCCGGAGCATGTCGATCGCCGTCCGATCCCCCCAGAGCTCGGCCGCCTGGACGGCGGCGTCGCGGATCTCTATGCTCGATGACGCCAGCGCCGCGCCGAGGATCCGGTCGCGAACGTCTGAAGGCTCCGGCTTCTGTCGGCCCAGGAGCCGCAGGAGACTTGCGACGAGCGGAGCACTTCGCCCTTTCTCGAACATCTCGGCGTGAAACTGTGCGGCACCGTACTGGTGGAGGAGTCTGGCCACCCACGGCTCAGCAGGATGCGACACACCATCCTCTACGGGCTCCTGCTCAACAGCCGCTACGACCTGATCCAGAATCCGTCCCATCACCGGGGCGGCGAACTCCGCGCTCCCGTCCGACCTGGAGGAGTCCTGCGCGTCGACGGCTGGGATGGTGACGCGCTCAGGAAACAGCACCTGCGCCATGGCCGGGTCGGCCGCGAAGCTCACGGACGAGGCCAAAGCTCCCACCAGGACCACCATCCAGCGCGCCCGCGCATGAGAGACGGAAGAGGCACCGAGCGTGGGCGCGCCCTCGGCGAGCATTCCGACCAGGGCCTGCCCTGTCGACCCGCTCGGAGAATGAAGCGTGTAGATATCAACCTCAGACACGTTCGACGTGCTTCCCGGCCTCGCAGCAAACGCTTCAAGCGTCATCGAAGACCGCCCGAGTCTTGTCGGTGATCGCCGCCTCGAACGCCTGCCCCTCGCGCTCGTGCAAATCGTCCACGATGCTCATGACCCTGTTCATGGGAAGAGACTCAAGGCCTTCCCAGATAACGTCCAGATCAAGCAGGAAAGCCGACCCTGCTGAGGCTCCGAGCCTGGCGTGCATCAGCAGAAGCTTTGCGCCATCGTCGTAGGCGTATTCCACGCGGCTGACGAACCCGGCCATTCTTTCCGGTAGTCCCGGGGGTGTTGTGGGTCCGCAGCGGAAGTATGCGGCAAGGTCAAGCTCGGTCCCGGCGAGCAGGATTCTGTTGATGTAACGGACGCCCACTCGCGCAACGGCCTTCGGCGCGACGACCTCCGCGTATGCTCTCAAGGCTGCTTCGATCCTGGGGCGAAATTCCTCCCAGCCGGAGTAGGGGCGCAGGATGTTGACGCTGAGCAGATCCGTGCCCAGGGAGATCAGGCGTCTCCCGTCCTCGCTCACGAGCTGGATGCGCCCCAGGCCTTCACGCACGGCAAAGTTCGGCGGCTGCCCCGGCCCAGCTTGAAGCTCTGCCTCGACAACCTTCTGTGTTCGCGGCTTCCCCGGGTACTGGGGCCCTATTGCCGGATGCTGATGGAGCTTGCCAGGGATCGTCAGATCCCACTCCTGGGCAGGGACGAACCGGAACTCCACCAGCGCCTCCTCGATCGGAGGGGTCCTGTATGTTCTCCTCGCCGCCGACTCAGTCATGCCCTTCCCTCTTGAAGCCGCTGCGAGGCGTCTACTTGCGCGTGCTGATGCCCTTGGTGATTGGCTGTTCGGCCGCTCGCCTTCCCGCATCCGTGATCTTCCACAGCTTGCCGGCGCCACTCTGAACCCAGCCTTCGGCGGTGAGCGGTCGGCGGGCACGCCGAACCATGACCCGCCAGCGCTCGCGGCCGCGGGACACCACCACACGGTCGCCCGGCTGGAGTGACGGGCCCATGATGCGCTCGACGTGCGTCTCGAGATCGGTCCGACGACATTCCCCACCTGCCTGGACCAGGGCTTGGAGGACCGGTTGATAGTAGACCCAGAGGGCGGTGGTGGTCTTCTTCTCCGCGCGGCTTCCTGCACCGCAGACCTCGCGCCAGCGCTTTCGCAGAACCTCCACCTCGGACTGGAACTGCCGGATCTCCTTGCCCCGGGCTGCCAGCGTCTCCGCACCCGTGTAGTCGCCCTTGGCCATCCGCTGGCTGGCCGCCAGGTTCAGGCCCTTCAGCGACTTCTGCGCGGCGGCCCGGACGGAGCGGAGGGCCCTGACCACTCCCTGGGCATGCGGAACCCGCTTCACGCCTTCCTCGCAGTCGCCGGCGTCCGAGGTCGGATCATCTCGTTCAGGTCCAGAGGAGCCGCGAGAATCTGGATCCCCGAGGGCGCCTTTCCGGTCTGGAAGACCTTCTCCCAGTAGTCGAGGTTCTGCTTGGGACCGAAGACCGTCGTGCTGAGGTTGCGATCCACCCAGCAGGGCAGGCGAGCCAAGCTGCCCAGGAAGTTCTGCAGACGGTCCCACAGCTCGTCAGGCAGGCGGCCGTGGAGCTGGCGGTCCTCGTGGATGACCTTGCCGGTGTACGCGTAGTAGTTCGCGATCACGAGTCGCATCCACCGGGTCACGTTCGAGAGCACCTCCTCGCGCGCGATCCTCCACGCTCGAAGATGACCCTCCGGAACCACCTCGCCGCCTTGCACCTGGCTCTCCAGGCGGCGCCCACCGAGCTCCGGGTCCCAGCTCCCAACAAAGAAGACCTGAGCGAAGAGGCTCATCAACCGCACCATCTGCTCGCGCTCGAGCTGAAGCGGGTTGGTGCCCTCCGCCATACCCATGTCGATCGGCGTCTCCAGCGCCTTCTTGTAGAGGAACTCGCGGAAGAAGCTGCGCTCGATCGTGTTGTACGAGAGCGGCCGATCGGCGGCTTTGCCGGCCCACTCGACGAACTCGAGGAGCGCATTCTGCTGATCGTGAGTGATGGCGTCGCGTTGCGCGTCGATGATGTACCGTTCCATCTCCCGCCGCTCGCCACGGAAGAAACGGACCAGATCCTGCTCGGAGAAGGAGTAGTCGTTCTCGGCGAGCCCCCTCAGGGACTGGTACCTCCTCACCCGATCGACGTAGAGCGAGCTGCCGAGGTGGCGCATCACCGCAACATCGAAGGCGATCTGACGAAGCTTGCCGCCCGCGTTGGTGTTGGCGAGGAGCAGCACGTTGACGTCGGGCTCCAGGAAGACCCTGACCGGCAGTTCGCGGGCGCCGAGGAGGATCTGGGCGGCTGCCTTGTGCTGTCCGTCGAAGACCTTCACGGCTCCGGCGCCGTCCTTTTCGGGAGCCCACCATGCCAGCCCAACGTGAAGCTGGGGCCGCTTCTGAAGGAATTCCTCGATCAGACCGCGAATGTTGGCCCCGATGCTGCGCGGGTTGATCCGGTCGCCGGATCGCTCAAGCCTGTTGTTCGGCGATGGTTGGTGCATGGCTCAAGCGGCGTAGCGGACAACCTCCAGCTCGATTCCTTTGTCCACGCGGCGCAAAATCTGATCGACGCGTGCGAGCACCGCGTCTTCGAGCAGGTACTGCGGACAGCTCGCGCACTCGAGGACCGGGAGACCCTTCAGGATCACGATACCCGCCGCGCGAACCTTGAACGGCAGATCCGTCGTGATCGCTGCCAGTTCCGCTCCACACACGTGGCATCTCCTCGATTAGGCCTCCTCGTCTTGAGATCAGCCTGCCACTCCCCGGGGTCCGGGCGGTACGACGTGACAACGCGGACATTGTCGCCCGCAAGGTCAGTCGCGAACAGGACATGGAACGCGTCGGGCCCGTGCCGCCCGAGGATCAAATAGCTCGGAAGGTACTTGTCGTCCGGGTACGCCTCGACCAACTCATAGGAGGCCACGGCGGCTAGGATCGTCTCACGAGGAATGAACCGGCCCGCAAGCCGCATGTTGACATGGTAGGTCCACAGGACTCGTTCCCTACGGACACGGTCCTGGATGAAGCCGACTGGGTCATCTGGCAGCCTCCCCTCAGGGGCCAGTCCGGAGTCTCCGTCAGATCTCAGCGAGATTCGCCGAACGTGAAGTCACGTGAACTGCGTTACACGACTGCGTAGGTCGGTATATCACGGCGACCACCAGGTGCTCGAGCGAAGGGCGACCGTGCTGATCCCCTGTGGTTCCGTGGACTTCGAGAATAGTCGACGGCCGGGGAGCGTACAAGGGACATGCAGGCGCCGTGACGAGGCGAGCGTCGGCTCTACTCGACGCGCATACCAGCGCGGGGGCGGCCGGGTGACCGCGGCTAGCCTCCGCTCTGGAAATGGCGGCGGAGGAGCGGCACCCACTCTTCCAGGGAGCGGGTGGACTGCCCCACGAACTTGGCCCGGTCGTCCCAGCGCCGGAGGGCGAGGGCGGCGTCGAGCCACGGGTGTCTCCCCAGGGCCGCCACCTCGTCCGGCCGCATGATCCCGCCCTGGAGCGCGAGGGTGTGCTGCGACCCGGGCGAGAGCCGATCGCGATACCCCGGCTCGGTGGCGCAGAGGTAGCGCTTGGCGTCGGCGTGCATGCGCACCAGCCAGGCGACGCGGGGCGGGACGTGAGGCGCGATCAGGTCCGCTCCCGCCTCGTGGTGGCCGCGCCGGCCGCCAGGGGTCGGCCCGGTCACCTCGAGCGTGTCGGAGACGGTGCGCTGGTCCACCGCGTAGCGGCCCACGTCGTGGAGGAGGCACGCCAGCACCAGCTCGTCGTCCGCCCCTGCCGCACTGGCCAGATCCGCGCACTGCAAGGCGTGGGCGAGCTCGGTGACCCGCTCGCCCCCGTACTGCCGGGCCGCGGACTCCCGCATCGCCTGGAGCAGCCGGTCGCACATCGGCGGGGGGCCAGGCATCGCAGCGCCATGATAGCCGGGCATCGCCGCCGCGACAACGCGGCCGCCCGCTCCTGCCCTATCGACGGGCGCGTGGTCGCGGCGCGGACGAGGGCTCGGGTCGATAGCGCGGGGCCCGCGTGCCCAACTCGTCGGCGGCGCCGCAGCGCTCGTGGAGGCCGCGCCGCCGCCGCCGGGTCACCCCCGCCGTCGACGGGCTACGGGCGGCGCGTCCGGGGCAGGGCGCCGAGAGCGGCCTTGAACACCTCGAGGGTGCGGGCGATGTCGTCGTCGGTGTGGGCCAGCGACATGTAGATCTTCTGGGACCCCTTGAGGACGCCCCGCTTGAGGCACTCGGTGTTGAAGGCCTTCATGAGCGCGGTGTCCGCGGTGAGGAAGGCCCGGTAGTCGAGCACCGGCCGGTCGGTGAAGACGATGTCGAAGAGCGGCGCCTCGCCCACCACCTGGGCGGGTATGCCGGCGCGGGCCACGAGATCGGCGAGACCCTCCTTGAGGGCTTGGCCCTGGGCGTGAAGGCGCGTGTACGCTCCGGGCTGGCGGAGCTCGGCCATGGTGGCGAGCCCGGCCGCGGCCGCCACGGGGTTTCCGTTGAGGGTGCCGACCTGCGAGATGAAGTCGCCGGCGCCCTCGAGGCCCGGGTCGAAGGCCTGCATGATGTCGCGCTTTCCGGCCACGGCGGCGAGCGGGAAGCCGCCGCCGATGATCTTGCCGTAGGCGGCGAGATCGGGCGTGACCCCGTAGTACTCGGAGGCGCCGCCGTAGGCGAAGCGGTAGCCGGTGACGACCTCGTCGAAGATCAGCGGGATGCGATGCCGCTCGGTGAGCGCGCGCAGCCCCTTGAGGAAGTTCCCGTGCGGCGGGATGAGCCGCTGGAAGGGCTCGACGATCACCGCGGCCAGCTCGTCGCCGTGCACGGCGAGGAGCGACTCGACCGTGGGCAGGTCGTTGTATGGCGCGATGAGCACCTCGCCCTCGAGGACGACCGGGATGCCCGCCGAGTCCGGCGTCGGGGCCGGGAACGCCTTGGGCGACTTCGGCGCCATGCTCATCAGGGCGTAGTCGTGGCTGCCGTGGTAGCCGCCCTCGAACTTCATGATCTTGCTGCGGTGCCGGTACGTGCGCGCGGCGCGCAGGGCGAAGAAGGTCGCCTCCGTGCCCGAGGAAGTGAAGCGCACCTGCTCCGCGCAGGGCGCCGAGCGGCAGATCTCGGCGGCGAGGTCGAGGGCGGGCTCGTTGACCCAGAAGAACGTCGTGCCGTCTTCGACCTGGCGCTGCACGGCTTCCAGGACGGCAGGATGCGCGTGGCCGAGGATCATCGGGCCGGAGCCGATCAGGTAGTCGATGTACTCGCGCCCGGTGACGTCCCAGACCTTCGAGCCCTGCCCCCGCTTGACCACGAACGCCAGGCCGTCCGGCGCCGCCCGCGACCCCAGGACGCCGCCGGGGAGATAGCGCTGGGCCAGGTCGAGCAGCTCGTTCTCGCGCGGGGAGTTCGCAGGGCGGTCCATGGGGTCACCTCGCAATGTCGGGGTCGGTGTCGCCCTGTGATCTTGCCTCAGGACGCCGCCGCCATCAAGCCGATCAGCGGTACAGGGCGGGCGGAGGCACGGCCGCGCCCGCGGCGGCGAGCCGAAGTCAGGCACCACGCCTTCTGCGGCAAGGAGGTTGCGGCCTGCCGTCTCGAAGAAGGGTCAGGCCCCCACCACGGGATCGGCGGCCGTCACGTACTCTCGACTGAGCCGGGTGGGTGGCGCCCTCGTCGAGGGCTCGTCCGCCCGGCTCGTTAGGCGCTACGCCGATTGGCTCGGCGCGGTGGCACGGCATCAAGCAACATGCGGAGCGCTCGGTTCACCGCGGCCGCATCCGGAAAAACGGCAGCGATGTCGGGGTCTCGACTTC
Source organism: Binatia bacterium (assembly GCA_035544455.1). GTDB lineage: Bacteria > Methylomirabilota > Methylomirabilia > Rokubacteriales > CSP1-6 > DATKEI01. The sequence goes on along the minus strand of DATKEI010000063.1, from coordinate 9,574 downwards.
TGTCACCGATCATGCGCCTCATGTGAAGTCACGCGAACTGCATCACACGACTACGCAAGTCCATGCATCACGGGGGCATTGAAGCGGCGCCGATCGGATGCCCGGCAGGGTCCGGGAAGAGGCGGGACGCGGTGGCGGCCGATCAGCGGTAGAGGTCGAGCAGCTCCTGCAGGGCCACCATCTGGTTGCCCCGGGTCGACGAGGGCACGAGGATGAGCGTGCGGACGCCGGCCGCGTACCAGGCCTCGATGCCCTCCCGAACCTCCGCCGCCGAGCCGGACAGCGTCACCTCGGACAGCCAGCGGTCGGACATGAGGCCGGGCACCTCGCGCTCGCGGCCGGCGGCGAGGGCGGCGCGGATCGCCGTCATCTCCTCCTCGAAGCCGGCCTCGATCCAGTAGTTCTGGTAGTTCGGCAGGCGCACGTAGCCGCCGAGCACCTTGCGCAGCACGGCGGCGGCGGCGGCGCGATCGGGATCGACGCACGTCGGCACCATGTTGCCGATGAAGAAGGCCGGGTCCTGGAGCGCCCGGTCGGGCAGGTGCTCGAGCGACGCGGGCATGTGCCGCCGCGCGGCGTTGGCCCAGACCGCGCCCTCGGCGATCTCGCCGGCGAGCGTGGTCATGCGGGCGCGAAGGGTCGCCAGCGTGATGGGCGGCATCTCGCCCCACTGGGCGGCGGCGGCGCGGACGTCGGCGACGAACTGGCGCATGTCGGCGAGGGGCGGGCCGGGGTTGACGCGGAGGCGAGCGTGGGCCGGGGCGTGGCTCACCCCGACCCCGAACCGGAAGCGGCCACCGGAGAGCTCGTGGATGAGTGCGGCGGTCTGGGCGAAGTCGCTGGGATGCCGCGTGTAGATGTTGGCGATGCTGGTGCCGAACGGGATCGAGCGCGTGGACAGCCCGATGGCCTCGCACAGGCCCACGCAGTCGCCCAGGCTGGGGCAGTAGATCCCCGCGAAGCCGGCCTGCTCGAAGCGCTGGGCGATCTCGAGGGTGGCGCGCCGGCGGCCCGGCATCGCGGCCAGGCTGACCGCGGGTATCGGCGCCATGGGCTAAGTGGAGTCGGGGGGGAGCGACCACCGCTCCACCCCCGACTCCCCCCCAGCGGGCAGACGCGACGCCGATTGGTTCATGCGCCCCTCAGGCGACGTCTGAAGATAGCTGATCGCACGCGGGGACCATGGTGATCCAGGAGGCCAGGTGGAGATGAGCTGCCGCGACGCGGTCAATACGTTCACTCATGTCCTGACTTGACCTTGGCCGGCCGCGAACCCGCGCCACAGCGCGGCCAGACGGTCGAGCGCGGCCGGCCCGAGCGGACCCTTGTTGACCGCGGCGGCGGCGTACTCGAGATGGTCGAGGGTCGAGTACCCGACCAGGACGGTGGACACCGCGTCGTTCGCGATGGCGAAGCGGAGCGCCGCCTCCACAACGGAGCCGGCGTGGCCCTCCTGGACCAGCGCGGCCAGCTGTCCGGCGCGCTCGACGTCGGCCCGGTAGTTCGGTCCGGAGGCGATCGGGTCCACCGAGGGCATGCCGAGGGGGTGGCGCGCCTCGACCCCGCTCAGGGCGCCGCCCGCCAGCACCCGGATCACGACCACGCCCATGTCGGCGGCCTGCGTCCGCGCGAGCAACCGCCCGAAGTCGTGGGCCGGGAAGCCCGCGGGGACCGCCGACCCCGCGGTTGGGTTCAGCAGGTTGTAGCAGACCTGGGCCGTATACAGGACGCGTGCGTCGATCACCCGGTGCAGGGCGGGGGTGTCGCCCAGCGCCGTGATGCCGTAGAAGCCTATCTTCCCCTGGGCGACCAGCTTGTCCATGGCGGGCACCAGCTCGCCCAGCAGGACGTCGGCGGAGAGGGTCGTGCCCCGGCCGTCCGCCGAGATCAGGTTGTGGAGCTGGAGCACGTCGACCCGCGGGAGGCCGAGCCGGCCGAGGCTCTGCTCGAGCGATGCCGTCACCGCGTCGGCGACCCGGCTCCGCGCCTCGTGCGGGATCCGGAACTTGGTGGTTACCACGACGTCCGGGCGGAGGGTCCGCAGCACGCGCCCGAGGTTGCGCTCGGACTCGCCGTCGCCGTAGGCGGGCGCGGTGTCGAAGAAGTTGATGCCCAGCTCGAGCGCCCGCGCCACCGCCCGCTCCTGGTCGGCCGCGGCTCCGCGGACCATGAGGCCGCCCACGGCGCCGCAGCCGAATCCGAGGGTGGACACGGACAGGCCCGTCCGCCCCAGCGTTCGCCGCTGCATCGGCCCGCCCTACGCGCCCGGCCCGCGTTCCATGGAGTACGGCTGCCAGCGCGCCAGCTTGGACTTCTCGAGGACCGAGGGGTTCACGCAGCTCCGGGGCCACCGCCCGCGGAGGACGAGCGCGATCTCGTGGCCGACGCGGCGGAGCCGGGCCGAGTCGAACCGGGCCGAGGCCGAGGCGACGTGGGCAGTGAGGATGACGTTGTCCATCCCGAGCAGCGGGTTGGACGGGGCGGGGGGCTCCTGCTCGAGCACGTCGAGCCCGGCGCCGGCGATCCAGCCCTCCTGGAGGGCCTTGACGAGGGCGCCCTCGTCGACGGTGGGGCCGCGCCCGGTGTTGATGAAGAGCGCCGACGGCTTCATCAGCCGGAAGTGCTCCTCGGTCAGCAGGTGATGGGCCTCCGGCGTGGCCGGCGCGTGCATCGAGATGATGTCGGAGCGCTGGAGCAGCTCGGTCAGGCCCACCGGCTCCACGCCGTACTGGGGCATCACCAGCTCCTCGACGTAGGGGTCGTACGCCACCATGTGCAGACCGAAGCCCCGGGCCCGGACGGCGACGGCGCGCGCCACGTGCCCGAAGGCGATGAGCCCGAGGGTCTGGCCCATCAGCCGGGGATGCTCGAGCAGCATGGGGCGGCCCTCGCGCCAGCGGCCCTCGCGGACCAGGCGGTCCTGGACGACCAGCCGGCGGAAGGTGGCGAGGATCAGCGTCAGCGCGTGATCGGCAACCTCCTCGATGAAGGTGTCCGGCACGTTCGTCACGGGGATGCCGCGCGCGGTGGCGGCGGCGACGTCGACGGAGTCGACCCCCACGCTGCCGAGCGAGATGACCCGGCACCGCTCGAGGCCGTCGATCATCCGCCTGGTGATGGGCCGGCCCTTGGCGTACAGGGCGTCGGCGTCCCGGGCCGCCTTGACGAACTCGTCCTCCGTCCCCGCCGGGATCTCCACGATCTCCGCGCCGAGCGGGTCGAGGGCCTCCATCTCGAGCTGGTACCCCGTCGTGAAGCTCGCTCCGGCCGGCGTCACCACCTTGAACTTCGCCACGGCTCTCCTCCTTGCGGGCGCCCCGGTGGACACGCCCGCGCTGTTCGTGTCAGGTTCTTATAGACGCTCTCGGCCCGGAGCGCCAGCAGGTTGTCGGCCCCCTTGCCCGCCACGACGGCGGCTCTTCGGAAGGAGACGGCGGAATGACCCCGATCCGGATCGGCATCATTGGCGCGGGCGGCATCGTCACCTCGCGGCACCTGCCGGGTTTCGCCAAGATCCCCGACTGCACGGTGGTGGCGGTCCACAACCGCCGGCGGGCCGGCGCGGAGGCGGTGGCCCGGGAGTGGAAGATCCCCCACGTCGTGGACAGCGCCGAGGCCGTGTACGGCCGGGACGACGTGAACGCGGTGCTGATCGGGACGACGCCCTACATGCACCGCGACCTCAGCCTGCGCGCCCTCGAGGCGGGCAAGCACGTCTTCTGCCAGGCGCGCATGGCGCGGACCCTGGCCGAGGCGCGCGACATGGCGGACGCGGCGCGCCGGCATGCCGGGCAGGTGACCATGCTGTGCCCGGCGCCCCACGTGATGCCGGGCGACCGGTTCGTGCGCCAGATCATCGAGCGCGACCTCGGCGACATCCGGCTGGTGCGCCTGCACCACCTGGCCGAGAGCAACCTCAGCCCCGACGCGCCGTTCCACTGGCGGATGGATCGCGAGGTGTCCGGCTACAACATCCTCACCCTCGGCATCTACGCGGAGATTCTCAACCGCTGGGTGGGGCGGGCGCGCACGGTCAACGCCAGCGGGCGCATCTTCACGTCGCGCCGGCGCGAGGCCCAGACCGGCGTGCTCCGCGACGTGCGCGTGCCCGAATCGGTCGCCGTCACCGGCGAGCTCGAGTCCGGGGCCCACTACGTGTACACGTGGTCCGGCGTGGCCCCCTTCGCGCCGGGCGATGCCATCGAGATCTACGGCACCCGCGGGGCGCTCCACTACGACGTGCTGAACCACCAGGTGCGGGTCGGGCGCGTCGATCCCGGCCGCCGCGTGCGGCCGGGCCTGGTGACGGACCGCCCCGTGCCCGAGGCGGTGCCGATCCCGCCGGAGCTCAGGAGCGAGTGGCAGGTGGAAGCCGACTTCGCCTCGGCCATCCGGGAGGGAACGCCCGTCTACCCCTCGTTCGAGGACGGGGTGGCCTACATGGAGTTCGTGGAGGCGGTCGCCCGCTCCCTGCACGAGGGCCGCGCCGTGAGCCTGCCCTTGCCCTGAACGACGGAGGCGCTGGGCATCCGGACCGCGAAGAGATCGCCGCGCTGATCGCGTCGGTCCCTTCAACCGCGACAGTGGCACGCTCCGCGTGCGCCGGACCATCTGCGGCGGCCGTCCGCCGGCCGGGCCGCCCGCGACCGGCCGGCGAGGCAGGAGGTGCCGTCCCGGCCCGGGCGGCGCGCCACGTGCTACGATCCAGGCCGACGGCGAGAAGGGAGCGGAAGGCATGAGCGCGGCAGGCGATTCGGGATCCCGTGCCCTGCTGTTCAGCGGACACATGATCGACGGCCCGGGGCGGGCGACGCCCCGGTTTCCGCCCGCTCTCGAGCCCGCGGCACGGCAGGCGATCGAGGGGGAGCTCGACCGCCTCGCCGCCGGGCCCGCCGACGTCGCGATCTCGAGCGCGGCGTGCGGGGGCGACATCCTGTTTGCCGAGGCGGCCCTCGCACGGGGGGTGAAGACGCGCGTGTACCTGCCGCTCGACGAGCCGGCCTTTGTCGAGCAGTCCGTGGCTTTCGCCGGCGATCGCTGGCTCGATCGCTACCGGGCGGTGATCTCCCGCTCGGAGCGCCTCGTGGCGCCGGATGTGCTCGGCCCGCTCGCCGCCGGCGAGGATCCGTTCGAGCGGGTCAACCGGTGGATGCTCGACGAGGCGCAACGGCTTGGCGGCGCCCGCGTCGCCCTGATCTGCCTGTGGAACGGCGAGGGCGGCGACGGTCCGGGCGGGACGAAGCACATGATGGACGTCGTGCAGGCGGAGCACGGGGACGCGGTCTGGATCGACATCCGGCGGCTCTGAGACATGACTGCCTTCTGTGCCCGGAAGCTCGCCATCGTCCAGGCGGGCCCCCCGGGGTCCGGGCTGAGTCGACTGGCCCTCTGGATGCTTCTGGCGCTGGCCACGGGCTGCGTGTCGCCCGGGCAGCAGGAGGCCGCGCGACAGGCGTGGGACGCGCACGATATCGAGCGCGGCCGCGAATGCCCTGGCGCCTCGCTGTACGGCTCATGCCTCGGGGGCGGCGGTCCATAGACCCAACTCGCGTGAATCGATACCCACCCTCATCTCAGCCCTCTCCCTCTCGAGGGCCGATGTCGTCTACCGGGACGGTCTCGTAGCGGAGTGGTGAGCATGGACGAGTCGACCGCCCATCGCGTTCACCGCCCGGGTGCGCCCCACGAGCCCGGCCCCGATTGCTGCGCGGGGCACGACCCCGCGGCCGGTCCGGCGTTCGTGGTGGGCAGCCTCGAGGCGGTGGCCCGGGCCGCCGGCGGGCCCACCGAGGAGGGAACGCGGCGCCGGACGCGAGATCTCCTGCGCCATGGCGCGGATGCCATCTCCAGCGCCGCCACCGTGGACGTGCACGCTCACCCCGGCGCGTTTCACCGGCCGCGCACGGGCGAGCTGCCGCTCGCCGCGCTCGACGAGATGCGTGTGGGCGGGGTCGACGCGGCGTGCTTCGCCATCTCCACCGACGGCCCCGTTATCCATCGCTACCCGGGCGGCGGGATCCGGCAGTCGCGGGAGCCGGTGGCCGGCCAGCTCTACCGGGACACGGTGATGCGGCTCGAGCGGGTGCTCGTGCGCGCCCGGGAGGGACGGGTGCAGCTCGTGCTCGCGCCCGCCGACCTCGGGGCGATCCGGGCCTGCGGAGTGCCGGGAGCGCTGATCGCCTTCGAGGGCGCCGACGCGCTCGAGGGCGACCTGGCCCGGGTGGAGGAGTTCCACCGGCTCGGCGTCCGATCGATTCAGCTCGTACACTACCGGATCAACGAGCTGGGCGACATCCAGACCGAGGCGGCACGCCACGGCGGCCTCACCGCCTTCGGGGCCGCGGTGGTCGGCGAGATGAACCGATTGCGCATGGTGGTGGACGGCGCCCACGCCTCGCCCGACACCCTGCGCGGGATCTTGGCCGCGTCCCGGCATCCCGTCATGGTGTCGCACACGGGCCCCGCTGCCCTGCGACCGGACGTGCGCCGGCACTTGCCGGACGATCTGCTGCGGGAGGTGGCCGCGGGCGGGGGCCTGATCGGCATCTGGCCGCACACGCGCACGGCGGCCGGGGTCGAGCAGCTCGTCGCCGAGGTCGAGTACGTGCGCCGGCTCGTCGGCAGCGACCACGTCGCCATCGGCACGGACATGGCGGGCCTCACCACCTTCACCTCGATGCCGACATACCGTGAGTTCGCGCCGCTGCCCGCGGCATTCCTCGCCCACGGCTTCACCGAGCCCGACGTGCGCAAGGTGCTCGGCGGCAACTTTGCTCGGCTCCTCGCCGAGGTGGCACTCGGCTGAGATCCCATCTGTCGCGACGGAGCACCGCAACGACTCCCCCTCCGAGGGCGAGGGATTCGTTGGCGTTCCCTCGCCCCCGGGATGGGGAGAGGGCCAGGGTGAGGGCGCGCGCAGGACGCGGAAGGCGAGTTCATGAAGGGGTCCGGCCAGGTCGCGCTCGCGGGCGACGGCAACGGAGCGCATTCACGTCGACGCGACCCGGGTGGCGCCCGCGGTTCGCGGCAAGGGTCGGCTCACCTCCACCAGCGCTCCACCTCCGCCCGGAGCGCGTCGAGGTCGGCCCAGCGCGCTTCCGCCTCCCGGATGATCACCGTCGCTTCGGCGGGCTCCGGGACGAGGTCCGGCGGCGGCGCGGCGAAGTCGTACACGGACAGCCGTGCCGTCGGAAGGCGCGTCCCCATCGCGACGAGCACCACGCGGCGATGGCGGAGCAGTCGCTGGTAGACGCGGGCATACACGTCCGGATCCCACGGCGGCGGCGCGTCCGGCCGACCGCTGGGCGGAGGGGAGGGCGGCGCGGTCCCCGCGGGTTCGACGTCCGCTAGCGCAGCGGCGGCCAGCTCGTGCCACAGGGCCCGGAGCACGTGGGGCGATGCGTCCTCGCGCTCGCGCGGGTGGACCGGCGCGACGGCGCGGCGCTCGCGCTCGGCCTCGATGAGCGCGCGTATCTCGCGCGAGGGCACCGGGACCGCGAAGCAGCACGTCGGCGCGCCGAGCGCGCGCTCGGCCTCGTCGTCCGCGGGCCGGGCGAGCTCGATGAACCGGTTCCCCACCAGCGGTGTCTCTCCGACGAGGAGGTGCCCCGCCGGCTCGCGCCGATCCCAGGCGGCCACGGCGCGGCGCGCCCACAGCCCGGCCGCCTTGCGGATCAATGGATGCGTCACGCCATCGTCCTGCGGATAGCGCTGTCCGGCCGGGCTGGCCTCGAAGACCGGGCGCGCCACGTCCCACTGGAGCAGGTGGACGGTCCGCCCCGCCGCGCGCGCCAGGTGGACGATCTGGTGTGCGATCAGGCTCTTTCCCGTGCCGGGCAGCCCGGCGAGGAAGACGAGCCGCGCGCCCTCGGCGAGCTGGCCTAGGGTCGCGCGCAGCGGCGCGTCGGCGGCGAGGATGGGGGAGTCCGCCTGGTCGGCCGCACCCCGGGGCGTGCCCTGGTCCCGGCGGCCAGCGGTCACGGGGCCTCGAGGATGAGGCGGCGGGCGCCCCGGTCTATGGCGACCGGGAAGTTGCGGTGAGAGTCGCCGCCGAGGCTCCCGAGGACATGTTGCCGGCCCGGCATGGCATCGTGGATTCCCACCTCCAGGTCCTCGTCCAGCTGCGTGCCCGCGCCGATCGACCGCCCTGGCCCCGGGGCGAAGGAGCTACGGACGGCGAAGGTCGGACACCTGGCGGATGGGGGTGCCGTCGCGGCGGGCGATGGCGCGGCGCGCCGGCCGAGTCTGATCGCCAAAGGTGGGTTGCCAGCACGAGTGCTTGCCGGCCCCGCCCACGACAATGACGGTGATGGCGTCCGCGGAGTCGGCGATCGGCAGGAGGGTGCCCGGGTCGCTCGGGACCTTGCGCACCTCCACCTGGTAGCGCCGGTATTCTGCGCCGAGCGCGGCGAGGGGGTACCGGGCATGGGCAAAGACGTACTCCTTCACCTGCCGCTTGGTGAAGCCGTCGCGGGCGATGGTGGCGGCGTGCTCGGGGCCGAGGGAGAGCAGCGGCCAGCCGCCGTTGATGATGTTGTTGCTGCCGGCCTGGCCCATCGCCCCGACCACGTTGCGCAGGATGCCGTTGGCGCTCGCGCTGTGATGGTCCTGGATGTTGTGCGGGCCCTCGCAGCCGATGACGGTGACGGTGCTCACCTCGCGGGGGAAGCCCACCTCGACGTGGAGCGGCTCCCACGGGCTGGCCGCCTCGTTCTCGGCGATGCAGTACGCGAACTTGGCCGGGCTGCCCTGGGTCGAGCGATCGCCCGTGCCCGGCAGCCCCCCGCCGACGTTCATGAGGATCAGCCGCACGGCCCGGCCGATGGTGGCGTTGGCCGGGAAGCCCTGGCCGAAGGCGTTGTAGCCGGCGTTGATGCCGAGCTGGCCGGCCACCGGTCCGTTGACGATGACGAGCGGGGCCACGGGATGCGTGGTGGCCTGCACCGAGTCCAGGTTGAAGGCCGGGTCGGCCAGGGCGTCGATGGCGGCGACGATGACCGGCATGTACTCGGGACGACAGCCCGCCATCACCGCGTTGATGGCGATCCGCTCGACGGTGGCCTCGCCCTGCCGCGGGGGGAGCACGCCCACCACATCGCGCGGGTCGCGATCGGTCCAGCGGAGGAACTCCGCCACCGCGCCGTCCGTGGGGGGGACGATCGGCAACCCGTCCGTCCACCCGTGTTCCTGGTAGTGGCGGTTGATGTCGGGGTAGGAGCCCTCCAGCCGGAACGCCCTCGCGGCCGGCCCGCTCACGAGCGCGTCACCGACCGCACCACCGACTCGACGGCCAGGTCGGCCTTTGCGTGCACCTCATCCTCGCGAATGCCCCCGAGAGGATGCGGGACGAGGGCCAGCGGCAGGTCGGCAAGCCCGCGGTTCCGGGACTCGAGCCGGGCGAGGGCCTCGAACTCCCCCGTCCCCATGACCACGGTCGGGATCCCCTTCTGCTCCAGCACGATGGCGCCGTGGATACTCCACGACGTGCACGACCCTCAGTCGGCGCTCCCGACCAGCACGAAGTCGCAGGTGGCCAGGTCGGCGAGGATGTCCAGGGATGGCGCTCCCGCGATGC